>NZ_JBDWHW010000252.1:0-34317 GCF_039975035.1 Hoeflea sp. | reverse complement strand
TGGGCAAGACCGCCAACCCGGTGACGATCAAGACCTTCCTGCCCGCCGATTCCAAGGTCGGCGACATGACGGTGGCGCAATATCTCGCCCGCCTCGCCTCCGAAGCCGTGACCATCATCAATGCCGAGGATTACGGTCGCGCGATTTATGATCTGGCCCAGCGCCGGGCGCTGATCTCGATCGGCGAGGACATGGTCAACATCGCCTTTGATGCACCGCTCGACATGCCGCCGGGCAGCCAGATCGAGGACGCCGAGCGCCGCCTGTTCGAACTTGCCGAAACCGGCCGCTACGACGGCGGCTTCCAGTCGTTCAACGATGCGGTGTCGCTGGCCATCGACATGGCTGGCGCCGCCTATCAGCGCGATGGCGGCCTGTCGGGCATTTCCACCGGAATCAGCTCGCTCGATGCCCGCATGGGCGGTTTGCAGCACTCCGACCTTATCGTGCTTGCCGGACGTCCGGGCATGGGCAAGACCTCGCTCGCCACCAACATCGCCTTCAACATCGCCCAAGCCTATGAGGGTGAAGTGCAGGCCGATGGCTCGATGAAGGCCAAGAACGGCGGCGTGGTCGGTTTCTACTCGCTGGAAATGTCGGCCGAACAGCTCGCCACCCGTATCATTTCCGAGCAGACTGAAATCTCCTCGTCAAAGATCCGCCGCGGCGAAATTTCCGAGGCCGACTTTGAAAAGCTGGTCGGCTGCTCGCAGATGATGCAGAAAATCCCGCTCTACATCGACCAGACCGGCGGTATTTCCATCGCCCAGCTCTCAGCCCGGGCCCGGCGGCTCAAGCGCCAGCGCGGGCTTGATGTGCTGGTGATCGACTATATCCAGCTGATGACCGGTTCCGGCAAATCCAGCGACAACCGGGTGCAGGAAATCACCCAGATCACCACCGGACTGAAGGCGCTGGGCAAGGAGCTCAATGTCCCGATCATCGCCCTGTCGCAGCTCTCGCGTCAGGTGGAAAGCCGCGAGGACAAGCGCCCGCAGCTCTCCGACTTGCGTGAATCGGGCTCGATCGAGCAGGACGCCGACGTCGTGCTGTTCGTGTTCCGCGAGGAATATTACGTCAAGAACGGCGAGCCGCGCCGCTCGCCCGACGAGGTCGTCGCCGACATCAAGACCCCGGAATATCTGGCCTGGGAAGAAAAGATGCTGAAGGTGAAGGGCACCGCCGACGTGATCATCGCCAAGCAGCGCCACGGCCCCACCGGCACCGTGCAATTGGGCTTCCAGGCGGAATTCACCCGGTTTGCCGATCTGGCCGACAATTCCTACAACCAGTTTGTCCACGACGAATAGGTCTGTGTTTTGACCTCATCCGCCAGCAGCTTTGAAAACGGTTCCCCGTCCGCCGCCACAACGCGCCTGAGCGTTGATCTGGGCGCACTTGCTGATAACTGGCGGAAAATGCGTGATCTGTCCGGCAGCGCCCGTTGCGGCGCCGCGGTAAAGGCCAATGGCTATGGAACCGGCGCCGATCGGGTGGCGCCGAGACTGGCGCGCGAGGGGTGCAGGGATTTTTTCGTCGCCGATGCCAATGAGGGCGCAGCCCTGCGGCCATTGCTCCCGGACGCGCGCATCTACGTGCTGAACGGCGTTTTCGAAGGGTCGTTCGCGCAAACGCTGGCGCATGATCTGATTCCGATCATCAATTCGCCGGAACAGGCCGGCTTCTGGTGCGCGAACGCGGATGGGCGCGCCTATGCCTTGCATGTCGACACCGGCATGAACCGGATGGGACTGACGCCCGAACAGGCAGCGGCCCATTCGCAAAGCAGCGCGCCGCCCCCCTGCCTGGTGATGAGCCATTTTGCCTGCGCCGACGATCCCGGACATCCGCTGAACGCCCGTCAGATCAAGCTGTTTGACAGCATCCGATCCTGTTTTCCCGGGATCGAGGCGAGCCTCGCCAATTCCGGCGGCATTTTTCTTGGCGCAGCCGTCCATCACGATCTGACGCGCCCGGGCATTGCGCTCTACGGAGGCGAGCCGGTGTCAGACATGCCCAACCGGATGCGCACCGTTGTCACGGCCCAAAGCCGCGTGCTTGTCATCAGAAGTGCCAAGACCGGTGAGTCGGTGAGCTACGGCGCTGCGTACAATTGCACCCGCGACAGCCGGATTGCGGTCTGCGGCGTGGGCTATGCCGACGGCTTTCACCGCTCGGCCTCGGGCGCCGGCGTGCCGCTGCGTTCCGCGGTACCCCAGGGCGCCTACGGCGCAATCAACGGCGTTCGTGTTCCGGTGGTCGGCAAGATCACCATGGACCTGACCATGTTCGATGTGACTGACCTGCCCGAAGATGCCGTCAACACCGGCGACTGGATTGAACTTCTGGGTCCGACCATCAATGTCGAAGAGGCAGCCCGCGCCGCCGGAACCATCAGCTATGAGTTGCTCACCAGTCTCGGGCGTCGACATGCCCGCAGCTATGTCGCCTGAATTGCAACGGATTGAGCACTCCGGAATTAAGCGCTGCCCTTGGTGAGAACCGGTGCGACCGTTACCAGCCTCCACCGGCTCGCTTCAATGACCACAAAAAGGAGAACAAACAGTGGACAAACCGCCATCTTCCTGACAAACCGGCAACAGCAACAAAGGGACCCGAGATTTGGCCAAGACCCGTACTCAATTCGTCTGCCAGTCCTGTGGCACCATCCATTCCCGATGGGCAGGGAAATGCGATGGCTGCGGCGAATGGAACACCATTGTCGAAGATGATCCGGCCGGCGGCATCGGCGGCGGCCCGGGAGCTGCAGCGCGCAAGGGCCGTGCGGTGGCGCTGGCCAGCCTTTCGGGTGAAATCGAGGAAGCGCCGCGCATCTCCACGCTTGTCGGTGAACTCGACCGCGTCACCGGCGGCGGCTTCGTGCGTGGCTCGGCGGTGCTGGTCGGCGGCGATCCCGGCATCGGCAAATCGACGCTTCTGATGCAGGCCGCCGCTGCTCTCGCCCGGCAGGGCCACCGGGTCATCTATGTTTCGGGTGAGGAGGCGGTCGCCCAGGTGCGACTGAGAGCGCAACGGCTGGGTGCGGCTGATTCGGGCGTATTGCTTGCCGCCGAAACCAATGTCGAGGACATTCTCGCCACCCTGGCCGATGGCAAACGTCCCGATTTCGTCATCATTGATTCGATCCAGACCCTGTGGAGCGATCTTGCCGGATCGGCACCGGGCACGGTTACCCAGGTGCGAACCGGCGTGCATGCCATGGTGCGCTACGCCAAGCAGACCGGAGCCGCCATGGTTCTGGTCGGCCATGTCACCAAGGACGGGCAGATCGCCGGTCCCCGCGTGGTCGAGCACATGGTCGATGCGGTGCTGTATTTCGAAGGCGACCGCGGCCATCACTACCGCATCCTGCGCACCGTCAAGAACCGCTTTGGCGCGACCGACGAGATCGGCGTTTTCGAAATGTCGGACAAGGGGCTGCGCGAAGTCGCCAATCCGTCGGAGCTGTTTCTGGGCGAACGCAATGCCAAATCGCCGGGTGCGGCGGTGTTCGCCGGCATCGAGGGCACCCGGCCAGTGCTGGTCGAGGTCCAGGCCCTGGTCGCTCCCTCAAGCCTGGGCACGCCGCGCCGCGCCGTCATCGGCTGGGATTCGTCGCGGCTGGCGATGATCCTGGCGGTGCTCGAAGCCCATTGCGGGGTGCGGCTTGGCAGCCATGATGTGTATCTCAATATCGCCGGCGGCTACCGGATCAGCGAACCGGCGGCCGATCTGGCAGTGGCGGCCGCCCTTGTTTCCTCGCTCGCCGGGCTTGCCCTTCCCGCCGATTGCGTCTATTTCGGCGAAGTCAGTCTGTCGGGAGCCATCAGGCCGGTTGCGCAAACGGCTTTGCGGTTGAAGGAATCCGAGAAACTGGGGTTCGCCAACGCAGTGTTGCCGTCAGGTTCAGCCGATCTGCCGTCCAAATCCGGCGCGGGTTTGTCCCAGATGGAAACGCTGGCGGATCTGGTGGCCCGCATTGCCGGTTCCAAAGCTGCGCTTGTGACCGAAGGCGACGTGGACGAAAACTGAATTCAGCCCATCCGGGCGCCTTAAGCGGCGATCATGGGCAGAGCCTGAACGGAACGCGATTAAATGCCTATTACCCTTCTCGACGGCATCCTGCTCGGCATCACCCTGTTTTCGGCGGTGCTTGCCATGGTTCGCGGCTTTTCTCGCGAGGTTCTGGCCGTGGCGTCCTGGATCGCAGCCGCTGCCGCGGCCTATTTCCTCTACCCGATCCTTACCCCGTTTGCCTTGAAATACACCTCGTCCGACAAGGTCGCGATGATCGGATCGGCCGCCGTGGTCTTTCTTATCGCCCTGATTCTAGTGTCCTATATCACCATGCGGATTGCCGATTTCATTATCGACAGCCGCGTCGGCGCGCTTGACCGGACGCTGGGCTTCGTCTTTGGTGCGGCCCGCGGCGTTCTGCTTGTTGTTGTCGCCATGCTGTTCTTCAACTGGCTGGTGGCGGCGCCGAAACAGCCTGAATGGGTTACCACAGCGAAATCGAAGCCGATGCTCGATTCGCTTGGCACAAAATTGATCAACATGTTGCCCGATGATGCGGACGCAACGATCCTTGAGCGCCTGCGCGGCAAAGGTACCGATGAACCTTTGGCCGAAGACGCCCCCGCGACAAGCGGATGACTGATTCCGTCCGGGACCAATCCGGCCGGTTGATATAAAGGTTCGACACCGATGACTGACACTGGCATGACACCGGTCGACAACGAAGCCGACTGTTTCCATGACGAATGTGGCGTGTTCGGAATTTTCGGCAAGTCCGAAGCCGCCGCCGTCGTGACCCTGGGCCTTCACGCGCTCCAGCATCGCGGCCAGGAGGCCGCGGGCATTGTCGCCTTCGATGGAACGCAATTTTCCGTCGAGCGCCATGTCGGGCTGATCGGCGACACCTTCACCAAGCGCTCGGTGATGGACCGGTTGCCTGGCGACCGCGCCATCGGCCACACCCGCTATTCCACCACCGGTGGCGAGGGCCTGCGCAATGTCCAGCCGTTCTTTGCCGAATTTGCCGGCGGCGGTTTCGCCATCGCCCATAACGGCAATATCACCAACGCGCTCACCGTCCAGCGCGAACTGCAAAAGCGCGGCTCGATCTTCTCGTCGACATCCGACACCGAAACCATCCTGCATCTGATCGCCGTCAGCGAAAAAACCCGGATCGTGCCGAAGTTCATCGATGCGCTTTCGCGGATTGAAGGCGCATATTCGCTTGTCGGCCTGTCCGAGAAGAAGATGATCGGCGCGCGCGACCCGCTCGGTATCAGGCCGCTGTGCATCGGCGATCTCGACGGCGCCTATATCCTGGCGTCGGAGACCTGCGCGCTCGACATTATCGGCGCCCGCTTTGTCCGCGACGTTCAGCCCGGCGAGGTGGTGGTGATCACCAGCAAGGGAATCGAGAGCCATTTTCCCTTCGAGAAACAGTCGCCACGCTTGTGCATTTTCGAATACGTCTATTTTGCCCGTCCCGACTCGACCATCGAGAACCGCAATGTCTACGAGGCGCGCAAGAAGATCGGCGAGGAACTGGCCAAGGAATGCCCGGTCGATGCCGATGTCATCATTCCGGTTCCCGATTCGGGCACACCGGCGGCCATCGGCTTTTCCCAGCAGACAGGCCTGCCTTTCGAACTCGGCATCATCCGCAACCATTACGTCGGTCGCACCTTCATCGCGCCGTCGTCCGAGATCCGCCACATGGGCGTCAAGCTCAAGCTCAATCCCAACAAGAACATGATTGAGGGCAAACGCGTGGTGCTGGTTGACGATTCCATTGTCCGCGGCACCACAAGCCAGAAGATCGTGAAGCTGGTGCGCGAAGCCGGCGCGCGGGAAGTGCATATGCGCATCGCCTCCCCGCCAACCATGTCGTCGTGCTTCTACGGCGTCGATACCCCGGAGAAATCCAAGCTTCTCGCCTCACGCATGTCGGTCGACGCCATGGCGGACTTCATCCGGGTGGACAGCCTCGGCTTCGTCTCGATCGATGGTCTTTACCGGGCCGTGCGCGAACCGGGCCGCAATGCGGAATGCCCGCAATTCTGCGATGCCTGTTTTACCGGAGACTACCCGACAGTCCTCACCGATCAGGAAGATCTGGACAATGTGCGCGGCTTGTCGCTGCTGGCCAACAACGGATAAACTGGGATCATGGCATTGCTTGAAGGACGTATCGCGCTGGTCACCGGCGCTTCCCGCGGAATCGGTTACGCGACCGCGCTGGCGCTCGCCAGACAGGGCGCTCATGTGATCGCGGTGGCCCGCACCTCGGGCGGTCTCGAGGAACTCGATGACGCGATCCAGGCAGATGGCGGAAGCGCCACGCTGGTACCGATGGACCTGACCGACATGCCGGCCATCGACCGGTTGGGCGCCGCCATCAATGACCGCTGGGGCAAGCTCGACATTCTCGTCGCCAATGCCGGCGTGCTCGGTGTCATCTCTCCCGTCGGCCATGTCGAAGCCAAGGTGTTCGACAAGGTGATGACAGTCAACGTCACCGCCACCTGGCGGGTGATCCGCTCGGTCGAACCACTGTTGATCAAATCCGATGCCGGCCGCGCGCTGATCCTGTCCTCCGGCGTGGCCCACTCCGCACGCGCCTTCTGGGGCCCTTACGCCGCATCAAAGGCCGCAGTCGAGACCCTGGCGCGTGTCTGGGCGGCGGAAACCGAGAAGACCTCGCTCAAGGTCAATTCCATTGACCCCGGAGCCACCCGCACGGCAATGCGGGCGCAGGCTTTTCCGGGCGAGAAGCCCGAAACCCTGCCGCATCCTGCCGAAGTTGCCGCCAAACTGGTGCCGCTCTGCGGACCGGACTGCACCGTGACCGGCAAGCTGTTCCGCGTTGCCGAAAACCGCTTCTTCGATTACCGGCTGCCCGAATAGCGCCACGGCTCCACCGCACGACCAACTGACAGCTTCCATTCACACAAGATCGGCTCTAGGCTTCCCGGGTGAGGCATTTGACTGATCGGCGTGCGGGTGCGGATCAGGATGAGGTGGAGGAGACCGCTCATGGCGGGTTTGGCAGCGACGCTGATCATTGTATTGCTGGCTGCGGGGCTGGTGGCCAGCCTGTGGACCGCGCGCCATCGCCAGGCAAGCCTGCCGCAGGCGGTTGCCCTGGTCAAACTGAAGACCCTGTTCCGGCTGCGCCTGCCCGCAAGCCTTGGCTCCAGGCCGGCCGATACCGGTTCACGCCGCCCGGCGATCCATGTCTATTCCCGTCAATCCGGGCTCGATGCGGCTGTGCTGTGGTCGGTGCTTGACCGAGAATGCCTGCATGTGCTGCACGAGGACGACCAGCGCTCGCTGGTTCTGTTCGGCATGCGATTGTTCGCCCGCACCGCTCCCGCCGGCGACACCGGCGCAATCGAGACCGCTCTTGCCGCGGGCACGCCGGTGACGCTTGCCTTTCCGCCTTCGATCGAACCGGCGCCGGAAACCCTGGCGCGATACAAGTCGCTGTCAGCCCTCGCGCGCAAGCACAAGGCGCAGATGTCCGCCCTGCACGTCACCGGATCGAGGTTCTCGCGCTGGTCGGCACTGCCGGGCACCGAGGCTCCGCGTCACATACTGCCGCGTTTCACGCTGACCGGGTCCGACAGTCTTGATTTCGACGACATCGGCCCGCTGGACAATGGCGCCAGCGCGCCACGCGATGAAGACCGTGTGCATGATCTCATGGCGCTTGCGCGGTTTCGCGGCAACGACTTCGATCGCGGCCTGTTCCTGGCGTTTCGCGACGCCGCCGACCGTTATGGCAAGGCCGGCCCCGTGCTCGAAGACGCACTTGGCGGCAGGTTGAGCTACAAAAAGCTCTTGATCGGGGCACGGGCGCTGGGCGTCCGGTTCGAGAAAATGAGTCTGCCCGGCGAAGCACTGGGGATACTCCTGCCCAATGCCAATGCGGTGATGGTCGCCTTTCTGGCGCTTCAGTCCGCCGGGCGGGTCGCGGCCATGCTTAATTATACTGCGGGGTCGGCGGCACTAGTCTCGGCCCTGTCGACGGCAAAAATCCGCACCGTTCTCGCCAGCCGCGCCTTTGTCGACAAGGCCGGCCTCGAGGCCCAGGTGGCCGCCATCGAGCAAGCCGGTGTCAACATTGTCTGGCTTGAGGATCTGCGCGAGACCATCACGGCTCTGGAAAAGGCCGCCGCGTTCCTCAACTGGCGCAGACCAATCCGGCCGGTCAAGGCGTCCGATCCGGCGGTGATCCTGTTTACCTCCGGCTCCGAGGGCACGCCCAAGGGTGTGGTGCTCTCGCACGCCAACCTGCACGCCAATGCCGCGCAGGCCGAAGCCCGCATCGACATTTCGGTGCGCGACAAGCTTTTCAACGTGCTGCCGGTGTTCCATTCCTTTGGACTGACGGGAGGAGCCATCCTGCCGCTGCTCTTCGGCGTCAAGCTGTTTCTCTACCCCTCGCCGCTGCACTACCGGATCATTCCGGCAGTGGCGCGCGAGATCAAACCCTCGATCATGTTCGGCACCGACACGTTTCTGGCAGGCTATGCCCGCACCGCCGGAACCACAGATTTTCAAAGCCTGCGGCTGATCGTGGCGGGTGCCGAGGCGGTGCGGGCGCAAACCCGCCAGGTTTACCAGGAACGCTTTGGCGCCATCATCATCGAGGGTTTCGGCATGACCGAGGCCGCACCGGTCGCCGCGGTCAATTCCGGCAGCCATTTCAGGGACGGCACAGTCGGGCGTCTGCTGCCGGCGATGGCGCTCAGGCTCGAGCCGGTCGAAGGTATCAACGAGGGCGGCAGGCTGTTCGTCTCCGGCCCCAACGTCATGCTCGGCTACATGCTTGCCTCGGACCCCGGCAAACTCCAGCCGCTGGTGGGCGGCTGGCATGATTCCGGCGATATTGTCGCCGTCGACGAGGACGGCTACATCGCCATCCGGGGACGCGCCAAGCGCTTTGCCAAGATTGCCGGCGAGATGATCTCGCTCGGCGCCATCGAAATGATGGTCCAGAAGCTCTGGCCGGAGGATTTTCATGCCGCCGTCGCCGTGGAAGACAGCCGCAAGGGCGAGCGCATCGTGCTGGTGACGACGAGGATGCCGGCGCTGCGCGAGGAGTTGCGCGACTACTCACGCCGCTTCGGCGCCACCGACCTGATGGTGCCGGGCGAAATCGTCAATGTGGCCCAGATCCCGGTGCTGGGTTCCGGCAAGACCGATTACGTCACCGCCCAGAAGATCGCCGACGAGTGGGTTCTCTCCCACCGCAGAAACAGCGACGCCACACAGGATGAGCGGTTTTAGAGCACCGTACGGATACTCTAGCCCCCTCACCCGGCATGAGCGTTTCGGTCAGTCTCCCGCGTTGTCGCTGGATTGTCCAACTTCCCCGGCAGCTTCTCCGCTGACATCCTTTGACTCGTTGAGGCGTGATTTCGGCCCGTATTTGCGCGACCAGGCCCGGGCGCCGAATGGCAGTGTCGCCAGATAGGCGATTGCCGTCAGGGTCAGCGTTTCCCAGGTGAAGCTCATCAGCAAGGACACATAGACAACGGCTATGAGGATGAAAGGCATCACCAGATCGCGGCGCACGCCGCCACTGATGCCCTTGCCGGAAAACACCGGCACCCGGCTCACCAGCAAAAATCCGATAAACATCGTGTAGGCAGCGGCAGCGAAGCCGGTGCTCTTGTCGATCGGCATCCCGAGAAACCCCAGATAGACCGGCAACAGCACCAGCAGAGCGCCCGCAGGCGCGGGTACACCGACAAAATAGTAGCTTTGCCAGGCCGATTTGACCGGGCGCTCGGAAATGACATTGAAGCGCGCCAGCCTCAAGCCTGCAGCGATGGTAAAGACGATAGCCGCAATCCAGCCGAAGGAACGGGCCTGATCGAGAATGAAGACATAAAGCACCAGCGCCGGGGCGACACCGAAATTGACGATGTCGGCGAGCGAATCCATCTGCGCGCCGAATTTGGTCTGGGCTTTCAAAAGCCGCGCCACCCGCCCGTCAACGCCATCCAGGAACGCCGCGATCAGCACCATGGCCACCGCCATCTCGAAGCGGTTCTCGAAGGCCAGACGAATGCCGGTCAGGCCCGCGCAGATCGCCAGAACGGTGATCAGGTTGGGAATGAGCATCCGGAACGGGATTTCGCGCAGCCGCGGACCGCGCCCCTCGTCGAGCCCTTCTTCTTCCGGACCGTGAGGTTCAAAAGGCGGAAACGGCGTCTGCATACATTCTCCCCTGGTGTCAGGATCAGCAAGCCTAATCGCGGCGGCTGACCACTGGTCCCTTGTTCGATTCAAATTCGGCGAGCGTGGTTTCTCCGGCGATCGCGGTCTGTCCGACGCTGACCAGTGAACGCGCCGAGGCCGGCAGGAACACGTCAAGCCGCGAGCCGAACCTGATCAGTCCGAAGCGTTCGCCAGCGTCCAGCCGGTCGTTTTCATCAGCCCAGCACAAAATCCGCCGCGCCACCAGTCCCGCAATCTGGACAACACCGATCTGGCCATGACCGGTCTCAAGCACCAGCCCGCTGCGCTCATTTTCGCTGCTCGCCTTGTCAAGTTCGGCGTTGAGAAACGAGCCTTTGGAATAGACCTTGCGCACGACGCGGCCTTTGACCGGCGCGCGGTTCACATGACAATCGAACACGTTCATGAACACTGAAATGCGCAGCATCTCATCCGAACCCAGTCCCAGTTCCGCCGGCGGCATCATCCGCACCACCGACGACACCCTGCCATCGGCCGGGCTGATCACCAGATCATCGTCAAGCGGCGTGACCCGCTCCGGATCGCGAAAGAAATAGGCGCACCATGCAGTCAGCACCAGACCGATCCAGAACAGCGGATCGGCGATCAAACCCAGAAGCACCGAGGCAACGAAAAAACCGGCGACGAACTTGTAGCCCTCGCGGTGAACCGGAACCAGCGCATTGCGAACGCTGTCGATGATACTCATGATGTCATCCCTGAAGTGTCTGTTGGCCGTGACTACATCAAATTAGGCCAAAGGGGAAACCACTTTAAGGGCCCAGGTCGGCGCGATGGCAACAAATCCTGGCACCGGCCGGATGTTGGAGACTGGCGGCCGGCATCGAACTGCCGGCCGAAGCGTCCCGAAACCTGGGTCAGGTTTCGCCGATCTCCGATGTGCGCCTGCGGGTAACAATGCCCATTTCGTCATTCTCACGCATCCGCTTGAGTTGCTCCTCGGCTTCGGTTGCCTCACGCTGGCGATCCCACATCGAGCCATAGAGGCCATTTTGCGTCAGAAGCTCGGCGTGTGTGCCGCGCTCGGCGATCACGCCGTCCTTGAGCACGATGATTTCATCAGCGCCGACAACCGTGGACAGCCGGTGAGCGATGACCAGGGTTGTCCGCCCCCTGGAGACGAAATCGAGTGCGGCCTGGATTTCCTGTTCGGTCGCGGTATCGAGCGCTGACGTCGCCTCATCAAGGATCAGGATCGGCGGTGCCTTGAGAATGGTACGGGCGATGGCAACGCGCTGCTTTTCGCCGCCGGAGAGCTTCAACCCGCGCTCGCCGACCATCGCTTTGAAACCTTCGGGCAGAGAGCGGATGAACCCGCCGATCTGAGCAAGATCCGCCGCCCGATCGATTTCCTTGTCGGTCGCGTCGATGCGGCCATAGCGGATGTTGTAGGCGATGGTGTCGTTAAACAGCACCGTGTCTTGCGGCACCATGCCAATGGCGGCGCGGAGGCTTTTCTGCGTCACATCGCGGACGTTCTGCCCGTCGATGGTGATGCGTCCCGACTGGATGTCGTAAAACCGGTACAAAAGCCGCGAGATCGTCGATTTTCCGGCCCCCGAAGGCCCGACAATGGCGACGGTCTTGCCGGCAGGCACCTCGAAGGAAATTCCTTTCAGGATCGACCGCGCCGGGTCGTAGCTGAAATGAACGTCGTCAAACCGGATCGCCCCCTGATCGACAACCAGGGGCTTTGCATCAGGCGCGTCGGTCACCTCGGGCTCGACATCGAGCAGCGCGAACATCTGTTCGATGTCAGTCAGGCCCTGCCGGATTTCACGGTAGACGAAGCCGATGAAGTTGAGCGGCACCGAAAGTTGCATCAGCATGGCGTTGATAAAGACGAAATCGCCGATGGTCTGCTCGCCGGCCTGAACCGCAAGCGCCGACATCACCATCATCACTGTCATGCCGAGCCCGAAGATCACGCCCTGGCCGGTGTTGAGCCAGCCGAGCGATGTCCAGACCTGGGTCGCCGACTTCTCGTAGGAGGCCATCGATTTGTCGAAACGCCGCGCCTCCATCTCCTCATTGCCGAAATATTTCACGGTCTCGTAGTTGAGCAGCGAATCGACCGATTTGGTGTTGGCGTCGGTATCCGACTGATTCATCGAACGGCGGATGGAGATGCGCCAGTCCGATGCGCGCACCGTAAACCAGATGTACAGCCACACGGTGACTGCAGTGACGGCAACATAACTCCAGCCATAGGCGACGCCGAAGATGATGGCGGTCAGGCCGAATTCAATGAGCGTCGGTGCTGTGTTGAGAATGGTGAACCGGACAATGGTCTCGATGCCCTTGGTGCCGCGCTCGATCACCCGCGACAGACCGCCGGTGCGGCGCTCGAGATGAAACCTCAGCGACAATTCGTGCATATGGACAAATGTCTTGAACGCCAGTTGCCGCACCGCGTGCTGACCGACCCGGGCAAACAGGGCGTCGCGCAACTGGTTGAAGCCCCATTGCACGATGCGCACGACATTGTAGGCGATCACCAGCATCACCGGCGTGGCGATCAATGCAGGCAGCCAGCTCGCGGCGGGCGAGCCGCCGTTCAGCGTATCGGTCGCCCATTTGAAGAAATACGGCACCGAGATCAGCACGATTTTCGACAACAGCAGGAAAAGCGTTGCCCACAAAACCCGCATCTTGAGATCCGGCCGGTCTGCCGGCCACATATACGGCCACAGGTTTTTCAGTGTGCCGAACGGGTTTCCTTGGTCAGCGGATACTGTCTTGGTAGCCAAAATCAAATGTCCTTTTGCCCGGCGGCCTGTGCGGATATGCCCGGCTTGGGTTGCCGGTCGCGGTGGTCGTCATCGCCGGCATGCTCGCATCCGCAGCCGCAGCATTGATCGAGAGTTTGTCCGATGACGCCAGCCAGTTCACGCACGGAGGCAGCGTTGATGGTGTAGCAGGAGCGTTGCTGTTGGGGTCGGTAACTGACCAGTTCTGCCTCGACCAGAATCTTGAGATGCTGCGACACCGTCGACTGCGCCAGCCCGGCGCGCCGCACCAGATCCTTGACGCAGCAGCTGTCGGCTGCCCCCAGTTGCCGCAGAAGACGCAGCCGCGCAGGATGGGCCAGCGCCGCAAGCTTGCGCGCCACTGTCTCGTCTGTCGCAGAGATATCCGGATCAATAAACTTCATCGTTCATCGGCGATACACGATGAAAGAGTATCGGTCAACAGCATCAGGGACGTTTTGAACCGTCCAGCAACTGCTGATGCAACGCCTCGGCATTGTCCAGCGGGCTTTCGGGAACGGAAAACACCTGGCCGGGCTTGATCCGGTCCGGATCCTGGATCTGCGACCGGTTCGCCACATAGATGGTGGTGTAGCGAACACCCTGGCCATAGGTCCGCCGGGAGATCTGCCACAGCGTGTCGCCGCGTCGAATGATCACGGCACCGGGCGTCGAGGCCAGCGGCGCCTGCACGATGGTGCGCGGCTCGTCCTTCGTGCCACCACTGGCTGCGGCGGGCTCCGGGGCGTTGGCGGCGGCCACAGTGATGCTGGCCGGCCTGGACAATGCCGTTTCCGCATCCTTGAGCATTTCGCGCATTCTTGCGGGATCGGCAATCAGATCGACATCATTTGGCGTGGAAGACTGGTCCGCCCCCTCGGCAACAGGCGGATTGATCACCGTCAGCGCGGCTTCCGCCTGCGCCCGCATCGACTGCGCCATTGCCATGGCGTCATCGCTGCTGCCGGCGGGGAGGTCAGCCGTCGCAGCGGCCTTGAGTTTGGCGACCGCATCTTCATAGGCACCAGTCACAGCGTTCGTCTCAGCCGTCTCGGGCGCGGAAACCATTTGTCCAAGCCGCGACAGCGCTTCGAAAGACTCCTCGCGCATTTTCGAAAGGCCGGCGATGTCGGGCAGGATTAAACCCTGCGGGGCCGCGGACTTGCCGGAGTCTGAGCCGCCCGATGCGCCCTCGGACGGCGAAACCGCTGCCAGTGTGTCGCCTTCCGGACGGTTGAACGGCACGGTTGCCCGCAACACCGTCTCCTGTCCGCCAGGTTCCATCAGGTCGGCGTTGATGATGTGATCGCCAACGCTCAGTTCCGTGGTCGCCTCGATGATGAACCTGCCGGTTTCGTCAGCTTGCGCTGTCCCGATCACCACGCCGTCAGCCGAGACCCGGACTGAATATCCAGGCGTCGCCGAACCGGCAATGAAAATGCGCCCGCCTTCGATTTCCACGGCGTCAACGCGCACCTTTGCGTCGGCGGACAGGACGGACGACGCCGGGTCAGCAGCCGCCCCGGGAGCGGCCATGGCGATCTCCGCAGCCGCTTCAGGTTGCGCAACGTCCGGTTCGGTCCGGGACGCGTCAGCGGTGGGCCCGTCTACATTCGCTGCTCCGGCAACCGGGGCGGTTTGATCGCTGGCCGCGACCTCCGCTGCCGGTGCGTTTCCAGCTCCGGCCTCGGGGGCGGAAGTGGTCAGCAACGAGGAAGCGTCCGGCAGCGCCGGTGTCTGGATGGCTGGCGACGCGGTGGAACCGGCATCTGCAGCCTCGGGCGCTGCTTCAGTCGCGGTTTGCGTTTCGGATGCAACTTCGCTGCCGGCGTTCTGCTGTGCGGGCGAAACCGTTTCACCAAGGACGCTCTCCGGCGCGGCGGATGCCGTTTCCACCGGTTCGCTGCTCGCCGCAGCCTCAGGCTGCGCGATGATCCGGCTTGCCTTGCCCGGTTTGCTCACCATGGCCAGCAACTCCCCGCTGGCGTCCTTTGGCACCGAAACCGTGGCGATCTCTTCGGAGAGACGCGTTTCACCGCCTTCACCAATAATCTGCAGCGTCAACTGATAGTCGCCGGTCGCAAGCGGCGTGTCGAGAACCGCGGCAAAATCACCGCTCGGCCCGACCTGTGTCGAGGCAATCACGGTCTCGCCGTTCATGATGTTGAGCGTGGTTCCAGGTTCGGCCTTTCCGGCGATCACGGTGGAGCCGTCTGGTTCAACCCTGAGCACATCGAAACTCGGCGCGATCCAGGCATCCGCCCCGACAGGTTCGACGGGTTCGGCGCTGGCAACTTCAGTGGTTGGCGTTTCGGGCTGCGCCGATGGCGGCTGTGTCGCATCGCCCTCAGCCAGACTGGACGCCGGCGCGGACTGGGTGGCCGTTTCGCCGCCGGTTTTGAAGATCTTGGGCGCGACAAAAAATGCGCCGATCGCCGCAGCGACCGCAAACCCTAAAAACGCCAGAAACCCAGCATTGCTCTTGTTCATATCATGCTCCGTGAAACCGGCAAAACCCCGGCTATTTGCGCAAAACCTATCTGGTTTGCATAAGCCGCACAAGAAAAAGCAGGGTGCACTGCAAACCCGGGGCTTGACCATGTGGCCGGGCCTATGTTCACTCCAACCATGAACACACTCTCATCTTCCATCAAATCCATTTGCGTCTATTGCGGTTCCCAACCTGGCCGCGATACAGCCTACAAAACCGCCGCCCAGACACTGGGCCGTGCCATGGCCGAGAACGGCATCGACCTGGTCTATGGGGGCGGAACCAAGGGCATCATGGGCGCTGTGGCCGACGCAGTCATGTCCGCAGGCGGCAAGGCCATCGGCATCATCCCCGAATTCCTGATGGACAAGGAGGCCTCCCGCCATTCGCTTGGGAAGTTGAGCGAGTTGCATGTCACCAGAAACATGCATGAGCGCAAGCACATGATGTTTGAACGTTCCGACGCTTTCGTCACCCTGCCCGGCGGTATCGGGACATTGGAAGAGATCATCGAAATCATGACCTGGGCACAACTGGGCAGGCACACCAAACCCATGGTGTTCGCCAATATCAACGGATTTTGGGATCCGCTCAATGCGCTGATCGGTCACATGACAGGTGAAGGCTTCATCCACACCGCCCACCTGGTCCAGCCTCTGGTGATCGATCAGGCAGAAGATATCGTGCCGGCCATCATGGCGCACGCGCGACAGCCTGCGGTTGGCGATGCCGCGGTGATCAACCGGATGTAAGCGCCGCTGCGGCGGCCTGGCGTGCCTTGCGGTTACGCAACAGCGATGATGTGTAAATTGCCAGCGCCATCCAGATCAGGATGAACGCCGCCATCTTGTACAGCCCGAACGGCTCCTTGAAGATAAACACCGCGATGATGAAGATCAGGGTCGGCGCGATGTACTGCATGATGCCGATGGTCGACAGCCTCAACAGCTTGGCGCCGTTGGCATAGATCATCAGCGGCACTGCCGTGACCACACCACAGCCGAGCAGCAACAAGACGTCCGTCATCCCGGTGTCGCCGAAATGGCCTGTTCCGTTGGCCTCGACATAGGCAATATAGCCGATCGCGGGAACAGTCAGGATCAGCACTTCGAGAAAGAACCCCTGATTGGGACCGATCGGCAGCGATTTCTTGAAATAGGCGTAAAACCCCCAGCTTCCGGCCAATCCGACGGAGACCCAGGGCACTCCGCCCGACTCCCAGGCAAGCAGCGCTACGGCGGCAACCGCCAGCGCAATGGAAATCATCTGCTGGCGGTCGAGCCTCTCCTTGAGCAGCACCGCCGCGAGGAAAATCGAAAACAGCGGATTGATGTAGTAGCCAAGCGCCGCCTCGACTGTCCGGCCCGCGCCGATCGACCAGACATAGATGCCCCAGTTGATCGTGATGATGGATGCCGTCACCATCGCCATCATCAGCGTTCGTGGGGTTTTGAGCGCTATCCGGATGTCATTTGTCCGGCCAAGCAGGATCAGCACGATCGCCGCAATCGGCACAGACCAGACCACCCTGTGCGCCACGACCTCCACGGCGGGAATATGCGCCACCGCCTTCATGTAGAACGGCAGGAAACCCCACAACAGATAGGCAACCAGCGCGAAGGCAAAGCCGCGCGGCGTGTCTTCGTCATAAGCCGCCGGAGCCGTTTTGATCGCCATGAGGGTACCCGCCCGTTATTCGTGTTTGGATGAGACGCATATGGCAAGCCGCGTGAATGAGCAAATTCATTCCGCTGAACAATCGCGGACTGGCCACGGGGGCGGGACGGCCTCCCGAAACCTGACCCGAGCAGCTGCGACGCTCTATTCCGCCGCCGCCCGGCCCGCCATGTCCCGGTTCTTCATCAGCTTGAACACGATCGAATCCATCAGTGCCTGGAACGAGGCGTCGATGATGTTGTCGGACACGCCCACCGTCCACCAGCGCGCGCCCGCGCCGTCGGCGGATTCAATCAGCACGCGGGTGATCGCCTCGGTGCCGCCATTGAGGATGCGTACCTTGTAATCGGCCAGTTCCAGATCGGCGATCTCCGACTGGTAGACACCGAGATCCTTGCGCAGCGCGATGTCGAGCGCGTTGACCGGGCCGTGACCCTCGGCCACCGACATCATCTCGACGCCGTCGACCACCAGTTTGACCACGGCTTCCGAGACTGTCCTGATCCGGCCCATGGCATCGAACCGGCGCTCCACCATCACCCGGAAACTGGTGACCGAGAAGAATTCCGGCACGCGGCCAAGGGTGCGGTGCGCCAGGAGTTCGAAACTCGCGTCCGCCCCCTCGTACGCATAGCCAGTAGCCTCGCGTTCCTTGACCAGACTGATCAGCTTGTCGAGCTTCGGATCGTTCTTGCCGACCTCGATGCCGCGCTGCTTGAGCGCATTGATGAAGTTGGATTTGCCGCCCTGATCGGACACCATCACCTTGCGGAAATTGCCGACACTTTCGGGCGGCACATGTTCGTAGGTCCGGGGATCTTTCAGCAGCGCCGAAGCATGGATGCCCGCCTTGGTGGCGAACGCCGAAGCCCCGACATAGGGCGATTGCGTCGCCGGCGAGCGGTTGAGCAACTCGTCGAATCCGTGGCTGAGCGGCGTCAGGCCCAGAAGCTTGTCTTCGGTAATCCCTGTCTCGAAGCGCGCCGAGTAGACCGGTTTGAGCGCAAGCGTGGCGATCAGGGTGATCAGGTTGGCGTTGCCGCACCGCTCGCCGATGCCGTTGAGCGTGCCCTGGATCTGCCGCACGCCGGCTTCCACCGCCGCGAGCGAATTGGCAACGGCCTGTCCGGTGTCGTTATGGGCATGAATGCCGAGCCGGTCGCCGGGAATCCCCTCTGCGATCAACGCACCAACTATCTCGGTGATTTCGGAGGGTTGCGCGCCGCCATTGGTGTCGCACAGCACGATCCAGCGCGCGCCGGATTCATGCGCAGCCTTCGCGCAGGCCACCGCGTAATCCCGGTTGGCCTTGTAGCCATCGAAGAAATGCTCGCAATCGACCATCGCTTCCTTGCCGGCGGCAGTTACAGCTTGCACCGACTCCGAGATCGATTGCAGGTTTTCTTCATTGGTGCAGCCGAGCGCCACCTTGACGTGATAATCCCAGCTCTTGGCGACGAGGCAGACCGCATCGCTCGCCGCCTGAATGAGTCCGGCAAGCCCTGGATCATTGGATGCGGAAACACCGGCACGCTTGGTCATGCCGAAGGCCACAAACGCGGCGTTCTCGGTGCGGTTTTTGGCAAAGAACGCCGTATCGGTCGGATTGGCACCGGGATAACCGCCCTCGACATAATCAATCCCGAAATCATCCAGCATCCTGGCGATGGCGATCTTGTCCTCGACGGAAAAATCGATGCCCGGCGTCTGCTGGCCGTCTCTCAGGGTTGTGTCGAAGAGATAGATGCGTTGCTTGTCACTCATGTGTCTGCCTTGCCCGCAAACCTGTCGGTCGCACGGATCAGCTGGTCAAGAATGCCGGGTTCGGAAAATGCGTGTCCGGCGCCCTCGATCAAGTGAAACCCGGCCCGTGGCCAGGCCTTGTGCAACTGCCAGGCAATGCGCGCCGGGCACGGCATGTCGTAGCGGCCATGCACGATGACGCCGTCGATGCCGGCGAGCTTGTGGGCTTCGCGCAGCAATTGCCCTTCTTCCAGCCAGCCGGCATGAACGAAGAAATGGTTTTCGATCCGCGCAAATGCCAATGCGAACCGGTCTTCGTGAAACTTGTCGCTGGTCGAGGGTTCGGGCATGAGCGTGATGGTCTCGCCCTCCCAGCCGCTCCAGGCCCTGGCCGCAGCGATCTGCTCAGCCGGATCATCGCCCACCAGCCGCTTGCGATAGGCTGTCATCAGGTCGCCGCGCTCGGCTTGCGGGATCGGCGCCAGAAACCGTTCCCACTTGTCGGGAAACATCTCCGAGACGCCGAACTGATAGTACCAGTCAAGCTCGGCCTTTGTCAGCGTGTAGATGCCGCGCACCACCAGTTCGCTCACCCGCTCCGGATGGGTCTCGGCATAGGCCAGTGCCAGCGTCGACCCCCAGGAGCCGCCGAACACCAGCCATTGCTCGAACCCCGCCATTTCCCGCAAGCGCTCGATATCGGCCACCAGATGCCAGGTGGTGTTGTTGTCAAGCGAGGCAAATGGGGTTGATTGCCCGCAGCCGCGCTGGTCGAACAGGATCACGTCATAAAGTGCGGGATCAAACAGCCGCCGGTGCACCGGACCAAAGCCGCCGCCCGGGCCGCCATGCAGAAACACCGCAGGCTTGCCCCCCCTGGTGCCAACCCGCTCCCAGTAAACCTGATGGCCGTCGCCGGTATCGAGATAGCCGGTCTCGAACGGTTCGATCTCCGGGTAAAGTGCGCGTAAAGTGCTCATGCTGTCAGCTCCAATTGACCCAGATGACAACCGCGGCTGTCACCACAACTACAAAAACGCCCTTGCCGATCAGACCGTAAAGCAGCCATTTCGGCATTTCCGTGCCCGGCTTGCGCTCGCTCATTCGGTGCGCTCCGGTGGCCAGGTGCCGGTATCGTGATCCGGGTGCTGATAATTGACCAGCGTTTGAAGGAAGGCGACCGCCTCCGGGTCTTCCATGGTGTGCCGCTCGGGAAGCGCAGGGATGCTGTCGCACCAGGGCCGTTTGCCTTCCACACCATAGGCAATCACCGGCGGCACGGCGTCCGGATCATCGAACGCCAGCACCGACAGCGCCAACCCGTCCGGCGCATCATAGGCCAGCGGCGTGCCGCAGGCGCTGCAAAAGCCGCGCCGCGCTGCATTCGAGCTTTGAAACCATGACGGTGCGCCGCGCGTCCATTGCATGCTTGCCAGGCCCACCGAAACCAGCGCCAGCGCCTGGCTGGCCGAGGCCTTCTGGCACATCCGGCAATAGCACACCGAAGACGTGCCGGGGGCTCCGCTCAGGCGAAACCGAATTGCGCCGCACTGGCAGCCGCCGGTTAGGGGTTGAGGGCTCATGACTTGTCCTCCACCGGCCAGACGCCGGTGTCGCAATCCGGGTGCTGATGATTGGTCGAGGCGATGCTCGCCAGCCCTCCCGGCAGATCATCACGGTCGACATTTTTCCCGGGCAAGCTGCCGAGCGCTGCATGAAACGGCACCCGCGTCTCAATCCCGTCCTGAGCGATCGGTGGAAACGCCGAGGGATCATCGAGACTGCCCAGCGTCACCGCGAGACCATCCGATTGCAGCGTGTCGAAAAACAGCGGCGTGCCGCAATCGCGGCAAAAACCGCGCCGCACCGGATCGGAGGACTGAAACCAGCCCGGCTCGCCCCGGGTGATGGTGAGCATCTCATCGGGCGCGAAACCAAGCGGCATGAAATAATTCCCCGCCGCCTTCTGGCACATGCGGCAATGGCACAGATGCGGATAGTCGAGAGCACCCTCGACGCGGTAACGCACCGCGCCGCACTGGCAACCGCCGTTGTGAATTTGCGTCATTGCTCGTCCTCCGGCTCAAAGCAGACGGCCTCGATGTTGTGGCCTTCCGGGTCGGTCATGAAAGCTGCGTAGTATTCCGGGTGATAGATCTCGCGAATGCCCGGCGCGCCGTTGTCGCTCCCGCCATGGGCAAGCCCGGCAGCGTGAAAAGCGCGAACGGCTCTGCGTGTGTCTGTGCGAAAGCAGATATGGGCGGATGGCATCTGCGGTCCGTCCTCGGCAAGCCAGAGCTGGCCCTTGCGGCCAATGCCAAACCCGGCATGGGCGACCGATCCGGATTGCTCCGCCGTCACCTCGCCGACCAGCTCCATGCCAAGCTCGGCAAGAATGGCCGCATAAAACCGCTTGGCCCTGTCCATGTCGGCAACGCTGAGGCTGACATGATCCAGCATCATTTTGAGTTCAGTGGTCATCGCCGGGCCTCGCAACCAATCTCAGGATATGCGTGCAGACATTGTCGATGTCGCTGAGCACGTCGTCGTTCCAGAAGCGAACGACCTTCCATCCCCGCCGTTCGAGATAATTTGTTCGCGCCTGGTCGTGGGTAAGGTTTTCGGCGTGCTGGCTGCCATCAACTTCGACGATGAGCTTGTGCTCGGGACAGGCGAAATCAGCGATAAAGCGCCCTATCGGCACTTGCCGCCGGAACCCCAGCCCCATCAGCCGGTGCGCCCTGAGTTCATTCCACAGTTTGAGTTCCGCCTCGGTCATGGCACAGCGCATACGGCGCGCATTGCGTCTGAGATGCGGCGGCACTTTGCTGTGTGGCAAGTTACCCCCCTCTGTCACTGCGTGACATCTCCCCCGCAAGGGGGGAGATCGGCGTGCCGAAAGATCACGCCACAATAACATCACCGCATTTGCAATCGGAACGCAACCTGAGATGGAAACCGCGGCAGGCATGGGTGCAATCCGGCGATTTTTCCCACCACCAGAACTTTGAACATATACGGGATCCGGTTTTCCATCCCGGTGGAAGCACACAGCCCCCAATCTCCCCCCTTGCGGGGGAGATGTCGGCGCAGACGACAGAGGGGGGTGAAGCTGCAATCTCACCGCTTGACTTCCCAGGTCGTCACCCGCTCGCCGGTCTGAGGATCCTTGCCGTCCTTGAGCTGAATGCCCTGCGCAAGCAGTTCATCACGGATCTTGTCGGCTTCGACCCAGTTTTTGGCTTTGATGAGGTCGAGGCGCTGGTCGACGAGCGATTGAACGGCTGAGCGATCAATCCCGTAAAGGAGCTGGAGGAGTTCACTCATAAACCCATCAAAGCTACCGTGCCGCCCCAATCCCAAGAGTTCCAAAGACTTACGAAGTACGCGCTTCAATTCAATTGAATGAAGCCCGCCCGTTCCATTGATCTCTGTTTTAATTAGATCAAGCCGAGCAAATGCTTTGGACAGGCTCAGATCGTCACGTAAAGCCTCAATGAACTCGGGATCGGGTGAAGCATCGTCATCCAGACTTCCAATCGCTCGATATAAGCCTACCAGTTTGCCCTCCGCCTCCTCCAGCCGCTTCACGCTGAAATCAATCGGCTCGCGGTAGTGCGTCATCAGCATCGCCAGCCGCAGCACTTCGCCGGGCCATTTGCGGCCGCCGAATTTTTCGGTCTCCAGGAGGTCGGCGATGGTGACGAAATTGCCGTCGGATTTTGACATCTTCTTGCCTTCGACCTGCAAAAAACCGTTGTGCATCCACAGGTTTGCCATCCGGTCATTGCCATGGGCGCAGCAGGACTGGGCGATCTCGTTTTCGTGGTGGGGGAAGATCAGATCCAGTCCGCCGCCGTGAATGTCGAAGGTCTGCCCCAGATGATGCTCGCTCATCACCGAGCATTCAATGTGCCAGCCGGGGCGGCCGTGGATGGTTGTGGTCTCGCCGCCATCGGTGAAGCTTGCATCCCAACCCGGCTCGTCGCTTGCGGACTCTTTCCACAGCACGAAATCGCCCGGATTGCGCTTGTGGTCTTCGACCGCGATGCGGGCGCCGGCCTGCTGGTCTTCGAGTTTGCGGTTGGACAGCTTGCCGTAATCGGGCATCGAGCCCACCGCAAACAGCACTTCGCGGCCCTCGCGGCCCGTGGTCACATAGGCGTTGCCTTTGTCGATCAGCGTCTGGATCATCCTGATCATGCCGTCGATATGGGCAGTCGCGCGCGGCTCGAATGTCGGCTCCAGGCATCCAAGTGCTGCCGCATCCTTGTGAAACCGCGCGGCAGTCTTTTCGGTCACCCTGGCGATCGCTTCGTTCAGCGGCAAATCGGGATAATCGCGCAGCGCCCGGGCGTTGATCTTGTCGTCAACGTCGGTGATGTTTCGGACATAGGTGACGTGATCTTTGCCATAGACATGGCGCAACAGCCGGTAGAGCACATCGAACACGATCAGCGGCCTTGCGTTGCCGATATGGGCGAAATCATAGACCGTCGGGCCGCAGACATACATCCGCACATTGTCCGGATCGATCGGCGTAAACTCTTCCTTGACCCGCGTCAGCGTGTTCCAGAATTTGAGGTCGGTCATGTCCACTCCCGATGCCAGCACCCTGGCCCGGGTCGTTTGTCCTGTATGGTGAGAAGACGAAAACGGCCGAGCCAGCGAAGCGCTAGCGAATAATGATGCCGCAAATGCAGATGGCGCGTGCGCCGTGTGCCGTTTTCATGCTGGTCTTATCTCCGATTGCGCGGGCCCGGTCAAGATGCCGGAGAGCTGCGTTCAGACGGCGAAAAAACGATAGAGCAGCGACACCGACAGTGCCGCCATGACAGCTGCGATCAGCCCGTCGAGCACCCGCCAGGCCGATGATCTGGCAAACAAGGGTTCCAGCACCCGCGCACCGTAGCCGAGCCCGAAGAACCAGATGAACGAAGCCGACATCGCTCCGATGGCAAACGCCAGCCGCGCGGTGCCCTCGTAACGGCCGCTCAAACCGCCGACCAGCAGCACCGTGTCGAGATAGACATGCGGATTGAGAAAGGTGAAGGCGAGACAGGTCAGCACCGCCGCTTTCAGCGAGCCCGGTCCAGTCTTGGCGGCTTCAAGTCCTGATGGCGAGATCGCCCGCTTCAGCGCCATAAACGCATAGACTGCAAGAAACGCCGCGCCGCCAAGTGTCACCACACCAATCAGGATTTGTGAGCCCGATATGATCGCGCCCAGCCCGGCGACACCGAGCCCGATCAGCACCGCGTCCGACAGCGCGCAGATCAGGCACAGGATGAACACGTGCTGACGCAGCAGCCCCTGGCGCAGGATGAAGGCGTTTTGCGCGCCGATGGCGATGATCAGCGAGCCGCCGAGCAGCAGGCCGGAGAAAGCGGGGGCGTAGAGAGGCGTCATCGGGTCAGAACAATTTCAACTGGTCAGAGGCAGGAGGCGGCGCTTTGGCCTGGCGAACCGGTTTGGCCGGTTCGGGCGGCGCAATATCACCGGTAGCGGGCTTTTGCACCTCAGAGCCGCTGTTGGCAACCTTGTTGACCAGGTCGGAGACGCGGATCGCCTCGAAATAATCATCCGGCGCCGGCGCCATCAGGTCGCTCACATGGCGCGGTTCCTGGTTGAGACAATCCAACCAGCGCGAAAAATCTTGCGGACGGATCACCACCGGCATCCGGTCATGCACTTGCGCGATCATCTGGCTGGCAGCCGTGGTCAGCACCGCGGCGGTGTCGATCTCCGCCCCGTCGGCGCTCATATAGGTTTCCATCAGCCCGCCAAAGGCGACAATGCCGCCCTGTTTTGGCCTGATCCAGTAAGGGATGGACTTCCCTTTCGAGCCCTTGGGCGGACGATGCCATTCATAAAATCCCGATGCCGCGATCAGCACCCGGCGGTGCCGCATGGCGGCGCGGAAAGAGGCCTTTTCAGCCGCCGTTTCAGACCGCGCATTGATCAGCAGCGGAAAATCCGCCGGATCCTTGACCCATCCCGGCAAGAACCCCCAGCGCGCCAACAGCGCCCTCCGGTCGGTGCGGTTGTCGCCTTCGGCGCGGCGGCGGTCACCGGCGATGATCAGGATCGGCTGGGTCGGCGCAATGTTGTAGCGCGGCGGGAAATCCTCGATCTCCTCGAGCCCGAACAGTTCCTGCACCTCTTGAGGGCTTGTTGTCAGTGAAAAACGGCCACACATTGCCAATCCATGACGCAGGACAAAGACAGGGTCAAGGATGGAGCGATCAGGCTAGTCCGGTTTGGTGTCGGACACGATGCGTCCGTCTTCCAGCGTGATGATGCGGTCAGCCAATTCAAGGATACGGTTGTCGTGGGTGACCATGACCGTGGTCGTGCCGCGCTGCTGGCCCAGCCGCTTGAGTATGGCCACGACATTGAGCCCGCTCTCCTTGTCGAGGGCTGCGGTCGGCTCGTCGGCGAACACAATGTCGGGATTGCCGATTAGCGCCCGGGCCACCGCCACGCGCTGTTTCTGCCCGCCTGAAAGATTGCCCGGCAGATAATCCATCCGGTCGGCAAGTCCCACAAGCGACAAGGCATGGCGCGCGGCCTGCTGCTCGACCTTCGTGTCGCTCAGATGATGCACCTGAAGCCCCATCTGCACGTTCTGCATCGCGGTCAGACTGCCATGCAGATTGTGCGCCTGAAAGATGAAGCCGAGCCGCCGCCGGAGCGCTTCATTGAGCGCATTGCCCGCGCCCATCAACTCATGCCCCAGAAGAGTGATCGAGCCTTCCTGCAGGTCGCGCAGGCAGCCCATCAGTGTCAGCACCGTGGTCTTGCCCGAGCCCGACGGCCCCATCAGCACGGTCAGACTTCCACGCACCACGTTGAAATCGACGTCAAAAATCGCCTGCTTGCGGGCTTCACCGGTGCCAAACCAGTGGTTCAGGCCACGCACAGTGATCGGATGGTGCTGGTTCAATCTAGCCATGAAGCCCTCTAAAACAGATCAGCCGGATCGGCCGCAGCCAACCGGCGGGTGGCAATGGCGCCCGACAGCGAGCACGCAACCAGCGTTCCGATCAGCACGATCGCGGCCATCTCCCAGGTCATCGCCAAAGGCAGATTGGTGGCCTTTTTCATTCCGACCAGCAGCCCGGTCCCCACAATCACCCCGGGCACAAACCCGAAGACAGCCAGAATCAGCGCCTCCTCGAACACGATGCCGAGGAAGAATTTTTGCGGATAGCCCATCGCCTTGAAGGTCGCATATTCCGACAGATGATCGGCCACGTCGGTGGAGAGCACCTGGTAGACAATGACGATGCCGACCAGCACGCCGATGATCACACCGAACCCGAAGATGATGCCGGTCGGCCGTTTGGTCTGCTGATAGTTCAGATCGTCGGCCTTGGCCTGATCATACGAGCGGATGCGCAACGACTTGTCCGAAATCAGGTCCCGCAACCGGGCCGCCACCGCCTCGGGATCAGCCCCCGGTTTCACCTGCAGCAGGATGTGATCGGGCGCTGCCGAACTGCGCGCCGGAAACAGCGACAGGAAAGTCTGGTCCGACATGATCATATAGCCGTCGCCGCCAAAGCCGCCGCCGCCCTGAAACGTGTCGTAGAGTGACACTGTCTTGCCGGTGATCTCGAACGTCGCCGGCGTCTGCGGACGGATCGCGGCGGCTTCCTCGGACGGCAGGCCGCGAGTGGCCATGTCGAGAATGGCGGAATCCTTGAGTTGCAGCGTCGCCAGTTTGGGTTTGAGCACCGGACTGAGAAAATCCGGCAAGGTCGGATCGATCCCGAAGCTGGTCAGGCCAAGTGTCTTGGTCGGACGCGGCCAGTTGGTGCTGCCGACAAAGATGCCTGTGCCCAGGGTTACTTCCGGATCGGCCTGCGCCTGAAACAGCCATTGCCGCGCGACATTGCCGCCCTCCGTCATCGAATTGGCGTCCGACGCCGAAATCATGATGTCTGCCGTGAAGAAATCGTAGGGCTTCAGTGTTGCCGTCGCCATCGAGTTCATGATGCCCAGTTGCACGAAAACCAGCACATTGGCGAATGCAACGCCCGAAATCGCCGCGGCAAAGCGGGTGCGGCTATGGGTCAGTTGCAGCCAGCCGATCGGCAACCGCCCGAACAACCAATGCAGCAACCGGCTCATGGGTTGCTCTTGGCAACAGCCGCCTGTGTCCGTGTGTCAATGCGGGCGATCACCTCGAGATTGGTGTAGCGCGCCGCCACCTTCGAGGAGACGTCATTCAGTTCAACCATGACCTTGATCACCCGCGCATCGGTGTTTTCCGCCGTGTCGTCCGACAGCAGACCCTGACGTCCGACCGTCAGGCCGATCGACTTGACCCGGCCCTGCAGCATTTGGCCGATGGCGACAGCCGCCAGTTCCACCGGCTGACCTCGAGCGACATTGGCGATCCGGTCCTGATAGACCTCTACCTCGGCCATCATGTGATCGGTGTCGCCAATCAGCATGATGCCGTCGCTCGGCGGCCGCTCGCCCGGATTGGCCATCGAATCCAGCACCACCCCGCTGATCGGAGCGAGAACGGCAGAGCGGACCAGATCCTGTTGCGCGCGGGTCAGTTCTGCCTTTGCTGCATCAAGGTTGCGCGCCGCGACAATCACATCAGGCTGCAGTTCGGCTATTTCTCCGGTGAACCGGGACAAAGTTGCTTCGGCTTTCTGCACCGCAAGAACCGCCTGTTGTTCACCTGCGGCAAGGGAATCGAGCGAGGCCTGGGTGATCACGCCACGCTCGAACAAGGACTTGCCGCGCTCAAGTTCGGCCGATGCTTCAGTGCTGGCACTGCGTGCCTGCTCCATGGCTGCACGGGCTTCGGCTTGCGAATTCCGCACCGAATCGGTGGTTTGAACCAGCGCCGCCTCGCGCACAGCGACATTGGCCTCAGCCGACAGCACTGCGCTTTGCAACTGCCCTTGATTGTCCAGACGGGCGACGACAGTGCCTTTTTCAACGCGGTCGCCGATACCCACCAGCACTTCGGTAATACGGGCATCACCGGCTCCATAGGGAGGCGCGACAATCGACACATCACCGCGCGGCATCAGCCTGGCCAATCCAATAACGTCGCTGGCCTGCATGGTTACCGCCATCTCTTTGGGCATTTCCATATCGGGCGGCAAGGCAATGGGCCTGGGCGAACCGCCGCCGGGCTGCAAACCTGTGAGCGCATAGAATTTCTGCAAGGCTATCGGCTGATAATACATTCCGATCACCCCGCCCGAAAACATCAGCAAAGGGACCAGCAGCACCAGCAGGTAGCGCTTGTGAAACCGCCACCACCGCCGGGCGTTGTGCTGACCACCGGAATCATGCCGGATGACATTCAGCGGCAGGTCGGTGTCAGGTGCGGTGGTCATGGCGAGGTCCGATTCTCATGTCCCGGCAGGGCGCGCTTTCTATGCATGGCGTTTCATGCATATTACATCAACGCCAATTAGTGGAATGATCTCCATCAAGCAGACCCCCCTGTTTCTTGCCGGCCAAGCCCAATCCAGAGCTTTTTCGGGGTTGCCGCCGGATGCAAACTCCGCACATTAGGTTCCCATGACGCACAGCATCACAGGCATCAGGCAATGAGCAGTCAGCACGGCACCGATGGAACTGGACCGGCGCTGGCGGTATCGGTGGCGCTTGAGCGCGGCGGCAAGTACCTGCTGGTGTTGCGCGCCAACCCGCCGGCCCAGCACATGTATGCCTTCCCCGGCGGGCGCGTTGATCCCGGCGAAACGCTGGAGATTGCAGCCCTGCGCGAACTGGAGGAAGAAACCGGGCTGAAGGCTGCCAATCCCCGGGCTTTCGCCACATTCGACCTGCCATCGCGGGCGCCCGATGGCCGTCTGTCGTCGCATTTCCTGCTGACGGTGTTTATCGCCGACGATCCTGGCGGCGAGCCCCAGGCACTCGATGACGCCAAGGCCGTGGGCTGGTTCACGCCGGCGCAAATCCGGACCCTGCCGACGCCTGAAAGCATGGTGACATGCATGGACATGCTGGCGACCGGCGGATCCGAAGCAACGACAGAGGCAAGATAACCCGCAGGCACAGACTGAACTTCAAGCAATCGTGAAACAGCTTGATTGGCATTGGCAGCTGTTTGCGCACGATACTCTGTTCATGCTTGGATTTACCGCGCGACAACCGGCCTCGACCGGACATGCCATCCACTCCGGCGCCATTGTTATCGCGCTGCTTGCAGCGTTGTTGCTGGCAGTTTCGACAATCAGTGCTGCGGCTCAGCCCGACCGTTGGCGCAGTGAGGGATGGACCACCGACTTTTCCAAATCAACCATCGATTTCGCTACTGTCATGTCAGGTGGCCCGCTCAAGGACGGCATTCCGCCGATTGACGACCCGGTGTTCCTGCCGGTCACTGAGGCCTCCGGCCTGGATGACAAGGAGCCGGTCATGTCGGTTGTCATCAATGGCGCGGCGCGGGCTTACCCGCTCAGAATCATGATCTGGCACGAAATCGTCAATGACACTCTGGCTGGTCAGCCGATTTCGGTGACCTATTGCCCGCTGTGCAATGCGGCCATCGTTTTTGGCCGGACGGTCGAGGGCGCGGTGACCAGTTTCGGAACCACCGGCAAACTGCGCAACTCGGATCTGGTCATGTATGACCGGGAAACCGAAAGCTGGTGGCAGCAATTCAGCGGCGAAGCCATCACCGGATCCCGCACCGGGACCAAACTTGAAGTCATCCCCTCCCGGCTCGAATCCTGGCAGGTTTTCAGCACCCGTCATCCCGATGGCGAGGTTCTGGCGCCAAACAATGCCGGGTTGCGCGATTACGGCCGCAACCCCTATGCGGGCTATGACAGTTCCAGCGTTCCGTTTCTGTATCGCGGTGCCATGCCGGAAGGCATTGCGCCGCTGTCCTATGTTGTCGTGGTCCGCGAGGCATCAGAGCCCTTGGCGGTCTCCCTGGACAAGCTGCGCCGCGACAATGCTGTGACACTGGACGGTTTCGAATTTACCTGGGTTCCCGGCGTCCGCTCCGCGCTCGACACGTCAAGCATCGCCCAGGGCCGCGAAATCGGCAGCGTCACCGTGACCCGTGATGGCGTGGATGTGGCGCATGAACTGACCTTCGCCTTCGTCATCAGCGCTTTCCTGCCCCAGACCGTGATTGTACAATAACCAAGCCTGATGATCCGGGATTTCATCGCGCGATATCTTGGTGTAAGGAGCAGCCATGTTCCGCCGCCCTGCCCTGATCCTGACCATCGTGTTGCCCGCAGCGCTTGTCTGCGGCATGCAAATCGCCTTGGCGCAAACGGAGGAAGAAGAGGCAACCGTCGTCGTGCCGGATTTGCCGCCGCCACCCTATGAGGCAAGGTTGCTCAGGCTGGCGGAAATCCTCGGCTCGGTTCAGTATCTTCGGACTCTTTGCAATTCCGACGAGGAAACCGGCTGGCGCGACAGCATGCAGGCGCTGCTCAATGCCGAAACCGCGGGAGAAGCCGACCGGCGCGAACAACTCACCGCCGGATACAATCGGGGGTATCGCGCCTTTGCCTCGGTCTACATCTCCTGTACCGACGCCGCCGTGGTCGCCGAGGAGCGGTACCGTCACGAAGGTGCAACACTTGTTGCCGAAATTGTCTCTCGCTATGGAAATTGAGGTTTTGTTAACTGATATCGTCGCAGCCCCGTGCCGAAACGGTTCAAGCCGTGTTAGGGTTGTTAATGACCTGGTAAGTAAGAGTTGGTTTGCATGACACATCCCACGACCCATACACCCGAGGAACTTGACGATCTGATCGTCCAGGAGAAGCTTCAGGTGGCGCTAGAATTGCAGCACGATGCCTGGGCGGAAAGCACGGCTGACGGCATAGAGCCGGAGATCATTGCCGATGCCGCGATGATCACGGCAATCAGGGAAACGGTCCGTGCTCTGGGCGAAGATCAGGCGGAAGCCCTGGTGGAATCGCTGCGGGAACGTATCCTTGCCGGCGAATTTTCACCCGAGCGTGTGCTCCAATAGAATTACCGGCGGGGAGACAAGTGGTCGACAAGCGCAAGCGCGAATGGAAAATCGGCGGACTGATGAACGTATCAGCCATGACTTTGGCGCTGGTGACGATCTTTTCTGCAAACCCCGCACTGGCATTGAGCGAGCTCAAGCAGGCGCACCCCGTCGAAACCGAGCAAGACACGGCTCCGCCGCCGCTGGATGAACCCCAAATTGGCCCCGATGGTGGTTTGCCGCAACCAAATCCGATCATCCGCACTGTTCCGCAATCGCAAAACCAGGACATGAACGCTGAACCCGGCATGGCCATAGAGACCGATTCGGTTGACATCATTACCGATCCGGCTTTGTTGCCTGAACTCGCGCAACGCATGCGCGAACTGATCATTGAGGCCGCGGCCACCGGCAACATCGAAAATCTCCGCGCTCTGCTTGGCGCCGGCCCCACCGCCACGCAACTGGCCTTTGGCGAGATCGAAGCCGATCCGGTGGAGTATCTGCGCTCGATTTCAGGCGATGGCGAGGGCCAGGAAATCCTGGCGATCCTGATTGATCTGCTCAACACCGGCTTTGTCCGCGTCGACGCAGGCGAGCCCGGAGAAACCTTCGTATGGCCCTACTTCACGGCCTTGCGCCTTGAAGCCCTGACGCCACCGCAGAAGGTGGAACTGTTGCGCCTGGTCACCGCCGGTGACGTCGAGGATATGAAGGCTTACGGCGGTTACAATTTCTACCGGATCGGCATCTCGCCGGAGGGGCAGTGGCGCTTTTTCATCGCCGGCGACTGATCAACCCGACCCTTGCCCCCTGCCGCGCGACAGCCTACCTATCCCGGCAACACCCATTGCCGACCAATCCGGAGTGCCCCACCGTGCCAGCCCTAGTCCTTTCCGACCGGAAGATCATACGTGTTGATGGCGCCGACGCCGAGCATTTCCTGCAGAACCTGATCACCGCCAATGTCGATGCGATCAAGACCGGGGAAGCGCGGCCCTCGGCGCTGCTGACCCCGCAGGGCAAGGTCCTGTTTGACTTCCTGATCTCGAAATCCGGCGAAACCGGATATGACTGCGACATCCGTGCTGATTGCGTGGCGGACTTCATTCGCAGGCTGACGCTTTACAAGCTCCGTGCCGCGGTAACGTTCGAAACACTCGACGATGTGCCGGTGATTGCCGGCTGGGATGGCGCCGCGCCGTTGGGCGCACTTGCCGACAAGAGGTTTCCGAAACAGGCCGGTGTCTGGCGGCTTTACGGAAGCGGATCGGTGCTCGATGCCGGCCTGGCTGACTGGGATGCAATCCGCATTGCTCACGGCGTAGCCGAATCCGGCGCCGATTTTGCCCTGTCGGATGTGTTTCCGCACGACATCATGATGGACAAGACCGAAGGCGTGGATTTCAAGAAGGGCTGTTATGTTGGCCAGGAAGTGGTCTCGCGCATGCAGCATCGCGGCACCGCGCGGCGCCGGGTGGCGACCGTCACCGCCCCGACAGCCCTGCCTGCACGCGGCGAAGATGGAACAGCCGCCACCATTCTGGCGGGCAACAAGCCGGTGGGCAGCCTCGGCTCCGTCGCCGGCAACGAAGGCCTTGCCATTGTGCGAACCGACCGGGTCGCCGACGCGGCTGCCCAGAACATTGTGCTGACAGTCGCCGGGCAGCCTGTCACCCTGGCCTTGCCAGCCTGGTCAGGTCTGTCGTTTGACAGCGGTGACGCTAACATTCCGGACTCCTGAGCCATGCCCCCGATTGAAAAGGCTCCGCGCGCCTGGCAGCGCATGCTCTCAGGCCGGCGGCTGGACCTGCTTGATCCCTCGCCGCTGGATGTGGAGATCTCCGACATTGCCCAGGGTCTGGCCCGGGTAGCGCGATGGAACGGGCAGACCCGTGGCGACCATGCCTTTTCGGTGGCGCAGCACTCGCTGATGGTTGAAGCCATTGTCGGCAGGCTGACAGAGGCTTCGCCCGAAACCCTGCAACTGGCGCTGCTGCACGATGCGCCGGAATATGTCATCGGCGACATGATCTCGCCGTTCAAGGCAGTCGTCGGTGGCGGCTACAAGATGGTTGAAGCCAGGCTCGAGGCCGCGATTCACATCCGCTTCGGGCTTCCTTCAACGCTGCCCAAACCCATCAAGGCGCTGATCAAGCGCGCCGACCGGATATCCGCCTATTTCGAGGCGACTGAGCTTGCAGGGTTCGAGGACGCGGAAGCCCGTGCCTTCTTCGGCCCGCCACGCGGTATCAGCAGGGACATGCTCGATGTCTCGCCCCGCTCGGCAGTGGAGGTTCAAGCGCTTTTTCTGGAGCGTTTCGAGGCCATCGAGGCGTTGCGCCGGGCAAAGAAAGGCTGATACCCATGTCCTATATCATCGTCTGCCGCCTCAACCAGATCGCTGAAACCGCCGTCATTCATGGCGCCCGCGAGTTGGTCAGCCTGCTTTCCGAAAATCAGCAGTTCCACCGTCCCGGCGTCATCGACCAGGCCCGCCACCTCACGCTGGGCCTCAATGACATTGCCGAGGTCCGGCCCGGTCTGACCGCCCCCGGCGAGGCACATGTCGAGCGGCTGATCGGATTTGTGAAAGACTGGGACCAGCGCGCGCCACTGCTGGTGCATTGCTGGCTGGGGATTTCGCGCTCGCCCGCCGCAGCAGCGATCGCCGCGCTGGCACTCGAGCCCGATCAGGACGAGATGGCGCTGGCCGAACGCCTGCGCCACGCCTCGCCCTTCATCACGCCCAATGCGCGGCTGATCGACATCGGCGACGCGATGCTCGGGCGCGGCGGACGCCTGACCCGCGCCATCAAGGCGATTGGCCGCGGCGCCGATGCTTTCGAGGGCAACCGCTTCTGCCTCGCCGTCCGGCCCGGAGACGAGGTTCCCGCCGCCACGCCTGTCCGGCACAAGGGCATGGGCTGACACACCATGGAACCGGGCGACATCCCTCCCCTGCGCATCGGTCTCAACGCGGCAATCGTCGCGGTCACCCACCGTACGCCCAACATTCTCGCCGTCCCCTCCACGCCCGGCGCGGGGCCGGCCGACGGCTTGCCTTTCGGACCGTTCGATCCGATGCGGCACCGCACTTTCGAGGCCAGTCTTCGCGCCAGTGTCGAAAGCCAGACTGCACTGCATCTGGGCTATGTCGAACAGCTCTATACATTCGGCGACCGTGGCCGCCAGGTGCTCAGCGCCGGGGCCAGGGACGAAGACAATCCGCATCTGGTATCGGTCGGCTATCTGGCGCTGACCCGGGCTGACGCCGAAAATCCCGAGGCGCTTGCGGCCACCGGCGCCCGCTGGTGCGACTGGTATGAGCTGTTCCCCTGGGAAGACTGGCGCGAGGGACGGCCAGGCATGCTCGACGCCGCGAT
>NZ_JBDWHW010000251.1:0-20220 GCF_039975035.1 Hoeflea sp. | reverse complement strand
ACGAAATGCTCCTGGAATTTCGACTCCAGCGCGGTTTCGATCTTCTCGATCCGGGTGACCGTGTCCTCGATCTCGCGGCGGTGATCACGATTGAGCAGCGCCATGCGGGCGCCGGTTCCGGCCGCGTTGCCCACAGCCTTGACCTTGTCCAGGTCGCAATCGGGCACCAACCCGAGCACGAGGGCATATTTGGGATCGATGAAGGAGCCAAAGGCACCGGCGAGGCCGATACGGTCGACATGATCGATGCCCTGCTTGTCCATCAGCAGTTTGACCCCGGCATAAAGCGCGGCCTTGGCCAACTGAATGGCGCGGACATCGGTTTGCGTCACCATCAGCCTGGGTTCGCCATCCTTGAGCAGGTAGGCGAAGGTGCGGCCGGTGCTGATGACGCGGGGGCTTTGCGCCGCCAGATCGCCGTTGATGACGCCGTCTTCGGTGATGATGCCGGCGAGGTACATCTCGGCGATGATCTCAATGATGCCGGAGCCGCAGACGCCGGTAACGCCGACTTTTGCCGCAGCCTCGTCAAAGCCGGGTTCATCGGACCAGGGGTCTATGCCGATGACCCGGTAGCGCGGCTCGAAGGTGACCGGATCGATGCGTATGCGCTCAATGGCACCGGGTGCCGCACGCTGGCCGCAGGAGATCTCCGCACCCTCGAAGGCCGGGCCCGTTGGCGATGAGGCGGCGACCGTGCGGGTGGAATTGCCGAGCACGATTTCGGCGTTGGTGCCGACATCGACCAGCAGCATCATCTCGTCCTGACGATGCGGGCCTTCGGTGAGTGTCGCCGCAGCCGCATCGGCGCCGACATGGCCAGCGATGCAGGGCAACATGTAGACCCGGGCGCCCGGGTTGAGCGGAATGTCGATCTCGGACGATTTGATGTTGACCGCACCGGAGACCGCGAGCGCGAAGGGCGCGCCGCCGAGTTCGGTCGGATCAATGCCGAGGAACAGATGGTGCATGATCGGATTGCCGACAAATACCGCGTCGAGAATGTCGGTCCGCTCGATCTCGCCTTGCTTGCAGACATTGTCGATCAGGCCATTGAGGGCTTCGCGCACGGCCGTTGTCATGCCTTCGCGGCCTTCGGGGTTCATCATCACGTAGGAGACCCGGCTCATCAGATCCTCGCCGAAGCGGATCTGCGGGTTGGATGTGCCGGAGGACGCCAGTGTACGGCCCGATAGGAGCGAAGACAGGTGCATGGCGATGGTGGTGGAGCCGATGTCGCAGGCGATGCCGTAGGCCTCGTTTTTCAGCCCCGGGTAAAGCGCCACCAGTGTCGCTTGTCCCCCCTGCACCGGTTCATGCACCGCTGCGGTGACCTTCCAGTCACCCTTGCGCAAAATCTTCTGCACCTGGCCAAGCAGGTAGGTGTCGATCTGCAGGTTCTTGAATCCCCAGTCGGCCTCGATTGCGATCAGCAACCGGTCAAGATCGCCGAGCGGCTTGTGCATGTCAGGCTCTTCGATCTCGACGTAGCACATCTGGATAGCGGGATTGCGTTCGATGACGCGGCCATCGGAATCCTTGCGCACCACCTGCGCGTTGACCACCGTGTCCTGCGGAATATCAACGACCAGATCGCCAAGGATCCTGGCTGTGCAGGACAATCTTCGTCCTGGCTTCAGGTCGCGTTTTTCGGCGTAACGCACTTCATTGCCGCCAAACGGCGTAATGTGCTCGTTGGACGAGGTGATGCCGTGCTTGGCGAAGACGCCTTCCTGCACCTCGACCTGACAGCGCCCGCAAATGCCGCGACCGCCACAAACGCTCTCGACATGGACGCCCAGTTGCCGCGCGGCTTCGAGCACCGGAGTGTCCGTGGGGAAGCGGCCACGCTTGCCCGACGGCATGAACAGGACAAGATGGTCGCTCATGGCTGTGTCATGCTCCTCCGGACCGGCCTGCACGTCCGCCGCGACGGCGGCCACCGCCGCCTTCGCCCGAGGAAACCGCTGACTGCGGAGCAGGCACAGAGCCGGCGACAGCCGGCTGGTAGTCCTTGTAGGTCTTGATCCAGTTCATGCAGTTGGGGTCGGTGCCGTTGAGCACATTGGCGGCGTGCACGGCCTCCATTTCCTGCGGACGGCAGGGGTTCATGATCGCCGAGGTCATGCCCGCGCCGATCACCATGGGGATGAAGCCGGCGTTGATGCCGTGACGGTGCGGAATGCCGAAGGAGATGTTGGACAGGCCGCAGGTGGTGTTGACCTTGAGCTCATGACGCAGCCGGTGCAGCAGCGCAAAGACCTGGCGGCCTGCGTCACCGAGCGCGCCAATCGGCATGACCAGCGGATCGACCACCACGTCATGGGCGGGAATGCCGAAATCGGCGCAGCGTTCGACGATCTTCTTGGCAACCGCGAAGCGCACGTCGGGGTCCATGGAAATGCCGGTCTCGTCGTTGGAAATGGCCACCACCGGCACGTCGTATTTCTTGATCAGCGGCAGGATGGCTTCGAGTTTTTCTTCCTCGCCGGTGACCGAATTGACCAGCGGCCGGCCCTTGGCAACCTTGAGCGCGGCTTCGATTGCCGCAGTCACCGAGCTGTCGATGGACAGCGGCACATCAACCAGGTTCTGAACAATTTCAAGGGTCTGCACCAGCAAACCCGGCTCGGTTTCATTGGGATTGACCGAAGTAACGCCCGCGTTGACGTCAAGCATTGTGGCGCCGGCGGCGACCTGCGCCAGTGCGTCCCTGATGACGGTTTCGAAATTTCCTTCGATCATTTCAGCGGCGAGCTTCTTGCGTCCGGTCGGATTGATACGCTCGCCGATGACGCAGAAGGGCTGATCGAAGCCAATGATGACTTCGCGGGTGGCGGAGGCGACGATAGTCCGGGTCATGTTCGATCCTTGCAGAGAAGACATAAAGATTTGTTTATATCGTTATAGATTTTCCACGTGCGATGCAAGCCTCCGGGGTCACTCGCCGGTGTCGGCGTCACCCACCGCGCCAGCGAGTTCATGCGGCATTTGCTTGGGTTCATCGAGGATTTCCTCCATGCGGGCGGCAATCATTTCGTCAACTGCATTGGGTTCCTTGCGCCATGGCCTGCGGCCTTTGAGGACACCTGATTCGTGGACGATTTCGGCGACGAACTCTTCCTGCCGGTACGCCATTACATGAATGCCCGAGACGCCGTCGATTTCCTTGACCTCGTTGATGATGTCGATGCAGAGCTGCTTGCCTTCCTTCTTCTGATCCTCTGCGCCTTCGAGTCGCTTGATGATCGCGTCCGGGATGTGCACGCCCGGGACATTGGAGCGCATCCATTTGGCGGTTCGCGCCGAGGCCAGCGGACCGACGCCGCACAGGATGAAGCATTCCTTGTCCAGACCCATGTCGCGCACCTGCTGCATGTATTTTCGGAACATGGGCACGTCGTAGCAATACTGGCTTTGAACAAACTGGGCGCCGGCGGCGATCTTCTTGGCCAGCCGGTGCGGGCGGAAATCATGCGGCGGGGCGAATGGGTTGATGGCGGCGCCGAGAAACACGGTGGGCGGGCTGGTCAGCTTGCGGCCTGACAGGAATTTCGAATTGTCGCGCATGATCCGGATGGCTTCGAGAAGCGACATGCAATCGAGATCGAAGACCGGCTTGGCGCCGGGCTGGTCGCCTGCCTGAACGCCGTCGCCGGTGAGGCACAAGATGTTCTGCACCCCCATCGCCGAGGCGCCGAGCACGTCTCCCTGGATGGCTATCCGGTTCTTGTCGCGGCAGGAAATCTGCATGATCGGGGCATAGCCCATCCGGGTCAGCAGGGCACAGATGCCAACCGATGACATGTGGGCGTTGGCGCCCGATGCATCGACGGCGTTGATGCCGTCGACCCAGCCGTCGAAGATGGCGGCGCGTTCATAGACATCGTGGGCATTGGCGCTGTCGGGCGGGTTGAGCTCGGCGGTGACGGCGAATTCGCCGCGGCGCAGAATTCGCTCCAGTCGTCCCAGCGAGGAATGGCCGGGCAGCGGTTCGAGCAGGGCGCTGGGATCAAGCGGATTGGTGTCGTCCTGGCTCATTGCGCGGCTCTCGAGTCAGCGGTCGCTTCACGGTTGGCAGCGACAGCGGCGGTGACCCGCAGCCAGGATGAGGTTTCACGCAGCGACTGATCCACCGGTCTTTGCACACCGAGAATGTTGTCGCGACCGTTCATCTGTTGCGCGCCGGTCCAGGCCTGCACCCAGACGCAGGGCATATCGGGTTCGACTTCACAATGGCCATTGGCGCGGACGCCGCCGCAGGGACCGTTGCGCAATTGCTTGGGGCAGTTCATCGGGCAGGACATGCCGGTGGACGAGAGCACGCACTGGCCGCACATGCGGCAGTCGAAAAGGAAGCCCTTGACGTGTTTCTCGACGAATTTGACCGGTCCCTCGGCGCGCTGGTATCCCACGGTCTTCCACAACGGATGTAGCGCCAGAAAGGCGTCGGCGAAGCGTGCGTAAAACCACTCGAGCGAGCGTGCGTGACGCACCGACCACAGGCGGATGGCGAAGCGGCGCGCGCTCCGGCCGGTGGCCGAAACGCGTGATGGCTTGTAGGCCGTTTTTGTCGCGGCCTTCTTGTTGAGGCTTGCCTGTGTCGGTTTCGTCGGTTCGTCAGCCATGGCTCTCCCTGCCTCCGCCCTTGACCAGTGCCACCAGGCGTTCCTTGTCGTAGGCTGTTTCAAGCTCGACCGTGGCCCTGTCGGCCTCGGCTTCAAGATCGTCGGAAACTTCCACAGGGTCGGCGCGCCGCCATTCGGCAAGATAGTCACCGGTTTCGGCGGCACCGGTCCGCATGGCGCACATATCGATCGCTTCGGTGAACCGGAGAGACAGCTCCCGCTTGGCGGTGGCGCGTCCCTTCTTGATGATCACCTGGGCGGGAATGTCACGCCAGTAGACGATGATGCGGTTGGCCATGTTGGTCTCCTTGTTGGTTACAATGCGCATGGGGATTTTTGGCCGCTTCGCTAACGACGACGTGCGGCGCATCAAAAACGACCTGAATCATGACGGAGGTAATCCGGATGACAAACGTGGTCAAATCCGGGCGGGCGAACGCCTACCAGACGCCCTTGACCAGTCCGGTTTTAAGATAGGTCCAGATCGGCGGATGGAACCGCTGCACGGAGGGCAGCAGGCTTGATTCAGGTCTGAGCGTCCCGCTCAGGCCCTGTTCCACGGCGCTGACGACCATCTCGCGGGAGCCTGCGGCCATGGCAAGTGAATCGGTCAGCAGGGATTCGCGCGGATCGGGCTTGAGAAAGGCCTGAGTCACGATGTCGCCGGTATCGACGCCTGCGTCGACCAGATGCACGGTGGCGCCATAGTTTTCATGGTCGCCGGTGCCGCGTGCCCACCAGCCGCCAGCCAATCCGCGATATTTTGGATTGATCCCGGAATGGTAGTTGAGCACCGGGCAGGGGATCGCCGCCAGTGTCGCCTTCGACAGCATCCGGCATCCGGCGAGGAAAACCAGATCCGGCTTGCGCGTGGCAATCAGATCCAGGCAATCGGCACCATTGGCGGAAGACACGGATATCACCGGCAGCCCGGGGAGCGGTTCGGTGATCAGGTCGTGGGCTGCGACGATCTCGTCCGTGCGCGCCTGGGCAAGGCGTTTTCCAAAGCGTGACACTGCCATGGTGAAAAACTGCCCGGCGGTCTGAACCCAGCCAACCTTGCGGGCGCGGCGTTTCAGAAAGACGCTCTTTGATTCGGAGCTCTCCAGCAGCACTTCGGTACCGGAAAAGCGCATAGCCAGGGCGTTGACGATAACCCAGGCATAGGCGCCACCAGCGGTGATCACGAGGATTTTCGGTGTCTTGGTCATGCGGTTTCCATCGGAACAAAAGCATGACGCTAACATGGTCTTGGTTAAGAACCGACTACGCCAGGCGCCAGGTTTTTGTGAACAGACGAAAGTCGCGATGGTTTCAGCAGCAGCGCCGGAAGATCAGCCCGCCGGGCGACGGTTGTTGTCCAATTCCGGACCACGTGGGGGTGTCATCGAAGGGAATGAGGTACTTTCTCAAACACTGGCAGATCCTGCGGCTCTCTGGGGTTCGGTCATTTCAAGGCGCGAACCGGTATCTGGTAGCAGAGCACCGCATGTAACCAGATCAGAACAGGCGGATCAGCACTGCCCCGGTGAATGCGAGCACCAGCCCGGCCACCACGATGGAGACGATTCCGGCCATAACACCCAATGCAAGACAATTGCCGTCGCGTTCGGTGTGGGCCACGCCGAGAATGGCGACGGCAAAAGCCGGCAACCAGTTGCCAAAGGGAATCGGCAACACGCAGGTGATCGACAGGAGCAGCGAAAACACCCCGAACAGACGTTCGCGGATCGGGCCGTCAAGCGGCCAGTTGCGGGGGCGCACCCAGGTTTCGGCATTGCGCAGCCAGGGCGAGACCCGTGTAACCATACGCTGGAACGTGGCCCGGTCGACGGTGTAGTTGGCGAGCGTCCTGGGCAACCATACCTTCTGGTAGCCAATGACCATCTGCCAGGCGACGAACACCATCGGTAGCCCCAGAACCATGGTGGCGCCCGGTGGCAGGGGGATGAGATTGGGCAGTGCAAAGACCAGCAGGAAGGCGCCGAACGAGCGGTCGTTCAGCGCATTGGCGATCTCACCCATGCTGACGCGCTCACCTGCTTCGCGTGCCAGCCGCTCTAGCAGATCCGACAGCTTTTCAGGGGGTCTGTGTTCGCTTGCGGCGATGGAGGGAACTGGCGATACAGCGGTTTGCGCACTCACGGACAATACTCTTGATTTCGATCTCGCTACATCTAAGCACGGATTGCTTAAAAAATATGGCAACGAGTGAAAAAATACAGGGGCAGGTCGCACGGAGGGAAGGCCCGGCTTTGAAATTCAAAGCTGTGCGAGGGCTCCGGTCAGGTCGCCGTAGCCGGTGCGGCGCAGTTCAAAACGAAGCCCGAGACGCCTCGCCGCCGCGCGGGCCTTTTCCTCAAGCTCCGGATCGTCGGTCTGGGCGAGATACAGCGCCCGCTCGTAATGGCCGAAATAAGTATCGCGCAATTCTGGAAAGCGGTCGAGACCGAGTGGCCGAATCAGAAAGGCCTCGAAATGCCGGGCGAGAAAATCGGTGATGAAGAACGTCGTCATCATGTCGTCGCCCGCGGCCTCGAAAGCGGCATTGCCCATGTAGAATGAAAAGCAGTGCGGCCCTTCAATCCGTTCGACTCCGTGGGCGGCGCAGACCTTGTCGAGCTCGCCGCCGGTGCCACAATCCGCATAGCCGATGAAAATGTGCTCGTAGCCTTCTTCGCGGGCCTTGCGAATGGCTTGATCGACAGCAGGCGCGATACGATCAGGATAGTGGTGGTAATTGGCATCGATGCATTTGAGATCGATATGGTCATGGCCGAGTTGCGCATTCACGGCCAGAACTTCGCGCGCGATCATTCCGCAAGCGATGACGCGGACTCTTTTTCCGATTCGTTCTGGTTGATTCTCGGACATTGACATCAAATGGCCTTGTCTGCGGTGAAGGGTCAACCGGCGCGGATCTCAACGCAAAAGGTAAAGACCAATGAACCTCACCAAGATTTCCATTGTCCTGTTGCTCGCAATGACGCTTGCATCCTGTGCGAACACTATTCGCGGCGTAGGCCGTGACGTCAATCAGTCAGTTGATGCGGTCCAAGACTCGATCAACTGACGCACAGGCACACGAATGGTTCCATTTGAGTGCCTGTGCCATACAGCATTTGCGCGTCCAGCAGCGACATGTGCGCTTCCGAGCGGATGCGCGCCCGCTGTTGCTGAGAGCTGGTCTCAGGCTCCGGCGAGACGATTGTGGCGGCGCTTGATCAGTTCCTTGGCGGTCTCGACCGCAACGGCTGCATCCCGGCAATAGGCATCGGCGCCCACGGCCTTGCCGAATTCCTCATTGAGCGGCGCACCGCCGACGAGCACGATGAAGTCGTCGCGGATGCCCTTTTCCTTCATGGTGTCGATAACGACCTTCATGTAGGGCATGGTGGTGGTCAGCAGCGCAGACATGCCCAGAATATCGGGCTGCTCGCGCTCGATCGCCTCGAGATATCTTTCAACCGAGTTGTTGATGCCGAGGTCGATGACGTCAAAACCGGCGCCTTCCATCATCATGCCGACGAGGTTCTTGCCGATGTCGTGAATGTCGCCCTTGACGGTGCCGACGACCATCTTGCCGAGTTTCGGCGCGCCGGTTTCGATCAGCAGCGGTCGCAGGATGAACATGCCGGCCTTCATGGCATTGGCGCTCATCAGCACTTCGGGAACGAACAGGATGCCGTCGCGGAAATCCTCACCAACGATTCGCATGCCCTCGACCAGTGCCTCGGTGAGCAAATCATACGGTGTCCAGCCGCGGCTGAGAAGAATGTTGGTACCTTCCTCGATCTCTTCCTTGAGCCCGTCATACAGATCGTCATGCATCTGTTGGACAAGTTCATCATCGGAGAGTTCGGAAAGAATGATTTCGTCGTCAGACATCGGTATCTCCCTAAAATGCACTTGTCCGGCGGTTTGGCGCGCCAGATCCCACTTGCATAGCGATATAGTCGATTGTTTGCAAAAAGTTCCTTGAAAGCGACGTGTATGTCGGAAAAAGCGACGGCGTGACTTTTCTGCAATATTCCTTGAGCGCCAAGGCTTGGCGCTCAGAGGAATGTGCGGCGGATTGTTTTGGCTAGCATGACCGGATCGGCGCGATCGTGCGCCATTCGAGATCATGCAGGCTTCAAATGGCTCACCCAGAAACACTTTCCACCACTGACTTGGCTCAAGAGGCAGCGCCCGAAGCCGCCGCAGGACGGCGCGGCAAAGGCGCCGCGGCGCGGCGCGCGCTCAGATCGGGCGGCGGACCGGGTCTGTCACTGCCGTTCATCACGCGCAAACTGGGCGTCTACGAGGTGCTGGACGACGAAGGCTTGAGCCTGATCGAGCACAATGCCGACACAGTGCTTGAGGAAATCGGCATCGAATTTCGCGATGACGCGGAGGCGCTCGCTTTGTGGCGGGAAGCCGGCGCAGATGTGAAGGGTGAACGGGTGCGGTTCCCGCGGGGGCTTTGCCGGGAAATTTTGAAGACAGCACCGGAAGTCTTTACCCAGCATGCCCGTAATCCTGCGCGCTCGGTGCAGATTGGTGGCAACGCCACCGTGTTCGCGCCGGTCTACGGACCGCCATTCGTCCGCGATCTCGATGGCGAGCGGCGCTATGCGACGATCGAGGATTTCCGCAATTTCGTCAAACTGACCTATATGGCGCCGTCTCTGCACCATTCCGGCGGCACTGTATGCGAACCCGTCGACGTGCCGGTCAACAAGCGGCATTTCGACATGGTCTACAGCCACATGAAATACAGCGACAAGCCGTTCATGGGCTCGGTGACGGCGCCGGAACGGGCCGAAGACACGATCGAGATGTGCAAGATCCTGTTTGGGGCCGACTTCGTTGACCAGAACTGCGTGACGCTCAACCTGATCAACGCCAATTCGCCGATGGTGTTCGATGAAACCATGCTGGGCGCACTCAAGGTCTATGCGCGCAACAATCAGGCCTGCGTGGTCTCGCCGTTCATTCTGGCCGGCGCGATGAGCCCGGTGACGGTAGCAGGCACGCTGGCGCAGATTCTCGCCGAAGTGCTGGCCGGCGCCGCATTCACCCAGCTTGTGCGTCCGGGCGCTCCGGTGTTGTTTGGCACGTTCGCCGCCTCGATCTCGATGCAGTCCGGTGCGCCGACCTTCGGCACCCCTGAGCCCGCACTGGTCTCCTATGGCGCGGCACAGCTGGCGCGGCGGCTGAAAATTCCGTTCCGCACCGGCGGATCGCTCTGCGGCTCCAAGGTGCCCGATGCGCAGGCCGCGCACGAGAGCGCCTCGACATTGAACATGACGCTGCTGGCAGGCACCAATTTCGCGCTGCATTCAGCCGGGTGGCTGGAGGGCGGTCTGGTCAGTTCCTATGAAAAGTTCATGATCGACATTGACCAGCTTGGCATGCAGCAACGCTTTGCCGAGGGAATCGACCTGTCGGAAACCGGTCAGGCGCTGGACGCCATCGCCGAAGTCGGGCCGGGCAGCCACTATCTCGGTTGCGCCCATACCCAGGCGAATTTCCAGCAGGCGTTTTATCGCTCGTCGCTGGCCGACAACAATTCCTATGAGCAATGGCTGGCGGAAGGCGAAAAGCGCATCGAGGAGCGTGCGCGGATGCTCTGCAGGTCGTGGCTCGACAGCTATGTCGCGCCGGATCTCGACCCGGCAATCGATGCGGCGTTGCTCGAATACATGGCCATGCGCAAGGATTCGATGCCGGACGCCTTCACCTGAACACAGCCCGATAAAGCCAGGGAGACAGGCGGTCAGGAAAAAGTTGCAGGCCTCATTCACAAGGAGGTCTGGCGTTCGGCGTTCCGAAATGACGGGCCCGGTGGCGACCGCCGATGAGCCGGGGCAGCGGCCTTGCCGTGCTTGACGCGGCGCTGGCGAAGCACGGGCTTTGCCGCCGGGGCAGGCTTGTTGCCGGTGATGCTGCGGTTGCCATGCCCTCAAACGGCGGAGCGGTCTCGTTCATCTGCCTTGTAGGCCATGCCGGCGGCGGCTTCTGGCCAGTCTTCGAGGCCTGGCGCAAAGCGCATCGCGATGTGGAGGATCCGCTTGATCGCTGGTCAGAAGCGGTGATCAGGCCGCTGGCTGAGGCTGCCGGCGGCGAAGCGGTGTTCCCTTCCGACCGGCCCTGGCATCCGTTCCAACAGTGGGCGATGTTGGCTGAGGGATTGAAACCCTCGCCGCTGGGGATGCTCATTCATCCCGAATATGGTCTCTGGCACGGGTATCGCGGTGCGATCCTGTTTGGGCCGGAGGCACGGGTGAGGCTGCTGGACCCGACTGTTGCCGCCAGCCAGGACGGGGAATCTGACGTTTCCCTGATCCATCCTTGCGATGCCTGCCCGGACAGGCCCTGCATGACGGTCTGTCCGGTCAAAGCGTTTGGGCCGGCGGGGTTCACTGTCGATGCCTGCCGTACTCATCTCAAGACCGATGACGGCCGGCAAGGTTGCATGAGTTCGGGATGTCTGGCGCGTGATGCCTGTCCGGTCGGGCGGGAGCATCGCTACAGTGGGGCGCAGGTCGGGTTTCACATGGCGGGGTTCGGATAGCAGGTGCAGGATCGGCTTGTTGAATGGATGCAGGAGCAAGTGTGAGGGAATTTCTGCTCTGGGTGGAGTGGACCTGATCTTCGGCCCTGGCCATGATGCCGGGGCGGATTGATGGCCTGCATCGATGCACGCCACAGTCTTTTCCGTGTTGATTTCGCGGGAAATCTCTTCGGGGAGATTGCTCTGGCCGAGGGCCTGGGGTGCCGTTGAAAAGACCACCTTGCCGATAATGATCAAATTGCTTTGAGAATGACTCCCGGTATTTGGAGGTTCCTCATTGCTTAACCTATTTCCAAGTGGTTTCTAGCCATGAAAAGGAGATCCGGTTTTATGATCGGAGTCCGGTTTGCTTTACAGAGAAATGTTGATCAAATAGCGACGTGATGGACGTTGGTATCTCCACCGGTTAATCACTGCTAGCGGCAACTTCAATCCAGCGGGGACCTGCGGAAAATTTATTTGGCCGGCAACCCAAGGATTGCCGGAATTTTATCGTCAAAGATTCAATGACGGAGACCCTTGCCTGCATGGAATCGAGCACCGGCATAGAAGAACCGGCGGATCAGGAACTGGCCGAACGGGCGTCTATTGGCGATCGCGACGCCTTTTCCATGCTTGTCGAGCGTCACTATGCCTTCATTCATCGTGTAGCATGGAAATGGTGCCGTGACCGCTCCGCAGCTGAGGACATTGCGCAGAATGTCTGTCTGAGACTTGGATTTGCGATCCGTAGCTGGCGCAACGAGAGCGCGTTCAAGACGTGGCTTTACCGTATCACGATCAATGCAGCCCATGATCACGCCCGGTTCATTGCCCGCGAGATGCGCAAAGAACAGGCCTTGGCGGTCCACGCGTCGGCTATCGGCGAGGAAAGCGTGGCTTATCAGCCAAGCCATGGCGACTACATATGGGATGCGGTTCGCACTCTGCCGGACAAGCAACGCGATGCCATGCTTCTGGTTTACGGCGAGGAATTGAACCACGCCGATGCTGCCGCCGTGATGGGCTGCGCGGAATCCACGGTTTCCTATCATCTGCACACTGCGCGCAAGCAGTTGAAAACCCTTCTGGGCAAGTCCGGAGAAGAGCAATGATCGAGGATGATCTCAAAAGACTGGCGCGCAGCGCACCGCCTCCGCTGGAAGATGCAAAGCGCAAGGCGCTCGATGCTGCGCTTCACGCCTTTGACAAGTCAGGGCCAGAAAAACAACGCGCTACCCAAGGATCGCCTGCCGAGGGACGTCTTACCCATATCGCATCCTCGATATGGAGTGGACTGATGAAACAACGATATCTAGCGGGCTCGGCGCTTGCCACATTGCTGATCCTGCCGGCGGCGGCCTTTATGACCTGGCAGATTGTCCAGGACCACAATGGATGGCAGCCGAATATGCTGACGCCTTTGGAGATGGGCAAATCCGCAGACCACGAAACAGCGGTGGAAAGCCCATCGACGCGTGTTCGGCAACAAGAGGACGTGGATCAGGCGGCATCGGAGCCGATGCCGCAAGTGGCTGTGTCGCCTGTGGCGAAGCCGTCCCGGAACATGGACGGCTTGATGTCTCCACGCTCAACGGGTCGGTCTGCGGGCGAACTTGCGCAACAGGAGCTGTCAGGTCACATCACCGGGCAGTCTTTTCGTGATGCGGACAAGCCGTATGTCTCACCGTTGACGGAGACCGAGTGGAACCGGGTTGAGAGTTATGACAGCAACGGCGTCAAGTCTGTGGCCGAATACCCGGTTTCCACATTCTCCGCCGATGTCGACACTGCGTCTTACGCAATGGTGCGCCGGGCGCTGAAACAAGGCGCCATGCCTGATCCAAGTACGGTTCGGGTCGAGGAGATGGTCAATTATTTCAACTATGATTACCCGGCTCCCGAAACTGCGGAGACACCATTCCTCGCGACGGTGACTGTCACGCCAACACCGTGGAACGCCGAAACAAAGCTGCTGCATATCGGGGTGAAGGGCTACGATCTCAAGCCCGCAGCTCGGCCCCATGCCAATCTGGTCCTGCTTGTCGATGTGTCCGGATCGATGCAGGAAGCCGACAAGCTGCCTTTGCTGAAATCGGCGTTCCGGCTTCTGATCCAGAAGCTCGAACCGGAGGACACTGTCGCAATCGTCACCTATGCAGGCGATGCGGGAACGGTGCTGGAGCCGACGCCGGTCTCGGACAAGGCCAAGATCCTTGATGCGCTGGATGACTTGCGCCCAGGCGGATCGACGGCAGGGGCTGCGGGACTTGAGGAAGCGTACAGGCTGGCTGAAAAAAGCTCGGTCAAGGGCGGGATCAATCGCGTGCTGCTGGCCACCGATGGCGACTTCAATGTCGGACCCAGTGATGATGACGCACTGCAGGCGATGATCGAGAGCAAGCGCAAGAGTGGCGTGTTCCTGTCGATTTTTGGCTTCGGTCAGGGCAATTACAATGACCAGTTGATGCAGGTGCTTGCACAGAATGGCAACGGCGTCGCTGCCTATATCGACACGTTGTCTGAAGCTGAAAAGACGCTCGTGCAGGAAGCTTCGGCGTCGCTGTTTCCGATCGCTTCGGATGTGAAGTTTCAGATCGAATTCAATCCCGACATGATCGCCGAATACCGCCAGATCGGTTTCGAGACGCGCGCGCTCAATCGCGAGGATTTCAACAATGACCGGGTGGATGCCGGAGAGATCGGGTCCGGTCATACGGTTACGGTGATCTATGAAATCACCCCGGTCGGAAGCCCGGCGGTGCTGAACAGTGAATTGCGCTATGGCGAGCCGAAGCCTCCTGCGTCTGTCTCGGGGGCGGAGCCCGGGTACGGCGATGAGTATGCCTTTCTCAAGATACGGGCAAAGGCCCCGGGCGAGACGCAAAGCAAGCTCACGGAAATCCCGGTGACCGCGGAGAACGAAGTCAGCAGCTTCAGCGCGGCTTCGGAGGACGTTCGCTTTTCGATTGCGGTTGCGGCATTCGGGCAAAAATTGCGCAGGACCGCTCAGGTCTCGTCCTATGCTTTCGATGCCATCGAGAAAATCGCCTCCGATGCGCGCGGTGACGATCCTTACGGCTACCGCTCCGAGTTTCTCCAACTGCTGCGGCTGGCTGCAGGGCTGGACCGCTAACCCGTCAGATCGCCGAGCGCATTGATTGCGCTCCACGACGGCCGGTGTCCCGAAAATGCCAGCCGAAGTCAATCGAACGTAATGGTCCACACTGTTTGATGACGCGATTTTCGCAAATTAAAATTCTTTAAATTCAATTGGATAGAGTTCCGCCTAGTGATAATTCAACCATGGCATCTTTCAAAAGATATATCTTTACCTAGATAATACTGCATAAAGAGTTATTGAAATACAGAAAGGACTCCAACCATGTTTGGAATGCACAAACACAGATGTCACAGCGATGCCCGCCATTTTTCCGGTCCTGAGGGGCCGGGTGGACGAGGTGCTGGTCGTGGCGGCCCGTTTGGCCGTCATCGTGGCGGACCATTTGGCGGCGGTGGCAAGCGCATGTTCGACGCCGGCGCGCTGCGGCTGGTGGTTCTCGGCCTGATCGCCGAGCAGCCGCGCCACGGCTATGACATCATCAAGGCGCTGGAAGCCCGTTTCCAGGGAGCCTACAGCCCAAGTCCCGGCGCGATTTACCCGATGCTGCAGATGCTGGAGGAAGCCGATCTGGTGTCTTCCCAGATGCAGGGCGCCAAGAAACTCTTTTCGATCACCGAAGAGGGGCAGGCCTATCTTGAAGAAAACCGCGTCGATCTTGACCGGATCAATGCGCAGATCGACGAGGCATCGGAAGAAATCCAGGGCGTGTCGCTGGGGGCCGAGTTCCGCGCCTTGCGCAAAACGCTGTTCCGTCAGGTACGAAACGGCGGGTTGTCCGCCGGGCAGGCGCAACAAGCCCTGGAAATCCTGAAAAAAGCCCGCGGCGACATCGAAGCCTTGGAAGATCAAGACGGCCGCGGCTGAGCTGATCAGCTCCGTATGTCATGCCAGGACAAGCCAAAGGCCGGCGCTGATGCTCCGGCCTTTTTTGCTGTCTTGAATTGTGGTTTGGCTCAGCTGCGGCGGCCGCGGCGCTCGCGGGTCGGGGCAGGGGTGTTGGCTGCAACCGTATTGCGCATCGGCCCGATGCGCTCGACGATGGTTTCCACCGTCGGGCGCTGCGCCTTGATGTGGTTGTCGACGGCTTCGCGCATGGCGGCAAGGTGGTCGCAGGAGGTGCCGCAGCAACCGCCGATGATGCGCGCGCCGCTGTCGATGGCAAGCCGGGCGTAATCGGCCATCAGCGGCGGCGTGCCGGAGTAATGGATCTCGGCGCCGCGGAATTCGGGAATGCCGCAATTGCCCTTGACGATAACGACCGCATCCGGATCTGCGCCGGTCATGTCGAGCAGCGATGACAGGATGTCGGAAGCGCCGACACCGCAGTTGGCGCCGACTGCAAACGGGCCGTCGCCGATGTCCTTGGCAAGCGAATGGATATCGCGCGGATGCACGCCCATCATGGTCTTGCCGGCGGTGTCGAAGGAGCCGGTGTAGACATAGGGCAGATCGTGGCGCACCGCGGCTGCAGCGGCAGCGCGGATTTCGTCGGTGGCCGACATGGTCTCGATCCAGACGACATCAATGCCGCCGGCCTTGAGGCCCTCGATCTGTTCGGCAAAGGATTCAACGGCTGCCTCATAGGTCATGGCGCCGAGCGGAACCAGCAGATCGCCTGTCGGACCGACGGAACCGCCGACGATGACCTTGCGCGGTGCCTTGTCAGCAACGGCGCGGGCGATTTCAGCGGCCTTCTTGTTGAGCGCATGCACCCGCCCGTCGGCCTGGTGCAGCTTGAGCCGGTTGCGGGTGCCGCCAAAGGAGTTGGTCAGAATGATGTCTGATCCGGCATCGACAAAGTCCTGGTGCAGCTTGGTAATCTTCTCGGGTGCGGTTTCGAGCCACATTTCAGGCGCTTCGCCCGATTCAAGCCCCATGGCGAACAGGTTTGTCCCCGTTGCGCCGTCGGCGAGAAGGACGCCTTTTTCGGCAAGCAGATCGGCAAGCGGATTGGAAACGGGCATGGAGTTCTCCTGTTTAACTGGGAGTCGTATAAAGATGTCTTTATGTCTTTGCAAGGGATGCAGCGTTTGCGGAAGAAAAAACCCCGCGGACGATTGCGTCGCCCGCGGGGTTTGGTGTGTCAGTTGATCGCCCGGTTCTGTCCGGACCGGTGTCTGTCGGGACAGCGATCAGGCGTCGGCGGTTTCGTGATCGACAGGTGTCACCATGGCGGAAATCACGTCCTGAATATCAAGAATGCCGATTGGCTTTCCGGATTTGTCAATCACGTGTGCGATGGAGACATTGGCGTCGGTCATTTTCTTGGCTGCAACCTCGAGCACTGCGCCGGACTTTACCGGCATGCCCTGCGGTTCGCCCGAAAGCGGGGTCATGACCATGTCGACCGAAATGACCCGGCCGCGATTGACCTCGCGCACGAAGCTCGAAATGTACTCGTCGGCCGGACGAAGCACGATCTCCTGCTTTGTGCCCTGCTGGACCACTTCACCATCCCGCAGGATGGCGATGCGGTCGCCAAGACGCAATGCCTCGTCGAGGTCATGGGTGATGAAGACCACGGTCTTGCGGATTTCCTTCTGCAGGTCGAGAAGCACAGTCTGCATATCCATGCGAATGAGCGGATCAAGCGCCGAGAACGCTTCATCCATCAGCAGGATCGGCGCATCATTGGTCAGCGCGCGGGCAAGGCCCACACGCTGTTGCATGCCGCCCGACAGCTGGTTGGGGTAGTTATCCTCAAAGCCCTCGAGACCAACGCGTGTAATCCAGCGCCGCGCCTGCTTTTCCTGCTCTTCACGCGGTAATCCCTGGATTTCCAGGCCGTAGACCGCATTCTCGAGAACCGTCCGGTGCGGCAGAAGCGCGAACTTCTGGAACACCATCGCGGTCTTGTGACGACGGAATTCGCGAAGTTCGTTCTCGTTCATCTTGACGACGTCTTCGTCACCGACAATGACTTCGCCAGCGGTCGGATCGATCAACCGGTTGATATGACGGATCAGCGTGGACTTGCCGGAGCCCGACAGTCCCATGACAACCTGGATGCCGCCGCCAGGCATGTCGATGTTGATGTCCTTGAGACCGAGCACGTGATTGTGCTTGTCATTGAGCTCGGTCTTGGTCATGCCACCTTTGACGGCGTCGATATAGGCTTCGGGATCGGGTCCGAAAATCTTGTACAGATTACGGACACTAATCCCGATTTCAGCTGATTCCTCAACCATGGACCACCTCCAGATGCTTCTGCAACCGCTTGCCATAAGCCTGGCTGGTGCGGTCGAAGATGATGGCGATGCCGACAATGGCGAGGCCGTTGAAAATACCCAGCGTGAAGTACTGGTTCGAAATTGCCTTGAGCACGGGCAGGCCGAGACCCTGGACACCAATCATCGAGGCGACCACGACCATGGCGAGCGCCATCATGATGGTCTGGTTGACGCCGGCCATGATGGTGGGCAAGGCCAGCGGCATTTGCACATTCTTCAGCCGCTGCCAGTTGGAAGAGCCGAACGCGTCAGCCGCTTCAAGCACATCCTTGTCGACCAGGCGGATACCGAGGTTTGTCAGACGAATGATCGGCGGAATGGCATAGACCATCACGGCGATGAGGCCTGGAACGCGGCCAATGCCGAGCAGCATGACCACGGGGATGAGGTAGACGAAACTCGGCATCGTCTGCATCACATCGAGAACCGGATTGAGCACAGCCTGAATCCGGTTGGACCGACCCATGAGAATGCCAATGGGGATACCGACAATAATGGCGAGGATCGTCGCCACCACCGTCATCGCCACGGTCTTCATGGTGTCTTCCCACATGTCGAAATAGCCGATCAGCAGCAATGTGATCACGACACCGACGGTGATCTTGGCGCTGCGACTCGCAAACCATGCGATAATTGCGAAGCCAAGGATAACGAGGGGCCAGGGCGAACCGGTGAGCAGTTGCTCCACGCGGTACATGAACCATTGCACCGGATAGAGTGCCGCTTCAAACATGTCGCCATTGGCGCGGGTGAAATTGCGAAAACCGAGATCGATCGTCTTTTTCAAGGCAGTCAGTCGGTCGGTGTCCATGGCGGGAAATTCTAGAAGCCAATCCATATTCACGCTCCAAAATACGGGAAAATAGTGTCGGCTGATCGTCAGGCGACCAGCAAGTTATCGCTGCCATTAGCCAGACGAATGCGCATTGTAGCGCTTGCCCCCGGTCCCGGCTCCAGGTCGACGCGGTTTCTGTCACCCCGACCGCGCTTGTCTGGATAAAAATGTGGCGGACCCAAGCCCGCCACACTCAAAGCGATGTGTTACATCACTGCTTTCTTGATCTTTTCAGCCGCTTCGGGCGACACCCACTTCGTCCAGATGTCCTCGTTTTCCTTGAGGAAGTGACGAGCGCCGGCTTCACCGGTTGCCTGATTGTCGGCCATCCAAGCGAGCAAACCGTTCACAGTGGAGTTGGGCCAGCTGCGGCTTGCCAGGTAGTCATAGGCCGGGCCGGCACGCTTTTTGAAGTCGTCGGTGACAACCGTGTAGACTTCGGACTTGGACCAGGCGTTCTTCACAGGATCGGGGCAATCGGTGATCGATGTGCAACGGTCCCATTCTTCCTTGTTGTGCTCCACGCCATGGTCAAGCTTGACCATTTCGTACTTGCCGAGAATGGCGGTCGGAGCCCAGTAATAGCCGAGCCACGGCTTTTCGCTTTCGTAAGCCTTGGCGATCGAGCCGTCGAGGCCGGCAGCCGAACCGGTTTCAACCGTCACCCAACCTTTTTCTTCAGCGCCATAAGCCTTGAACAGGTTGGTGGTGATGATGCGGCAACCCCAGCCTTCAGGACAGTTGTAAACGCCGCCCTTGCCTTCATTTTCCATGCCAGGCGCCGGGAACAGTTCCGGGTGAGCCAGGGCATCGTCAATCGTCTTGATTTCGGGATGCTCGGCAGCAAGGTACTTCGGGATCCACCAGCCTTCGACGCCGCCATCGCTGAGCGATTCAGATGCGTAATGCAGCTTGCCTTCGGCAACCGCTGCATCGAGCAGGGTGCGGAGCGAGTTGATCCAGGCTTCCGGTGCGACATCCGGCTCCTGCTTTTCAACCATGGAGGTGAGTGTCGGCGTGGTGTCGCCGGCAACCAGTTCGGCTTCGCAGCCATAACCTTCGGACAGGATGACCTGGTCGATGTTGGCAAGAACTTCAGCCGAAGCCCAGTTCATGTTCGCAATTGTAACGCGTCCGCATTCTTCAGCGGATGCAGCGCCGGCAAAGCCCATAAGGCCAGCGGCGAGGACGGTGGAAGCGAGAAGCTTCTTCATATGCAAGACCTCCCAGTCTCGTTAAAGCAGTGGTTGTTCCGTTGTTCGGCATGCCCGGTCACTGCGTCTACCGGGTCCGATGGAATTGAAGGCAATTCGTCTCATGGTCATTGAAAACCATTTGCTGCGCCGGTTAGGACGCAAAGACGACATCATTTGGCGCAAATCCATCTTGCGGAACTCTGTCGCAATCCGGTGGCCAAATGAAATGCCTGCTTCTAGGGTAAGGACTTAGAGCCAGAAATCAACAGTCGCGCGGAGAAATCCTGCACAAGCAGCACCTTGATCTTCGGCGATCAAAATGGAATGCGCGCGATATGAATTAATTGCATGATTCATGAATGCTTAGGGTTTCAATAACTCTCCGGTAAGGATGTCCGGGTTAAAGGTAACTCACGGCGGGGGACAACCGCCCGACGATCCCGGAAAAGGTATTGCGTACCGGGGTCTCGCGAACCTCGTGCGTATTTTTGCGGGGACGCCAGGCGTATTTTTGGTAGGCCGTTCGAACCGCAAGGTCCGGACGGCCTTCGCATTTGGGCGTTGCTGTCGCTGCAAGCCGGACAAAAATACACAAAAAGGCCGGACGCTTGCACGTCCGGCCTGATCAATCTTCCACTTGTGCCGGGGCCGGCGCTTGTGCGCGTTTCA
>NZ_JBDWHW010000250.1:0-14733 GCF_039975035.1 Hoeflea sp. | reverse complement strand
CAACGCCGGCCATTGCCGCCCGAAGATCACCGAGGCGATAGCCCAGCAGGCCGGCGAACTCGACTATGCGCCGGCCTTCCAGATGGGTCATCCGAAAGCATTTGAGCTTGCCAATCGTCTGGTCGACATCGCGCCTGACGGCATGAACCATGTGCTGTTCACCAATTCCGGCTCTGAATCGGTCGAGACTGCGCTGAAGGTGGCTCTGGCCTATCAACGTGTGAAGGGCGACGGCTCCCGCACCCGGCTGATCGGTCGCGAGCGCGGCTATCACGGCGTCAATTTCGGCGGCATCTCCGTCGGCGGCATCGTCTCCAACCGCAAGATGTTCGGCACGCTGCTGACCGGCGTCGACCATATGCCGCACACCCATTTGCCGGCGCAGAACGCCTTCACCAAAGGCCAGCCCGAGCATGGCGGCGATCTGGCGAGCGAACTTGAGCGCATCGTCACGCTGCATGATGCTTCCACCATCGCAGCCGTCATTGTCGAACCGGTTGCCGGCTCCACCGGCGTGTTGATCCCGCCAGTGGGATACCTCAAGAAGCTGCGCGAGATCTGCACCAAGCACGGCATTTTGTTGATTTTCGACGAGGTTATCACCGGCTTCGGCCGCCTCGGGTCCCCGTTTGCCGCACAGCATTACGATGTCATGCCCGACATCATCACCACCGCCAAGGGCCTGACCAATGGCGTCATTCCGATGGGCGCGGTGTTCGTCACCTCCGAGATCCACGACGCCTTCATGCAAGGCCCGGAGCACATGATCGAGTTCTTCCACGGCTACACCTATTCGGGCAACCCGATCGCCTCGGCCGCAGCCCTTGCCACGCTCGACACCTACAAGGAAGAAGGCCTGCTCACCCGCGCCGCCGAAATCGCGCCCTACTGGGAAGAGCAACTGCATTCGCTCAAGGACTGCCCGCATGTCATCGACATCCGCAACACCGGGCTGATTGGCGCAATCGAACTCGATCCGATTGCCGGCGAGCCGACCAAGCGTGCCTTCTCGGCCTTCCTCAAAGCCTATGATGATGGATTGCTGATCCGCACCACCGGTGACATCATTGCGCTCTCGCCGCCCTTGATCATCTCCAGGGACCAGATCGACGAATTGTTCGAAAAATTGCGTAAAGTACTCGAAGGGGTAGCGTAACCATGCAGATCATTGAAAATGCCATTGGTGGCAAACTGACGATTTCCGGCTCGGAGCGTCGCTCGCAGGTCTTCAATCCGGCCACCGGCGAGCAGATTGCCGAATTGCCCTTGTCGACGGTCGAGGAAATCAACGCCGCCGTGGCTTCTGCCAAAGCCGCGCAACCGGCATGGGGCGCGATGCCGCCGCTCAAGCGCGCGCGTTACATGTTCAAGTTCAAGGAACTGCTCGACCGCCACGCAGGCGACATCGCCCGCGAAATCTCGCGCGAGCACGGCAAGACCCATGATGATGCGCTGGGCGAAGTCACCCGCGGCATTGAGGTGGTGGAATTTGCCTGCGGCATTCCCAATCTGCTCAAGGGCGATTTCTCCCGCAATGTCGGCCCCGGGATCGATTCCATCGCCGACCGCCAGCCATTGGGCGTCGTTGCCGGCATCACCCCGTTCAATTTCCCGGCCATGGTGCCGATGTGGATGTACCCGATCGCGGTCGCCTGCGGAAACACCTTCGTACTGAAGCCTTCCGAGCGTGATCCGTCGGCCCCGATGCTGGCCTGGAAACTGTTCCAGGAAGCCGGTTTCCCCGAGGGTGTGTTGAATGTCGTTCACGGCGACAAGCTTGCCGTCGATACTTTGCTTGATCACCCCGACGTCAAGGCGATCAGCTTCGTCGGCTCGACGCCAATTGCGCAATATGTCTATTCGCGCGGCACCGCCAACGGCAAACGCGTCCAGGCTCTGGGTGGCGCCAAGAACCACATGGTAATCATGCCCGATGCCGACATGGACCAGGCAGCCGACGCGCTGATGGGCGCAGGCTACGGCTCCGCCGGCGAACGCTGCATGGCAATCTCGGTTGCCGTGCCGGTGGGCGAGAAAACCGCCGATGCGCTGGTTGCCAAGCTCAAGCCCCGCGTCGAAGCCCTGAAGATCGGCCCCGCCACCGACGAGACTGCGGAGATGGGCCCGGTTGTCACCAAGATGCATCAGGAAAAGGTGCTCGGCTACATCGATCAGGGTGTCAAGCAAGGCGCCGAACTGGTGGTCGACGGTCGCGGCTTCTCGCTGCAGGGCTATGAGAACGGCTACTTTGTCGGCGGCACGCTGTTTGACCGCGTCACCACTGACATGAGCATCTACAAGGAAGAGATCTTCGGACCTGTTCTTTCGGTTGTTCGCGCCGGAACCTTCGACGATGCGGTTCAGATGATCAACGACCATGAATATGGCAACGGCACAGCGATCTTCACCCGCGACGGCGATGCTGCCCGTGCCTTCTCCGATTCCATCAAAGTCGGCATGGTCGGCATCAATGTGCCGATCCCGGTGCCGGTGGCCTATCATTCCTTTGGCGGCTGGAAGCGCTCGCTGTTCGGCGATCACTCGATCTACGGACCGGAAGGGGTGCGGTTCTACACGCGCCTGAAAACCATCACCTCGCGCTGGCCCAACGGCATCAAGTCCGGCGCGGTCTTCACCTTCCCGAGCTGATCGGGAGTTGCAGATCACCGTCCCGGATCTGTTCCGGGACGGTACTAAAAACCAAACAGACCAGAGGAACCGACCATGTCCGCACCCGCAGCAAACCTGAGGATCAACCCCGACCGTCTGTGGGATTCGCTCATGGATATGGCGAAGATCGGACCCGGCATTGCCGGCGGCAACAACCGCCAGACCCTGACCGACGAGGACGGCGAAGGCCGCAAGCTGTTTCAGCGCTGGTGCGAGGACGCGGGGCTCAGCATGGGCGTCGATACCATGGGCAACATGTTCATGACCCGGCCCGGAACCGATCCGGACGCGCTGCCTGTCTATGTCGGCTCCCACCTCGACACCCAGCCCACCGGCGGCAAATATGACGGCGTGCTCGGCGTGCTGGCCGGGCTCGAACTGGTCCGCACGCTCAATGATCTCGACATCAAGACCAAACACCCGATCGTCGTGGTCAACTGGACCAACGAGGAGGGAACCCGATTTGCGCCGGCCATGCTCGCCTCGGGCGTCTTCGCCGGCATTCACGAGCAGGACTGGGCCTATGACCGCGAAGACGCCAAGGGCAAGCGCTTTGGCGACGAGCTTGAACGGATCGGCTGGAAGGGTGACGAAGAGGTCGGCGCGCGCAAGATGCACGCGCTGTTCGAGCTGCACATCGAGCAGGGCCCGATCCTGGAAGCTGAAGGCAAGGACATCGGCGTCGTCACCCATGGCCAGGGCCTGCGCTGGATCCAGTGCACGGTCACCGGCAAGGAAAGCCACACCGGCTCAACCCCGATGCCGATGCGCAAGAACGCCGGCCGCGGCCTGGCCCAGATCACCGAGCTGGTGCACCAGATCGCCATGGACAATGCGCCCAACGCTGTGGGTGCGATCGGTCACATCGATGTTTACCCCAATTCCCGCAACATCATTCCCGGCAAGGTCGTGTTCACCGTCGACTTCCGCAGCCATGAGCTCGACCGCATGAACGGCATGGTCGACCGGCTGATGGCGGAAGCGCCTAAGCTCTGCGCCGATCTGGGCGTGGAATTCGAAGCCGAGATCGTCGGCCAGTTCGATCCGCCGGAATTCGACCATGCCTGCGTCAAGGCGGTGCGCGACGCCGCTGAACGGCTTGGTTATTCGCACATGGACATCATCTCCGGCGCGGGCCACGATGCCTGCTGGATCAACCGGGTGGCGCCCACCGCCATGGTCATGTGTCCTTGTGTTGACGGATTGAGCCACAACGAAGCCGAGGACATCTCCAAGGAATGGGCTGGCGCAGGCTGCGACGTGCTCATGCATGCAGTCGTCGAAACAGCCGGGGTCGTGGAGTAACCAATGAACACATCAGCCAACGTCGTGCCGCTTCAGAGCAGTGACGAGAGCCAACTTCGCATAGACCTCGCAGCCGCGCTCCGACTGGCGGCCTACTATGACTGGCACGAGGGCGTCGCCAATCACTTCTCCGCTGCGGTGTCGCCCGACGGCAAGAGATTCCTGGTCAATCCGCGCTGGAAACATTTCTCCCGCGCGCGGGCCAGCGAACTGCTGCTGGTTGACGCCGACGATCCTGACACGATGAAACGCGAAGACGCTCCCGACCCGTCGGCCTGGGCGATCCACTCGGCCATTCACCGGCGCGTGGCCCATGCCCGTGTTGTGCTGCATCTGCATCCACCTTACGCCACCACGCTGGCGACCTTGAAAGACCCCTCGATCAAACCTGTCGATCAGGTCACCGCACGATTTTTCAACCGGCTGGCGATGGACATGGAGTTTGGCGGCATCGCATCCGAGGAAGCAGAAGGCGAACGCATTGCCGCCACCATCGGCAATCATTCCAGTGTCATGATGGCCAATCACGGCGTCACCACCGTTGCGCCAACCATTGCCGAAGCCTTTGACGCCATGTATCACCTCGAGCGCGCCGCGCGTACCATGGTGCTGGCCTATTCGACCGGCCAGCCGCTCAATGTGATGAACGATGAACTGGCCGAATCCGTTGCGCGCGAATGGGATGTCTACAAGGACGCCGAGTTCTCCCATTTTGCGGAAATGAAAGCGGTGCTCGACCGGGAAAATCCCGGCTATGCGGAGTGAAGACTTTCTGTTTGTGATCAAAGGCAAAAGCATTGAAGCATGATTGAGAAACCGCAAAGTGACGGCCGACAGGTTCCTCTCCCCCCGGGGGAGAGGTCGGGCGCCGCCTTGCGGCGACCGGGTGATGGGGGCCTCGCTCCCAAACCAGCGCCAAACACCAAAGCGCTCGCGCGCCAAATGCGCAAACAACCTACCGACGCCGAGCACCTGCTCTGGTTCGAACTTCGCAATCGCCAACTCAACGGGTTTTGTTTCAATCGTCAGGTGCGGATCGGTACATATATTTGCGATTTTTGCTGTCGCGCCCAAAAGCTGGTCATCGAACTGGATGGAAGCCACCACGCATTGATAGAGGCCAGCGACGCACTGCGCACGGTGTGGCTGACACAGAACGGCTACAGTGTACTCCGGTTCTGGAATGACGAAGTTGCGTTCGAGCGAGCTGCCGTTCTGGAGACTATACTTGCAGCACTAGAAGGGCGCTTGAAGCCCCCTCACCCAACTCAGGCATCTGCTCAGCTTCGCTTCGCAGTGCCTTCCTATCCCTCTCCCCGATGGGGAGAGGAAAAAGACCACCGCCTTCACAGGGGAAAACCATCATGAGCACCACCGTCATCAAGAACGGAACCATCGTCACCGCCGATCTGACCTACAAGGCAGACGTGCTGATCGAGGGCGGCGTTATCACCGCCATCGGCCCCAATCTGGTCGGCGAGAAGTCGCTGGACGCCACCGGCTGCTATGTCATGCCCGGCGGCATTGATCCGCACACCCATCTCGAAATGCCGTTCATGGGCACTTATTCGACCGATGATTTCGAAAGCGGCACCCGCGCGGCACTGGCCGGCGGCACCACCATGGTGATCGATTTCGCCCTGCCCGCACCCGGCCAGTCGCTGCTCGAAGCGATTCAGATGTGGGACAACAAGTCGACACGCGCCCATTGCGACTACTCGTTCCACATGGCGATCACCTGGTGGGGCGAGCAGGTGTTCAACGAGATGGAGACGGTGGTCAAGGACAAGGGCATCACCACCTTCAAGCACTTCATGGCCTACAAGGGCGCGCTGATGGTGGATGACGACGAGATGTATTCCTCGTTTTCCCGTGTCGGCGAACTCGGCGGCATCGCCATGGTCCACGCCGAAAACGGCGACGTCGTCGCGCAGTTGCAGGCCAAGCTTCTCGCCGACGGCAACAACGGCCCCGAGGCACACGCCTATTCGCGCCCGGCGGAAGTCGAGGGCGAAGCCACCAACCGCGCCATCATGATCGCCGACATGGCCGGCACCCCGCTCTATGTGGTGCACACATCCTGCGAGCAGAGCCACGAGGCCATCCGCCGCGCCCGCCAGAAGGGTATGAGGGTGTGGGGAGAGCCGCTGATCCAGCATCTGACACTGGATGAGAGCGAATACGCCAATCCCGACTGGGACCATGCCGCGCGCCGGGTGATGAGCCCGCCATTCCGCAACAAGATGCATCAGGATCCGCTCTGGGCCGGACTGTCGGCCGGCCCCCTGCAGGTGGTGGCCACCGACCATTGCGCCTTCTCTACCGAGCAGAAGCGCTTCGGCGTCGGCGATTTCACCAAGATCCCCAACGGCACCGGCGGGCTTGAAGACCGCATGCCGATGCTGTGGACCTATGGCGTCGCCACCGGGCGGCTGACCATGAACGAGTTCGTCGCCGTCACCTCGACCAACATCGCCAAGATCCTCAACTGCTATCCGAAGAAAGGTGCGGTGCTGGTCGGCGCCGATGCCGATCTGGTGGTCTGGGATCCGGAGAAATCCAAGACCATTGCCGCCAGTACGCAGCAGTCGGCGATCGACTACAATGTGTTTGAGGGCAAGCAGGTCAAGGGCCTGCCGCGCTACACCCTGACTCGCGGCCGCGTTGCCATCGACGATGGCGAAGTCAAGCCGCAGGAAGGCCACGGCGAGTTCGTCGCCCGCGAGCCGGTTACGCCGACCAACAAGGCGCTGTCGACCTGGAAGGAAGTCTCTTCCCCGCGCAAGGTTGAGCGTTCCGGCATTCCGGCGAGCGGAGTATAGTGGCACGGTACTTGCTCGGTTTCGGGACCGGACAGGCGCAAGCTGACAAAATAAAAAAGACCGGGGAATACAATGAAACAAAAAGCAGCAAACCATGCCTGAGACAGTCATCTCTGCCCAAAATCTGGACCTCACCTTCGAGACCAATGACGGGCCGGTTCATGCGCTCAAAGACATCACGCTCGACATTGCCGAAGGCGAATTCGTCTCGCTGATCGGCCCGTCGGGCTGCGGCAAGACCACGCTTCTGCGGGTCATCGCCGATCTGGAAAAGCCCACCGGCGGAACCGTCTCGGTCAACGGCATGACGCCGGAACAGGCGCGGCTGGCGCGCGCTTACGGCTATGTGTTTCAGCAGGCGGCTCTGTTTCCCTGGCGCACCATCGAGAAAAACGTGGCGCTGCCGCTTGAAGTCATGGGTCTTGATGCCGCCACCCGCAAACAACGCATCGCCAGCAATCTGGAGCTGGTCAATCTGGTCGGTTTCGAGAAGAAATTCCCCTGGCAGCTTTCGGGCGGCATGCAGCAGCGCGCTTCCATCGCCCGGGCGCTCGCCGTTGAACCGGCCATGCTTTTGATGGATGAGCCGTTCGGCGCACTTGACGAGATTGTCCGCGACCATCTCAACGAACAACTGCTCAAGCTCTGGGCCAAGACCAGAAAGACCGTGGTCTTTGTCACCCACTCGATTCCCGAAGCGGTGTTCCTGTCGACCAAGATCGTGGTGATGAGTCCGCGTCCGGGCCGTATCCACGAGATCATCGAGTGCAATCTCGGCCCCAACCGGTCGCTCGACATCCGCGAAACGCCGGAATTTCTCAGGATTGCCCACCAGGTGCGCGAAGGCCTGAAAGCGGGACACAGCTATGATGAATAGCGCTGTTCGCAAAGCAACCGTAACAAGCCAGATCCGGCGTGCAACCGCCTCGGATCTGCCGGTCTGCGCGGCGATCATCAACAACTGTATCGACGCCACGGAATGGCTTCCTCGCACCATCGACCACACCGACGTTGAGGCGCTGTTCGTTCCCTCCCTGCTTGAAAAGCGCACCATGTTTGTGGCGGAGGAGCACGGAGAAATTCTTGGCTACCTTTCCATGAGCGACGACGGCTTTGTGCCTGCGCTTTATCTGCAGCCTGCCGCGCGCAACAAGGGCGTCGGCAAGGCGCTGCTCGACACAGCGAAAATTGCGCATCCCGGTGGTCTCGAACTCACCGTGTTTGAATGCAACACCAGCGCCTTGCGTTTTTACAAGCGTGAGGGCTTTGACGAAGATCCCGCGCGTCGCGACGACGCCACGGAAGAGGGCATTTCGACGCTCTGGCTGCGCTGGCCCGGAGGTGCACAATGAGCCCCTCGCTGATGGTCTGGCTGGCAGGCGTGATGGTGATCTTCATGGCTGCGGCAAGCAGCCTCCGCGTCTATGTCGACCGGCCCTCGGTCTGGTTGCTGGCCCTGGCCATCGGGCTGTACACGGCCGGCAATCTGATGATGGTTCGGGTAATGCGCGAAAGCGGGCTGGCTGTCGCCATGTCCCTGTCCGCGGTGTTGCAACTGGTGCTGATCAATCTGATCGGATTGATGATTTTTGGCGAACGCCCGTCGACCATGCAGGTCGGCGGCATCACGCTCGGGATCGTTGCCGTGACCATGATCGTCTGGCCTCAGGGGAGGCAAGGATGAACGAGAAGAGCTTTATCAGGGACCGGCTGGTCCCGGTCGGGTCAATTCTGCTGGTGATTCTCATCGCCTGGTATTTCGCCGCCTATTCGATGAACGCGCCGTTCCAGCGTGATTTCGATCGCCGCGCCGGCGAGACCCGCACCGCCACCGAATTCCTCATGAAAACCATGAGCCAGCCCAAGCCGACCATGCCTGCGCCGCATCAGGTCGCCTCCAATCTCTGGAAGAACACGCTGACGGTCAAACCGTGGTCAAAGCGCAGTCTGGTCTATCATTCCTGGATCACGCTGTCGGCGACGCTGCTTGGTTTCGCCATGGGAACAGCGCTCGGCGTGGTGATTGCCATCGGCATCGTCCATATCCCGGCGCTCGACCGGTCCTTCCTGCCGTGGATCATCGCCTCGCAGACGATTCCCATTCTGGCGATTGCGCCGATGATCATCGTGCTGTTGTCGGCCATCGGCGTCACCGGGCTTCTGCCCAAGGCGCTGATCTCCACCTATCTGTCGTTCTTCCCTGTCGCTGTCGGCATGGTCAAGGGCCTGCGCTCGCCTGACGTGCTGCATCTCGACCTGATGCGGACCTACTCCGCCACCAAGCTGCAGATGCTGTGGAAATTGCGGATACCCGCCTCGGTGCCGTTCTTCTTCACCTCGATGAAGGTGGCGATCGCAGCCAGTCTGATCGGCGCCATCGTCGGCGAACTGCCCACCGGTGCCGTGGCCGGGATCGGGTCCAAGCTTTTGGCCGGGTCCTATTACAGCCAGACAGTCGATATCTTCGCCGCCCTGATCGCCGGCTCGATTGTCGCCATCCTGCTGGTCAGTCTGGTCGACATTGTCGGCCGTTTCGTCAATGGCCGGATGGGAGCAAGAAACCCATGAGCGCTTTCCGTCCAAACTGGCAGGCCGTGAGCGCGCTGGTCGCAACACTCTACAGCCTCACCGCACTGCCCTTCACCGCCGGCATGAGTTCCCCGTTCTCAATCGCGGTCGTGGCCATCCTTGTCATCGGCGCGATTCTGTCGATGCTGCGGCTGGTGGCAGCGCTGGAAGCCCTGGTTCTCATGGTGGCGAGTTTCGGGGCCGCGGCCATGCTGATCGCCGGTCTCGCTGAGGCCACCGGAACCGCCTCCGCGGGCTATTACGCCAGTCTGATCGCCGCCTGGCTGCTGGGCTGGCGGCTTGTCACGGTGCTCTCCGGCGACGGCAGCCGCAGCGGTCAGTATATCGGAATCATCGGCATTACCGTGCCCGCACTGTTCGGCATCTGGGTGTTGATCCTGTGGGAGTGTCTGGTTCGCGGCGCGGGCGTGCCCTTCGTGTTGCTGCCGCCGCCTTCCGCCATCGGGGTAAGGATTGTCACGTCCACATCAATCCTGCTCGCGGACTTCCGCCAGACCGTGCTCAAGGCTGTCCTGTTCGGCTATGTCGTCGGCTCGCTGACCGGTTTCCTGGTCGCCATCCTCGCCGACCGCTTCCGCTTCTTCGCCAACGGCCTGCTGCCGATCGGCAACATGGTCTCGGCGCTGCCGATGATCGGTATTGCGCCAATCATGGTGATCTGGTTCGGCTTCGACTGGCAGTCCAAGGCCGCGGTGGTCATCGTCATGACCTTCTTCCCGATGCTGGTAAACACGCTGGCCGGCCTCGCGGCCACCGGTGACATGGAGCGCGACCTGATGCGCACCTACGGCGCCAGCCATTGGCAAGTGCTGCTCAAGCTCAGGCTTCAGGCGGCGATGCCGTTCATCTTCAATGCCCTCAAGATCAACTCCACCCTGGCGCTGATCGGCGCCATCGTGGCGGAGTTTTTCGGAACGCCGATCGTCGGCATGGGCTTTCGCATTTCGACCGAAGTGGGTCGGATGAACCTCGACATGGTCTGGGCGGAAATCGCCATGGCAGCTATTGTCGGGTCTTTATTTTACGGGGCGCTTGCACTTCTTGAGCGGGCTGTCACATTCTGGCATCCGAGCTATCGCAGATAGATAGCCCTGAGCCACAACCAGAGAGGAACCAAAAATGAAAAAAACACTTGGACTGACACTGGCACTCACCATGAGCTTGATGGCGGGTGCCGCACATGCTGCCGAGAAGGTGACGCTGCAGCTCAAATGGGTCGCCCAGGCCCAGTTTGCAGGTTATTTCGTCGCCAAGGACAAGGGCTTTTACGAAGAAGCCGGCCTCGACGTGGAAATCAAGCCCGGCGGCCCTGACATCGCGCCGGAACAGGTGATTGCCGGCGGCGGCGCCGACGTCATCGTCGACTGGATGGGTGGCGCGCTCGCGGCCCGCGAAAAAGGCGTCGGCCTGGTCAACATCGCCCAGCCTTACAAGAAGGCCGGCATGGAACTGGTCTGCCCCGCAGACGGTCCGATCAAGACCGAGGCCGACTTCAAGGGCCATACACTGGGCGTCTGGTTCTACGGCAACGAATATCCGTTCTTTGCATGGATGAACAAGCTGGGTCTGTCGACCGAAGGCGGCGCCGATGGCGTCACCGTGCTCAAGCAGAGCTTTGACGTGCAGCCGCTGATCCAGAAGCAGGCAGACTGCATCTCGGTCATGACCTACAACGAGTACTGGCAGCTGATGGATGCCGGTTACAAGCCGGAAGACCTGATCGTCTTCAACTACTCGGCCATGGGCAACGACCTGCTCGAAGACGGCCTTTATGCGATGGAAGACGATCTCGCCGATCCTGCTTTCACCGAAAAGATGGTCAAATTCGTCAAGGCGTCAATGAAGGGCTGGGAATATGCCATCGCCAACCCTGAAGAGGCAGCCGGCATCGTCATGGACAATGGCGGCCAGGACGAAAACCACCAGGTCCGGATGATGGGCGAAGTGGCCAAGCTGATCGACAAGCCGGATGCCAAGCTGATCGAAGCAGCCTATGAGCGCACCGCCAAGGCGCTGCTCGACCAGGGCATCATCACCAAGGAGCCGGAAGGCGCCTGGACCTCGGACATCACTGACAAGATGTAATCACCCTTTTGGGCTAAACTCGACCGGTCGGCTGAAAAGCCGGCCGGTTCTTGATTCGGGCAAGCAGCAAAGAGGCACAAGCCATGACAGACAGACTTGGTGACATGATCGACCAGGGCGCGGGCAAGGCGCCGGCTGACATTGTCCTGAAGGGCGGCAGGCTGTTCGACCTCACCACTGGCGAGCTGCGCCAGGGCGATATCGCCATCTGTGGCGATCGCATTGTCGGAACACTGGAAAGCTATCAGGGCGTCAACACAATCGACATCTCCGGCAAGATCGTCGTACCCGGCTTCATCGACACCCATCTGCACATCGAAAGTTCGCTGGTCACGCCGCATGAGTTCGACCGCTGCGTGCTGCCGCGCGGCATCACCACCGCGATCTGCGATCCGCATGAGATCGCCAATGTCATCGGCGCCACCGGAATCCGCTATTTCCTTGAGTGCTCCGAACAGACCATCATGGACATCCGCGTGCAGCTGTCGAGCTGCGTGCCCGCCACCCATCTCGAAACCGCCGGCGCACGGCTGGATATCGAGGACCTGCTGCCATTCCGTGATCACCCTCAGGTGATAGGCCTCGCCGAATTCATGAATTTCCCCGGCGTGCTCGCCAAGGACCCTGCCTGCATGGCCAAGCTGGAAGCCTTTCAGGGCGGCCATATCGACGGCCACGCTCCCTTGCTGCGCGGGCTCGGCCTCAACGGCTACCTCGCCGCCGGCATCCGCACCGAGCACGAATCCACCACCGCCGAGGAAGCGCTGGAGAAAATGTCGAAGGGCATGCATGTGCTGGTGCGCGAAGGCTCGGTGTCGCGCGATCTTGATGCGCTGATCCCGATCATCACCGAACGCAATTCGCCGTTCCTGGCGCTGTGCACCGACGACCGCAATCCGCTCGACATCGCCGAGCATGGCCATCTCGATTACATGATCCGCCACGCCATTTCGAAAGGCGTCGAGCCGCTGGCGATCTACCGCGCCGCCTCGATTTCCGCCGCCCGCGGCTTCGGGCTGAATGATCGCGGCCTGGTGGCGCCGGGCTGGCGCGCCGATCTGGTGGTGCTCGACAGCCTGGAAGGATGCAACGCCCAGATGGTGTTCTCCGCCGGTCGTCTTGTCACCGATGAACTCTTCGCGACCCGTGGCAAGACCGCTCTCGTTGGCACCGACAGTGTCCGCGCTCCGAAGGTGGAAGCCACGTCCTTCACCGTGCGCAAGAACCGCAGCCAGACGCCGGTGATCGGCATTGTTCCCGGCAAGATCATCACCGAACGTCGCGATCTCGATCTCGCCATCGACAATGGTGAAAAACAGGTCGATCTGAGCCGCGACATTCTCAAGATCGCGGTGATCGAGCGCCACGGCAAGAACGGCAACATCGCCACCGGCTTCGTTCAGGGTTTTGGCCTCAAGCGCGGCGCCATCGCCTCCACCGTCGGCCATGACAGCCACAATATCTGTGTGGTCGGTGCTTCAGAGGCCGACATGGCGGTTGCCGCCAACCGGTTGAGCGAAATCCGCGGCGGTTTTGTTGTGGCAGAAAACGGCAAGGTGATCGCCGATATCGCCCTGCCTGTGGCCGGTCTGATGAGCGACCAGCCCTATGAAAGGGTGCGCGAGACGCTGATCCCGTTGCGCAAGGCCGCAAAGGGGCTCGGCGGCACACTCGACGAGCCATTCCTGCAACTGGCATTCCTGCCCTTGCCGGTGATTCCGCACCTCAAGATCTCCGACCGCGGCATGATAGATGTCGACGCCTTCGAGATCATCGATCCATAAGCCGGTCACAACCGCCCTTGGCCGGAGCTGTCGGGGGCGGGACCTGTCGGGCTCAGCTCAACCGGGCGCAAAAGACATCAAGACCGGCCAGCATGACAGTGTCTTGATCATGGCCGGGAGCAAAGCCGGGCAATCTCACGACCTCGACGATGTCGAGATCCGATGGAACCGCCCATTCCACCGGGCTGCGGTCAAGATTGAAGACGAACAGAAGCCGGTCCGCGCCTTCGCCCCGGATAAAGGCCAGCACTTCGCCGTTGGTATCAAGAAACTCCATCGCCCCGTCGACGAGGCCTGGATGGGATTTCCGCATCGCCAGCGTTTGCCGGTAATGGTGGAGTATCGATCCGCTCACACACTCCTGCTGGTCCACGGCACGCTGCCTGTGGCTGTCGGGGATCGGAAGCCAGGTCTTCGGCGCATCGGAAAAACCCGCGTGGTGCGCCTCAAGCTCCCAGACCATCGGCGTGCGGCAGCCGTCGCGCCCCTTGTAGGCCGGCCAGAAGCGAATGCCGTAAGGATCAGTGAGATCCTCGAACGCGATTTCGGCCTCTTCCAATCCCAACTCCTCGCCCTGGTAGAGGCAGATGGATCCCCGGAACGACGACAGCAAGGTGATGGCGAAGCGTGCCAGATGCTCCGGATCATCGCCCTCCTGCAGCCAGCGCGAGACATGCCGTTCGACATCATGGTTGGAGAACGACCAGCAGACCCATCCATCTTTGACCACCGACTGAAAATTGGAAATGCTGCGGCGGAAATGCTCGGCCGAAAACTCCGCACCAAGCATGTCGAATGTGTAGCACATATGCAGCTTGTCGCCGCCATTGGTGTAGGCCGCGACCGTCTTCAGCGAGCGCCGGCCGTCGCCGACTTCACCCACCGTTGTTCGGCCCTCATATTCGTTCATCAGCGCGCGGAGTCGCTGCAGGAAGGCGATATTCTCCGGTTGCGACTTGTCGTAAAGATGGTCCTGGAAGCCATACGGATTGGTGTCGGGCGCATCAACTCCCATGAAGTTGCCATCTTCCGCGTTGCGGCTTAGCGGCGGATTGTCGCGCAGATGCTTGTCGTGAACGTAGAAATTCACCGTATCGAGTCGGAAACCGTCGACGCCCCGGTCAAGCCAGAAGCGGACGGTATCGAGTATGGCATCTTGCACATCGGCATTGTGGAAATTGAGATCTGGCTGCGAAGCCAGAAAATTGTGCATGTAATACTGGCACCGGACCGTGTCCCACTCCCACGCCGGACCGCCGAACACCGACAACCAGTTGTTCGGAGCCGTTCCATCAGGCTTGGGGTCGGCCCAGACGTACCAGTCGGCTTTCTCGTTGTCCTGGCTTGACCGGCTCTCCCTGAACCAGGCATGCTTGTCGGAGGAGTGCGAGATCACCTGATCGATGATGATCTTCAGGCCCTTGGCGTGGGCCAGTTCAATCAGTTCATCAAAGTCGGAAAGCGTGCCGAACATCGGA
>NZ_JBDWHW010000249.1:0-41795 GCF_039975035.1 Hoeflea sp. | reverse complement strand
CGGTGCAGAAACGCAGCCGGCCTTCCTGCGGCACCACCAGCAACTCGCTGTCGGCGGAATAGAAATACTCGTCCTCCATCGACCGGGTGACAAGATAGATGTGGGTTGCCATGCCGACCTGGGTGTTGACATCACCGGCTGTCGTCATGGTGCGCATGCCGGTGAGCCAGTTGAGCGGCGCGTCGGTGTGGGGGACCGGATCCCAGCGGTATTGGCCAAGCGAGATCACGTCGGGATCGACATTCGGCGCCGATTTCCAATAGGGCAGGTCAATCTTCTCGTAGCGGCCGGAATGTTTGACCGACGGGCGGATGCGGTAGCACCAGGTCCGTTCGTTCTGATGGCTGGGGGCAGTGAAAGCGGTGCCGGAGAGTTGTTCGCCATAGAGCCCGTAGTTGCATTTCTGCGGTGAGTTCATGCCTTGCGGCAGGGCGCCGGGAAGCGCTTCGGTCTCGAAATCATTGCCAAAGCCAGGCATGTAGCCCGGCATCGTGCCCGTGGTGTCCACGGCGCGGATCAATCCTTTCGGCAGGGCAGGGCTGGTCATGACAAAGTCTCCTCTGAGTCCGGTGCAACGGCGTGATCTGTTTGGCATAGAATTTGTTGCGTTCGCAACTATGTCAAGCAGTTTGTTGCGAATGATACTAATTTTACCGCTGCGCGTTCACATCACCACCCATGTGGTTTTGTCGGAAATCTGTTGCTTTCAGTCTTCCGTCAACGCCGGCACCACGGAGAAGGCTCTCTTCAGGCATCGCAGGGTGAAGCTTGAGCGTGAATGGCGCACGCCGCGGATCTTGTAGAGCCGCTTGCGCAGAAATTCCTCGTATCCGCTGGTGCCGTTCACCGAGACCTTGATGAAATAGTCATATTCGCCGGTGGTCAGATAGACTTCCAGAACTTCGGGCATGGCCGCCATGGCTCGTCCGAAATTTTCCACAATCTCGTCGTCATGGCGATCGAGAGCGACTTCGAGAATGACGGTTTCGCTCGATCCGAGCAGTTCCTGATCGAGGACCGCCGTATAGCCTTGAATGACGCCATCTTTTTCAAGGCGCTTGACCCGTTGCCAGCACGGCGCTGGCGACAGACCGACGCTTTCCGCAAGCTTCTGATTGGTCAGCCTGCCGTTGTCGAGCAAGGCGCTTACTATCTTCCTGTCCATCCGATCCAGCGGCTTCATCATCATGATCTCCGACAAATAATCTTTGTTGTTCGTTCTATATTGACAAACAAACTTTTGTGAATGTGAATAATGTGATCGCAGATCGATAAAATATTTCCACTGAAATGTAATATATTTTTTCATTCTGGAGGCATGCATGAAACCGCTGGTGTTGCATGAGGGAGTGATGGCGAGGTCCGGTTCTGCGGGCCCGCAGATGGTTGACCATGGTTTGTCCGCGCCGGCTTCCCGGGCACAGCCAACCCACCGCCTGGAGTCGACCGAGGTCGGCAGGTCCAACTGCGGATTTGTCTCTGCCTTGAAAGTCCACGCCGGTTGCGGTCCTGGCCGTCTCGGCACCGCCCGGTTCGGCGCCCTCTTCGCGCCCGGACTTGCGGAAACGGGCGTGCCTGCTTCCGCCGAACAACGCCAAGCGAAATTCAGAGGACGTTGAAATGGAAAAGACGCACGCCACAAGCCCGTTGTCGCTCAATGTTCCCGAGCCAGAATTCCGACCCGGCGATCAACCGGATTTCTCCAAGGTGAAAATACCGAAAGCCGGGGAAATCCGGCGGCCCGAGGTGGATGAAGACCCGGAAAATATGCGGGACCTGGCCTTCGGTATCATCCGCGTCCTTGCGCGCGATGGAAAGGCTGTGGGGCCGTGGGCCGGTATCCTGACAACCGATGAGTTGCGCCAGGGTCTGCGTCACATGATGACGCTGCGCACCTATGATGCCCGCATGCTGATCGCCCAGCGCCAGGGCAAGACGTCTTTCTACATGCAGCACCTTGGGGAGGAGGCTGTCAGTTGCGCGTTTCAGCGGGTCCTGAACAAGGGCGACATGAATTTCCCCACCTACAGGCAAGCCGGTCTTCTTGTCGCGGCGGGTTATCCTTTGGCCGACATGATGTGTCAGGTCTATTCCAATGATGGTGACAGCGCCCACGGGCGGCAGTTGCCGGTGCTGTATTCATCCAGGGAACACGGCTTTTTCTCGATTTCAGGCAATCTGGCGACCCAGTATGTCCAGGCGGTTGGCTGGGCAATGGCCTCGGCCATCATGAGGGATACAAAGATTGCCGCAGCGTGGGTCGGTGACGGCTCCACCGCCGAGAGCGATTTTCATGCGGCACTGGTGTTCGCCTCGACCTACAAGGCGCCCGTGGTCCTCAACATTGTCAACAACCAGTGGGCAATCTCGACCTTCCAGGGGATCGCCCGCGGCGGAGCGGGAACCTTTGCCGCACGCGGACACGGTTTTGGAATACCGGCGCTGCGGGTCGATGGAAACGATTATCTGGCGGTTTACGCCGCAGGTGCCTGGGCTGCCGAACGCGCGCGCCGGAATCTGGGTCCAACGGTGATCGAATATGTGACGTACCGGGCGGGAGGGCATTCGACTTCGGACGATCCATCCGGGTATCGCCCCAAGCAGGAAAGTGCGGCCTGGCCGCTAGGCGATCCGATCCTGCGGCTGAAAGCGCACCTTGTTGCGCAAGGCGAATGGTCAGACGAGCGTCACACCCAGATGGAGGCAGAGATCATGGAAACGGTGGTCCGGTCGCAAAAGCAGGCCGAGGCCATCGGCACCCTGCAGGGCGGTAGGCGGCCGTCACCCAAGCACATGTTTGAAGATGTCTATGCCGAGATGCCGCCGCATCTTGTCGCACAGCGCCAGGAGGCGGGGTACTGATCATGACCAGCAGGACGATGATCGAGGCGATCCAGAATGCCCACGATCTGGCCATGGGCGCTGATGAGCGGGTGGTCGTGATGGGACAGGATGTGGGGTATTTTGGCGGCGTTTTCCGCTGCACCGCCGGTCTGCAGAAGAAATACGGAAAGACACGTTGCTTCGATGCGCCGATCAGCGAACTCGGCATAGTCGGGACCGCAATCGGCATGGCGGCCTATGGCCTGCGCCCATGTGCCGAGATCCAGTTCGCCGATTACATGTATCCCGGATATGATCAAATTGTTTCCGAAGCCGCCCGGTTGCGGTATCGCTCGGCGGGCGAATTCACCTGCCCGATGGTTATCCGCATGCCCACAGGTGGCGGTATCTATGGCGCCCAGACCCACAGCCAGAGTCCGGAAGCGCTTTTCACCCATGTCGCCGGCCTGAAGACGGTGATCCCGTCGACGCCGTACGATGCCAAGGGACTTCTGCTTGCAGCCATCGAGGATCCCGACCCGGTGATCTTCCTGGAACCCAAACGGCTTTACAATGGCCCGTTCGATGGTCATCACGACCGGCCCATCGTGCCCTGGAGCAAGCACGAAGCGGGCGAAGTGCCCGACGACTATTACACCGTGCCGCTCGGCAAAGCCGTGAGCCGTCGTACCGGATCAGACCTGACGATCATCGCCTACGGCACCATGGTGCATGTCGCGATGGCCGCGGTTGAAGAACTTGGCGTTGACGCGGATGTCATCGATCTGAGAACCCTGATGCCGCTCGACAAGCCGGCAATCGTGGAGTCGGTGCGCAAGACCGGCCGCTGCATCGTTGTGCATGAAGCGACACTGACCTCCGGTTTCGGGGCCGAACTCGTCGCGATCATTCAAAAGGAGTGTTTCTACAGTCTGGAAACACCTGTTCTGCGAGTGGCCGGCTGGGACACGCCGTACCCGCACGCTGGTGAGTGGGATTATTTTCCCGGCCCGGACCGCGTCAGCGCGGCAATCAGACAAGCGTTGGAGGTCTAGGATGGGTGTTGTCACAATCAAGCTGCCCGACGTCGGGGAGGGGATCGCCGAGGCCGAGCTTGTCGAGTGGAATGTGGAAGTCGGGGAGTTCGTCAGGGAGGATCAGGTTCTCGCGGCTGTCATGACCGACAAGGCAACGGTGGAGGTCCCGTCGCCGGCGGACGGTACGGTTGTCTGGCTCGGTGGGGAAATCGGGCAGAAGCTGGCGATCGGCAGTGACTTCGTCAGGATGGAGGTGGAGGGCGCTGGAGCTGTGTCCGATGCAAGCCTGGCCGAATCCGAAGCTGAAGCCCAACCTGCGTCTCCGAAAGTTGCCACCGAGGACCAGCCGCCGGTCTCTGTCACTGGTTCCGCGGCGAATCCGGCACCCAAACCAACGCCGGCGGATAACCGCACTTCGGCTGCCGCCGGTGCACCTGAGCAAAGCCGTGTCCAGCCGGTTGGAAGTTCTCCGCTTGCCGCGCCGTCGGTTCGTGACCGGGCACGTACACACGGTGTCGATCTGCGTTTGGTGCGGGGAACGGGCCCTGCCGGACGCATCACGCATGATGATCTTGAAGCCTATCTTGCGGGATCCGCGCCCGTGACGGCGTCGGCTGAAACGGTGGATCAGGTGCGTGACATCAAGGTGCTCGGCCTTCGCCGCAAGATCGCCGAGCGGATGTCGCTCGCCAAACAGCGCATCCCCCACATCACAATCGTCGAAGAGATTGATGTCACCGAGCTGGAATCGCTGCGCCAACAGCTCAACAGCGACAGGCTTGAAGACCGCCCGAAGCTCACGGTGTTGCCGTTCATCATGGCCGCGATGGCGCGGGCAATTCGCGAGCAACCTGGAATGAACGCGCTTTTTGATGACGAGAACGATGTGATCCGCGAACATTCGGGGGTTCATATCGGGATTGCGACCCAGACAAAGGCCGGCCTGATGGTTCCTGTCGTGCGCCATTGCGAGGCTCGGACGATCTGGGAGCAGGCCACCGAGCTGACCCGTGTCGCCGAAGCCGCGCGCAGCGGAAAGGCGTCACGCGATGAACTAACAGGATCAACGATATCGCTGACCTCGCTTGGCCCACTCGGCGCCATCGCCACGACACCGATCATCAATTATCCCGAGGTCGCCATTGTCGGCGTCAACCGCATGGAAATCCGCCCCAAATGGAATGGCGCGGAATTCGTGCCACGCAAGATGATGAATATCTCCTCGAGCTTTGATCATCGCGTCATAGACGGGTGGGATGCGGCGGTCTTCGTCAAACGGCTCAAGACGCTGCTTGAAACCCCGGCGCTTATTTTCGTGGAGAAGTGACATGGGCGACCTCAGCTGCAAATTGCTCATAATCGGCGCCGGGCCGGGTGGCTATGTCTGCGCGATCCGCGCTGGCCAGCTCGGCGTTGATACGATCATCGTGGACAAGGACAATGTGGGCGGGACCTGCCTCAATGTCGGATGCATTCCGTCCAAGGCGTTGATCCATGCGGCCGGCAACTTCCACCGGATTGTCGAGGCTGCGGAGGGCAGATCCCCGCTTGGCCTGTCCGCCGCCAATCCGCGTATCGATCTGAAATCCACGATTGCCTGGAAGGACGGCATCGTCAGCAGGCTGACGAGCGGCGTGGGCTCTCTCTTGAAAAAGAATGGCGTGAAGCTGGTGCACGGTCACGCGCGGGTCCTCGATGGCAAGACCATCGAGGTCGATCGGAACGGTGAAAAGCAGCGCATCAGCGCCGAGACCATTGTGATCGCAACGGGATCGGTTCCGGTCGAATTGCCGTTCCTGCCTTTCGGGGGTCGGGTGCTGTCTTCGACCGAGGCGCTTTCGCTTGATGCGGTGCCCGACAATCTGGTCGTGGTCGGCGGAGGCTACATCGGCCTGGAAATCGGCACCGCCTTCCGCAAGCTCGGGGCGTCGGTGACCGTGGTTGAAGCGGCAAGCCGGGTTTTGCCGCAGTATGATGCGGAACTGACCAAGCCGTTGACGGCGCGATTGAAGAGCCTGGGCATCAATGTGCTGACCGAGGTGCAGGCCAGGGGATTGACGCAGGACGGTCGCAGCCTGCTCGCCGTCTCGAAATCCGGTGAAGAACACGTCCTGACGGCGGACTCGGTTCTGGTCACTGTTGGCCGGCGCCCGGCGGCCACGGGGTGGGGACTTGAGAGCCTGAAGCTGACGACCTCCGGACACTTTGTCGAAATCGACGACAAATGCCGTACCTCAATGCGTGGTATTTATGCGATCGGAGACATTACCGGCGAACCGATGCTAGCCCACCGCGCCATGGCGCAGGGCGAGATGGTTGCAGAGATTGTCGCCGGTAAAAAACACGCATGGGACAAGGTGGCGATCCCGGCGATCTGCTTCACCGATCCTGAAATCGTCAGCGTCGGTCTGTCCGCCGAGCAGGCAAAGGCCGCCGATATTGCGGTTACGACTGGGACATTTCCGTTCCGGGGCAACGGGCGTGCGATGACTCTCGAGCGGGATGACGGTTTTGTGCGGATCGTCGCCCGCGCCGACAATCACGTCGTGCTGGGCATACAGGCGGTTGGCGAAGGTGTAGCGGAACTGGCCACGGCCTTCGGTCTGGCTGTCGAGATGGGCGCCCGTCTGGAGGATGTGGCCGCGACAATCCACGCCCACCCCAGTCTCGGTGAAACCTTTCAAGAGGCTGCACTGGCGGGCCTGGGACACGCCATTCACATTTGATTGGCGGTTTTCGATGTCTGAGTCTAATGGTCGCCGATGGCGCCTTCCGCGGTTAGCCGGTCGATCTCGTCTGGGCTGAAGCCTGCAGCCTCAAGCACGGATCTGGTATGCTCCCCGAGCGCAGGCGCGGGATGCCGAATTTGGCAGGGTGTCCCGCTGAGTTTCACCGGAAATCCAAGCATGCGTATGGGTCCATGGTTCGGCTGATCGACCTCGATGACCATTTCCTGCGCGCGGGTCTGCGGGTCATTCAGCGCCTCGGCAAGGTTCCGGACCTTTCCGCAGGGGACACCGGCGGCGTTGAGCCGGGCTATCCAGATATCCTGATTTTCGTCGCCAAGCTGCCCGTTGATGATCTGGTTCAACTCGGCGCGCCGTTCGAAGCGCTTGTCATTGCTGTCATAGCGTGGATCCGAGAGCAAATAGCCAAGTCCGATGAGGTCGAGAAAGCGCTTGAGAATTATGTCGTTTGACGGGGCAACAGCGATTTCGCCATCTTTTGCCTTGAACAGGCCGTAGGGCGCGACAAGCGGGTGATCGTTGCCGGTGCGAACACTTAGCTGTCCGGTGGCGAAATATTGCGAGGCCAGATAGGCCATCATGCTCAGGGCGCCGTTCATCATGGCGGACTCGACATGCTGGCCGGTGCCGTTGAGATCCCGGGCGCGCAGGGCGCTGACAATGCCAAAGGCGCAGTAGAGACCGGCTACCAGATCGGTGATCGGCTGGGCCACGCGCATCGGCTCGGTGCCTTCCGCGCCATTGACACTCATCAGCCCGCTCATCGCCTGGGCAATAAAATCGAAAGCCGGCCGGTCCGCATAAGGACCGGTGGAGCCGTAACCATTGACGCTGGCGGTCACCAGGCGCGGGTTGAGTTGCTTCAGGCGGTCCTCGCCAAGGCCCATCCTTGCCATCACGCCGGGGCGAAAATTGTCGACCAGAACATCGGCGCCGGCAATCAGGCGTTCCAGAACCCGGCGTCCGGCGTCGCTGTACAGATCGATGACGACGGATTTCTTGTTGCGGTTGAAGCTGGCGTAATAGGTGGAGAAGCCGTCGCTGAGTGTTCCCTGCTCGCGAATAGGGTCGCCCTTGGCCGGTTCCACCTTGATCACCTCCGCGCCCATGTCGCCCAGCATCATGGTGCAGAACGGGCCGGAGAGAACCCGCGTCAGGTCGACAATCCTGATGCCGTCAAGGGGTGCTTTCATTGCACTGACGCCTTCAGCCATTGGCGGTCGCTACAGCGTCCATGCCGTAGGTTTCGAGCCGGGGGCCTGCCTTCATGACCTGGCCGGAAAGGATACGCCCCATGACGGTTTCGATATCCCGCGAAACACCGATCAGCCGGTTCAGGTCGACGCCGGTTTTCACGCCGCATTCGTTGAGCATGTAGACGAGATCCTCGGTGCAGACATTACCGGTTGCCTTGGGAGCGAAGGGGCAACCACCAAGGCCGCCGACACTTGCTTCATAGCGGGTAATGCCTTCGAGCAACCCGGCATAGACGCAGGCAAGACCCACCCCGCGGGTGTTGTGGAAATGCAGCGCGATGTCGGCTTCCGGCACGGCCCGAGCCAGCGCCCGGCACCGCTCCTGCACCAGCGGCGGGGTGGCCATTCCGGTGGTATCGCCAAGCGAGAGCATGGTGATGCCCATATCTCGATAGGCCCGCGCGACGTCGACGATTGCCCCGACCGGTACATTGCCCTCGAAGGGGCAGCCAAAGGCGGTGGCAATGGCGCCGAAGACCGGAATGTTTGCTTCGCCTGCGATCCGCACGATGTCGGCAAAGCCCTTCAGCGATTGCTCGCGGGGGCGGTTTACGTTCTTCAGATTGTGGCTTTCGGACGCCGACATGAAGACGACCATCGCGTCGACGCTTGCTTCGGCGGCGCGCTCCGCACCCGTGGCGTTGGGCACCAGCGCTGTGAGAACCGCGCCTTGCGAACGATCCACACCGGCAAGCACCTCGGCAGCATCGCGCATCTGCGGCACCGCGCGCGGCGAGACGAAGGAGGTGACCTCCAGATGCCGGATGCCGGCGTCGATCAGTCCGTTTACCAGGGCGATCTTCTTGTCGGTCGGCACGAAGACCGGTTCGGATTGCAGCCCGTCGCGCGGGCCGACTTCAACAATGCTGACGGCCTCGGGAAACCCTTCCAGACGATGGTTGGTTGTGCTGTTCATGATTTTCTCCTCACCGCAGATTGCACGGTAGACCAAATTGGTATACCGCTATCAGGAGTTCGGTCAATGGCCGTTTTAAATATGATGGAAAAGCACTGACACGCCACCGCATACGCGAGAAAGAAGACACTTCTGCCATGGGCGAACCGGTTGGGGATATCGTGGAACAGTCACTCGGAGATCGCGTCTTGTCGCGCATTCGCGGTGACGTGCTTTCGCTCAAGCTCGCGCCCGGCGAAGTAACCTCCGAGCGATCGCTGGAGACGCTTTACGGCGTGTCTCGCACGCCCATTCGCCAGGCATTGGCAGAGCTGATCCGTGAGGGGCTGGTGGTCAAGGCTGACCGTGGATACACGGTGGCGCCCTTTGATCTACGGCAGCTTGAGGAAATTTTCGAGTACCGCGAAGTGGTGGAAGATGCGGCGATCCGGCTTGCCTGCGAGCGGGCAACGCCTGAAGCTATCGATGCCATTCTTCGTACCGTCGATGAAGGCCTGAACGATTTCACGCCGGATGACTGGTATGAGGCCGGGCTCGATGTGCATGTGCAGATCGCAGCCCTATCGGAAAACCGGTTTCTGCGTGATGCAGTGCAGGATGCGGTCAATCGCACCATCCGCGCTCGCTGGCTGGTTGCCAGTTCGCCCGAAGCACGTGCGATCGCCCACAGGGAGCATAGTGAAATTCTGGCGCTTGTCCGGCAGCGAAAGGCTGAGGAGGCCGCGGCTGTCATTCGCAAGCATGCACAGGATGTGCGCGCGCAAATTCTGCACGCGCTGGAGAATTCGCGTCGTCTCTTCGGGACGCGCGGATTTGTGGAAGGAGACTGAAACCGATCACGGAAGATCGGTTTCACAATCTGAAGTTCAGATTTCAACCAGGGAGGACTTTATGAGGAAACTATCGAAATTCTTGGGAGCGACCATCGTCTTGACGTCGCTTTCCATCGCCGGAGCCAGTGCCGCCGATTGCATTGCCCCGGCAGACCCCGGCGGCGGCTGGGACTTTACCTGCCGCACCATCGGCAAGATGCTGTTCGATCAGAAGCTGGTGGACGGACCGGTTCAGGTGACCAACATGCCAGGGGGCGTGGGAGCGGTAGCCTACGCCAAGGTCATGTCGTCGCGCGCCGACGATGCGGACCTTGTGGTCGCGACCTCAACCGTGGGCGTCACACAAATCGCCCAGGGCAAATATCCGGCTGACACATCGGTCATGCGCTGGGTGGGCATGATGGGCACCGATGTGGGCGTAATCCTTGTGCCGAAGGATTCAGAGTTCAAGACACTCGATGATCTGATCGCGGTTTTGAAAAAGGATCCGGGCTCACTTGCGGTGGCCGGTTCGTCGGGCGCCGGCGGCTGGGATCATATCCGCCTCTTGATGCTGGCGCAGGCAGCGGGCCTTTCCGGCGAGGAATACAAGAAAATCCGCTGGGTGCAGTTTGATGGCGGTGGCCCCGCTGTGACACAGATGATGGGCGGCCAGGTTCAGGCGGTTTCCACCGATCTGGGCGAAACCGCAGGTTTTGTGGAATCGGGCGATGTGCGCATTCTCGCAGCGCTGTCCGATGAACGCGTTCCGGCGTTTCCGGATTCACCCACTGCCAAGGAACAGGGCCTTGACGTCACGGGCTATAACTGGCGCGGGTTCTACACCGGCGGCGATGTTTCCGATGAAGGCTACAACGCCTGGGTCGATCGCCTGCACACGCTCTATGACACCGACGACTGGAAGACGACGGCAAAAGCCAATGGTCTGGTGCCGGTCTGGCGTGGCGGAACGGAGTTTGAGGCCTATGTGAAGGATCAGTCCGAACAGATGCGCAAGATTTCCCAGGAGATCGGGGTCATAAAATGACCGACAGGATCGTCGGCCTTTTTCTTTTGGCCATGTCGATCTGGTACGGCATTACCGCGGGAGACTACGAGGCGAGCTTCGGCGACCCTCTTGGCCCCGCGGCCTTTCCCATTATGCTGTCCATTCCCGCGGCCCTATTCAGCCTGGCCATCATGATCAGGCCGGATAAGGATCCCGCGTGGGTTACTGGCAAACCGCTTCTGCGTCAGGTCGCGGTGATTTCGCTGCTTCTTGCCTATGCGGGCTTTCTTGAGGTTCTGGGTTTCCCGCTGGCAACCTTCCTGGCGGTCGCCCTGCTGGGGCGCCTGCTGCGTAGCACCTGGCGCAAGTCGCTGGTTTCAGCCGCTGTCATGAGCGCGTTCCTGTTTGTCGCCTTCGACAGGCTTCTCGGCTTGCCGCTGCCGGCGCTTCCAAACTTTATGAGCTGATTTCATGGATACCATTACCGCCCTTGCGCAGGGCTTTGCGGTGGCGATCACGCCGACCAACCTGGTTCTGGCGCTGTTTGGCTGTTTTGCCGGAACGCTGATCGGCGCTTTGCCGGGATTGGGCCCCGTGAACGGCGTGGCCATCCTGATTCCGCTGGCCTTCTCGCTCGGCCTCGAGCCGACCTCGGCGCTGATCATGTTGTCATGCATCTACTACGGCTGCATGTATGGCGGGCGCATCTCGTCGATCATGCTGAACATTCCCGGTGACGAGCCGGCGATCATGACGACACTGGACGGCTATCCGATGGCCAAGGCGGGCAAGGCGTCGGAGGCGCTGGCAATTTCGGCTGTCGCCTCGTTCATCGGTGCGACTTTCGGGACCATCGGGCTCACGCTGTTTGCACCATTGCTAGCAAAGGCCGCGATTTATTTCGGTCCGGCCGATTACTTCGCGCTTTATGTAATGGCCTTTGCCACCATCGGCGGCGTCACCTCGGTCAATCCGTTCAAGACATTGCTTGCAGCATTCCTTGGCCTGATGATCGCCACGGTGGGGCTCGATCCGGCGACGGGCACCGCGCGCTATACGCTGGGGTCGTTCCATCTCTATGACGGGTTTGATCCGATCGTTGCCATTGTCGGCCTGTTCGCCATCTCCGAAGTGCTGGTCTATCTGGAGCGGGTGCATGAGGAACCAGCCAAGATGGTTGCGTTGACGCGTGGAATTCCCAGCTTCAAAGTCACGATGTCCGGCGGCTGGGCCAATCTGCGCGGATCGATCATCGGTTTCATCTGCGGCATTCTGCCGGGGGCAGGCGCGTCGCTTGGCGCCTTCATGTCCTACATCTTTGAAAAGCGCTGGAGCGCCAAGGACGGCAGGTTCGGCGAGGGCGACCCGCGTGGCATCGCGGCGCCCGAGTCCGGCAACAATGCCGCATCCGGCGGTGCGCTGATCCCGATGCTCACCCTCGGCATTCCCGGCAGCGGCACCACGGCGGTAATGCTGGCGCTGCTCATCTCGCTCAACATCCAGCCCGGCCCGCTGCTGTTTGAACGGCAGCCGGAACTGGTCTGGGGCCTGATTGCCGCGCTCTACATCGCCAACATCGCACTTCTGGTGATGAACATCCCGATGATCGGCCTGTTCACGCGCATGCTGTCGCTGCCGCAATGGATCCTGATGCCATTTGTGGTGATGGTCAGCTTTCTGGGGGTTTACTCGATCAGCCATTCGACCTTCGATCTGTTCATCATGGTCGGATTCGGGGTGATCGGCTATGTGCTGCGCATGCTCGGCATATCGCTGGTTCCGGTCATCCTCGGATTGCTCCTGGGTGCGGATATGGAGAACAATCTGCGTCGCGCGCTTTCGATCTCGGACGGCGATTTCCAGTTTCTGTTTTCGAGCCCCATCGCGCTGACGCTTTACGCCATCACCGCGGTCATGCTGGGGCTCGCCTTCCTGCTTACTTTCAGGTCTGGGGAAAAAAGCAATGCTGCCAAAAGCTAGGGCAGCATGTGCCTGGCCGGCATCATGCGCCAGTTGAACAGATAGACTATTGGCAACAGCCGCCTGCCCGGAGTGAACGCGGATTGAACAACCTGACTTGTTTACCGTGATCGCTTCCGGGGCATTTTTTAGCGCAGGCGCTCTGCCGGAAGTTTTTGCGGCATGGAGGGTTTTATCGAGCGGAATTTCACGGCTCGGACGATGCCAGCGCAAGCGGGGGAGGTGGTTTGCTGGCGCTCTCACAATCACAAAGGCTGGCCACTTTATCAATTGCCTTGGAATTGTCCCGGTTTTGTCATCATGAGGGTCAAACCCGCGTTTATTGATCTGAGTATCAGGACAGGAGACGTTGATGGCTTATGATGAATTGACGATTGCCGACGTGCTGGAGGATCCTCTCATCAGGCAAATAATGCAGGCGGACCGGGTCTCGACGAGCGACATGACGGAATTGCTTCTGGATGCGGCCGGGCGCATTCATGCTGAAGCAGGATTTGCCGAAGCAGAATATTTCACGGCACTGAAGGCCGACGCTGGCCATTGCCAGATCCCGGTATCCGATTTTCCTGAAGCGGTTGAGCATGGGCTGGGAGATGCAATGCAAGCCCAGACCACAATAATTATGGCACAACGATAAAATTGCCTGTATCTGCTTGCCGTGGATCGAGATGGTTGGACGTGACGGAGACTGACCGAAGACCCCTCCCTTTGCACCAAGCCGCTGGATTGCTGCCGTTTCGGATGGACATGAAACATCAACATCATGCCGGAGTCCCTGTCTTCGCCGTCGCTCCGATGATCGACTGGATGGATAATCTTTTAATATCAAAGGTTTAGCGGTGTGCGTGTACGATATATGTACACCAAGAGAACCAAATTAAAGCGTGTTGCATTCATTCCGCCTCATATCCTGCTGCTTTGAAGAGGTTTCGGCATTCATTGATGGAGAAGAGGTCGCAGATATCGCCGAGAGCATTTGAGATGGCATCAAAATTTCGTGCCGCTCGTTTTCGCAGCAGTGTCTTGAGTTTTGAAAGCGCCATTTCGATCATTGACCGGCAGGCAATTGTGAAGCAAATGCAGAAAGGGTGGGATCGAGATCAGGGGAATAGGGCGGCAGGAAGAGGATCCATGCACCTCGTGCCTAGACCAGTTCTTCTGCGCGCTGACTTTTGTGAAAGGCGACATTGTCGAGGATGACGACGTCGCCTGGCGACAAGGTCGGTGCGAACTGGGTCTCTATCCATGTTTCGAAGAAGCGGCCGTTCATTGGCGCGTTGACAACCCAGGGTGCGCTCAACCCATGACAGCGCAGGCCGGCGATAAAGGTCTGCGTTTTCCACGACCGAACGGCGCATGGGTGTGATAGCGCTTGCCCCTTGGCGACCATCCTGTGCGTTTGGTGAGTTTGGTGTTGGTCGCGTTCGGCAGGCAATCGATTCACTGGATCGATTGCTGATCCGCCTCACCATCGATTAAGATCAACCGCGCCAATGCCTTGTTGAAGAACGGTTTGCGATGGTTGATCCACTGATCACGGGACCGCGCGATCTCGGGCCGTAACTGCTCGGCTGCCTGCAGGCTTTCTTTATGGCTCAGCCCAAGCCGATGCAGAAATCGGCTGGCCGTCGAGCGGACAACCGATACGCCACGCCCTGCCAGTTCGACGCACAATTCGTCCAGCGTCAGATCGCCGTTGTCGGACAAACGCTGACGAACCCATTCCTCGTGTCCGGTCAGCTTGCCGCCACCCAGATGCCCCTGCCTGGCCGGTGCACGTTCGCCGGACGCTCGCTTCAGGATCACCATATTGTTCACAAATCGCGGCGAAACCCGGAAATGCCGAGCCGCTTCCCGATGACTATTCCCTTCCTCGACAAACGCAACAACACGCGCGCGCAACTCGATCGGATGCGGCTTGCCCATGGCAGTTCTCCTTCCATGGGGCGAGTGAATCGTAAATCTGCAACTTTGAGAATTCTGATTCAGTGTCCTTTGCGCATCCAGTGGGATGCGGGGCGCTGTAGCCTTGAGCATATTCATTATGACGACACCGGACTCGGTTTCGCGTGCCCCGCCGTTCCCAAGCAATGAAACCTTTGCGCTTGGATGGATTGCAGTCAGCGAAACGCCGGAAAGGCCGGGGGGAAAATGTCCTGTAGCGGAGGATGCCCCCAGGTGCGGTCGGGATATTTCGCCACCAGCCTTTCAAACTGTCGCTGAGCCCGGGGGCGCGCCTCGTCCCAGTCCAGACCTGCAACTTTTCCGTCACGCATCGAAAGCCGGCCGTCAACGAAGACAGCCTTGGTCACGCGCCCGGTTGCCCCAAGTACCAGGGTCCGTATCGGGTCCACCTGTGGGGCCATCAGCGCGTCCGACATGTCAAATACGGCGATGTCGGCTTTTGCGTCTTCTTTCAGCCGTCCGAGATCGGATCGCCCGAGCGCGGCAGCACCGCCAAGCGTTGCGGCATCAAACAGATGTTCCGGAGCGGTTTCGCTCAGGCTATCGCCCGCCATGCGTGCCATCATCACACCGACAGCCATGTTCAGCACCATGTCCGGCGGTGCGGTGTCGGTGCCCATGCCGATCTTCACGCCCATGCGGCGCAGTTTTGCAAACGAGCGCAACATCGCGCCTGAGCGTGCGAAAACCAGCGGGCAGTGTGCGACGGTGACGCCATGATCGACATAGAGGCTGAGATCCTGCTCGGTCGCATAGGTTGCATGCGGCGCGATGAGGCGGTCGTTGAGCGCGCCGAACCCTGCAAGCCATTGCGGCGCTGTGCTGCCGTGTAGCGCCTGCACGGTGTCCCGCTCCATCTGTCCCTGGGCCATATGCAGGCGAACGGGGATTTCCATATCGCGCGCGGCGTCCATGGTCCGGATCAACAGAGCTTGTGTACAGGTTTCCACTCTGTCGGGCGCAAGCATTCCCTGCACCAATCCCTCAAAACGGCCCGATTGTGACCGGATGAACGCGAGCGCATCGTCAAGCCCGGCAAGCCCCCGTGCCTCGTCAAATCGGGGTTCCAGCACCGCGGGCGCGGTGCAGACCATGCCGCCCGACCGGAAGGCCGGACCGAGCCAAACGCGAAGGCCCAGTTCGCCCGCGGCATCGGCTGCCGCCTCAAACTCGGCCGCCGTCTCTCCCCATTCGCGGTAGAACAGCGAAGCGATGGGCAGGGCGGATGTGACGCCGTTGCACAACAGTTGCGCAAAGCTGAACCGCTTCTGGAAGACAAGCTCTTCCGGCGAGTACATCTCGTAAGGGCCGCGGTCGACATAGGTTTGCGGCCAGACGCGGCCTTTGGCCCATGCCGGCCCGCAATCGACGCCCAAGGTCGTGGTATCAAGGTCAGAGAGCGCATCAAGGTCAATGAAGCCCGGCGAGACGAGCACATTGCCGAGGTCAATGCGGCGGGCGACCGCGCCTTCAAAGCGCGGGCCGACATAGAGAACACGGTCCCGGTCGATAACAATTTCGCCGTTTTCCAGCAGACGATGGCCGCCATCCTGATGTGCAACGATCCAGCGCGCGGCCAGCGCGGTGCGGCCTTTGGGGCGTGCGCCCAGTATCAGATCATCCAGCATCATGGCGCCTCCCGTGTCGAGTTTCCATTGCGGCCGGTGACCCTTCCACCTTTGAGAGTCAACAAGACCGGCCCGCCGGTGGCAACCGCCTCTGCGAGCGTGCTGCCGGAAAGAAAGGCCAGATCGGCGTTGCATCCGGAGGCAAGTCCGTGACCGACCACGCCCATGACATCCGCTCCGCCGGTTGAGCAAACCGCCAGCGCCAACGCCAGATCGGCGTCGGAACGCATGTTGTTTTTCTGCGCCACGATCCGCGCCCGGTCCAGCATGTCGGGGCGGTTCCACGGGTTCCAGGTGTCGAGAACGCCATCGCAGCCCGCACCCATTCGGATGCCCGCGCCGAGCACCCGCTTTATTGCAGGCACTTCACGCGAAGGCGCACCGGTGGTCAGGATCGCCACATCCTGATCAGCCAGAGCTTCAAGCAGGCTTTCCGTGCGATTCCAGTCCTGCATTCCCAGACAGAAGGCATGGCTGATTGCGACCTTGCCTTTCATTCCCAGGGCACGGGTTCGTTCAAGAATCATCTCCATCGAAAAAGCGCCGAGTTGACCGCCTTCGTGCAAATGGATGTCTATGCCTTTGCCGTGCTTTTCGGCAAGGGCGAAGAGCGTATCGAGATGGCCCTTCGGATCGCGGTCTATGCCGCAGGGATCGAGACCACCGACCAGATCCGCACCCATTGCCATGGCCCGGTCCAGCAACTCTGCCGTTCCGGAACGGATCATCAGGCCGGATTGCGGAAATGCCACGATCTCAATATCCACCACATCGCGCAGGGCGTCGCGGGTTTGGAGAACGCCCTCGATTGCAGCCAAGCCGTTTTCGGTATCGACGTCGACATGGCTGCGAATATGGGTCGTGCCGTTGCCCGCAAGCGCCAGTGCGTGCCGCATGGACTGGCGCGCCGGGTCATGGTGCAGGCGACGGCGCTCGGCGCGTTCATTGTCAATCATGGCACGCAGATCGGCACCGACCGAATTTTCATACCAGCCCATCCCCATCAGCGTTTTGTCCAGATGCGTGTGCGCTTCCACGAGACCGGGAATTGCGATGGCGCCGGCAGCGTCTTCCACCGGAACCTCCGGGGCCTCGATCCCAGGGGCCAGTTTTTCAATTCGCCCGGCGCGGATCAGCATATCCGTCGGCGCATCTCCCATCGGGCGCAAGTTGCGGATCAACAGGTCTGTCATGCGACCTCCGGGGCGAAGCCGCCTGTCTTGTTGTTGGGCCATGCGTAGCCGCCGAGCTTGGAGGTGCCATAGCCCATGCCGACCATGGCCTCGGCCAGCCTCACCGCTGCGGTGACCCCGTCGATGACGGGAACACCGGTTTCGGCGGTCAGCCGTTCGCAAAGCTCGGCCATTCCGGCACAACCAAGCACAATGGCCTCCACGCCGTCGTGATGCCGGGCGGCGCGAATTTCGGCTGCGATCAGGGAGCAGGAGCGAGGCATGTCCTGCTCAAGAGCGAGGACGGGAAGGTCGATGGCGCGCACGCGTCGGCAGTGCCGTCCGGCGCCGTAGCCGTTGACGAGATCCTCGATGATCGGAACAGACCGGGACACAGTCGTGACGACAGAAAACCGGGAGGACAAAGTCATCGCCACCTGCAAGGCTGCCTGGCAGATACCAATGACAGGGCCTGAGGCTACTTCGCGGGCCGCGTGGAGCCCGGGATCGTCAAAGCAGGCTATGACGTGCGCTGTTGCGCCACGGGCTTCGGCAGCACGGATCGCCGAAAGCATTGCCGGAACAGCCAATGCCTCATCCGCATAGCCTTCTATGGAAACCGGTGTTCCGCTGGCGGTGACAAGGTCGATGGTTGTTCCCGGACTGGCGGCCAGTTCGGCGGCGCGGCCGATCTGGGCGGTCATGGACGCAGTGGAATTGGGATTGATGACATGTATGCGCATTAGATGGTCTTCTCCGCCGGCGGAGTGAGCTGGGCCGCTTCCCATGCCTCTGCCCCTTCAGGTTTCTTCAGTTCGAATTGCCGGTCGGCGACGATGTAATTGTCGGCATGCAGCCGGGCGATGGGTTGATAGACCTCAGGGTTCACATAACGCCCGTCGGCGTCCAGACAGTTGTCACGGACGGTCATTTCGACCACTTCGCCAAGAATGATCGCGCGGCGCGGAAAGTCGATGATCCGTTCCACCTTGCACTCCATCGCGCAAGGTGTGGAGACGAGGTAACGGGCGTCGATCTTGCGGCACGCTTCGGATTTCAGCCCCGCAAATACGGGCTCATCGACGTCACGGGAGAAGTTGACGCCGCAAAGGATCATCGCCTCCGCAATCTCCATATCCACCATATTGACGCAGAATTCCTGCGTGCGGCGGATGTTGACCAAAGTGTCTTTTTCATTTCCATCGCCCCTGGTCTGGATACCAAGGATCACGATGGGGGGATCCTGTGAGAAGACGTTGAAAAAGCTCATAGGCGCGGCGTTTGTATGGCCCGCCTGTGAGCGCGTGGTGACAAGCGCGATCGGTCTGGGTCCGATGAAATTCGTCAACAGCCGATAACGGTCTTGAGGCGGCAAGCGGGTGAAATCGAAATCCATCATCCAGCCTCTCTGATGAGTGGCAAACCGGCGCGACCTTCTTCGACCGCGTGACAACGAACCTGCGCCAAACCATGCTGGAGAAAACCGGGGGCTTCGCTGCGGCAGCGGTTGTTGGCCAAGGGGCAGCGCGGATGAAAATGGCAACCGATCGGCGGCGTAACCGGATTGGCCACCTCACCCATCGGGCGTTCCGCGTCACGGTGGGCCATGGTGATGTCCGGCACGGTGTCCAGCAAAAGCCGGGTGTAGGGATGTTGCGGGTTGATGAATATTTCCGCAGCCGGCGCCAGTTCCACCAAACGGCCCAGATACATCACGCCGATGTGGTCAGAAATGTAATTGACCACCGCGAGGTCGTGGCTGATGAAAAGGTAGGTTAGTCCCAGTTCCTTTTGAAGCTCCCGCATCAGATTTAGGATTTGCGCCTGGACGGAAACATCAAGAGCCGAGGTGGGCTCGTCACAAACGAGAAATTCCGGCTTGGTCGAAATTGCCCGGGCAATTGAAATGCGCTGCCTTTGCCCGCCGGAGAATTCATGCGGGAACTTCTCTCCGTCCGCAGCCGAGAGGCCGACGAATTCCAAAAGCCGGTCCACTTCCTTGCGGCGAACGTCCGCGTCGGGATGAGTGCCGAAGCTTTTCATCGGTTCAGCGATGATGCGGGCGACGCGCCAGCGCGGGTTGAGGCTGGCGAAGGGATCTTGAAAGATCATCTGCATCCGGCGCCGGACGGCGGGCGGCTTGCCTGCGGTTGTCCCTGCAAGCTCGTTTCCCTCGAAACGAATGCTGCCCACAGAGGGCCGCGCAAGCCCCATCAACAGTTTGGCGACGGTCGACTTGCCGCAGCCGCTTTCGCCGACAAGGCTGAGCGTGGTGCCGCGTTCGATTGAAAGGTCGACGCCATCGACGGCATGGACATACTGCCGCTTCGCCCCCGAAAAGATGCGGTCCAGGAACGGCGGCGACAGGTCGAAGCTTTTCTTCAGGCCGGAAACGGATAGAAGGGGCTCGGTCATACGGGGACCTCCTCTGTAAGGTGGCAGGCAACAGATCGTGTTGCCGTGCCTTTGGATTCTGGCCGACGCTGTGAACAGATTTCCATCCGGTGCGGGCAGCGGGGGCCAAAGGCGCAGCCGTCGGGGCGGGCGAAAGGCCGGGGCATCGCGCCTTCGATCTGGGAAAGTGTCTCCGGGCGTTCTCCGATACGCGGGATGGAGGCCATGAGGCCTGTTGTATAGGGATGCTTTGGCGCGGTCAGCACTTCCGTGACGGTGCCGATTTCGACGATCCTGCCCGCATACATGACGGCCACCCGGTCCGCAGTCTCTGCGATCACACCCATGTCATGCGTAACAAGGATGACCGCCACCCCGGTCTCCCGCGCCAATCTGCGCAAGAGTGCGATGATCTGGGCCTGCACGCTGACATCGAGCGCGGTGGTGGGTTCATCGGCGATGACCAAACGTGGTTCGGCGCACAGCGCCAGTGCTATAACGACCCGCTGGCGCATTCCGCCCGAATACTGATGCGGATATGTGTCGATCCGCGCCTCGGGGGCGGGAATGCCGACGCGACGCAGCCAGTCAATGGCACGCGAACGCGCCTCGGATTTCGACATTTTCAGGTGGGTCTGGATGGTTTCAATCAGTTGTTCGCCCACGGTCAGAACCGGGTTGAGGCTTGTCAGCGGGTCTTGAAAGATCGCGCCGATCCGACGCCCGCGAATGCGGCGCATCGCTTCGGGGCGCAGGTTGTCTATGCGATCTCCCTCAAGCCTGATTTCACCTTGGGAGATATGGCCTGGCGGCTCAATCAGGCCGATGATGGCGGCGCCTGTCATCGACTTGCCTGCGCCGCTTTCGCCGACCATGCCCAGAATTTCGCCGGCAGAGACCGACAGCGTCACATCCTCGATCGCGTTGACTGAACCGTGGCGGCTGGGAAAGCAGACAGTCAGATTTTCAACCGTTAGAATTGTCATGATGCTCTACCTCAGTTTCGGGTTCAGGGCATCGCGCAACCAGTCGCCCAGAACGTTGACGGCAAGCACGAGCACAACCAGCACGACGGACGGAAAGATCACCACCCACCAGATACCCGAGAACAGGTATTCGTTGCCGATCCGGATCAGCGTGCCGAGCGAGGGTTGGGTTGCCGGCATGCCGACGCCGAGGAACGACAAGGTGGCTTCGGTCAGCACAGCCATGCCGAGGTTGATGGTGGCGATGACCAGTACCGGGCCAAGCACGTTGGGCAGGATATGGTGGATCATGATACCCATGCCCGAAACGCCGTTGATGCGAGCGGCTTGAACGTATTCCTTGTGCCGTTCCACCATAGTGGAGCCGCGGACGGTGCGCGCATATTGCACCCAGTTGGTCAGACCGATGGCAAGGATCATCACCCAGATCGCCGCATCCGCGTGACGGTCTGCAGGCAAAACACCGCGCGCGATGCCGTTCACCAGCAGCGCGACGAGGATGGCCGGGAAACTGAGCAGAACATCCGCCACTCGCATGATTGCCCCGTCCACGGTTCCGCCGACAAACCCGCCCAGCAGCCCCAGCGAAACGCCAAGGGTGGCCGCCAATGCGACGCTGGCAAAGCCGACGATAAGCGACAGACGCAAGCCGTAGAGTATGGAGGAATAAACATCACGGGCCTGCTGGTCGGTGCCCAGCAGATAACGGGGATCGCCGCCTTCGATCCAGGACGGCGGCAGTTCGCTGTCCAGGAGGAAGAGCTGCGAAATGTCGTACGGGTTCTGCGTCGCCAACAGCGGAGCCAAGAGCGCTGCCGCGAAAAGGACGAACAGGCTCAGGCTGGAGATCCGTGCACTCCAAGAGGTGCGAAAGCTCCAGGCGAGATCGCTGTCGAGCGCGCGGGAAAGGGATGAGGATGACATGGTTTCGCCCGTTCAATGTGCGGCACGCGCACCATCGGTGCGCAGGCGCGGGTCGAGCACTGCGTATAGCAGGTCAACGGTTGTGTTGATGATGACGAAGATCAGGCTGACCAACACCAGATAGGCGGCCATTACCGGCACGTCGCCAAAGCTGACGGCCTGAATGAACAATGCGCCCATGCCTGGCCATTGGAAGACAGTTTCGGTGACGATGGCAAAAGCGATGAGGCCACCGAGCTGCAGGCCGAAAATGGTGATGACCGGGATCAGTGTGTTCTTGAGCGCGTGACGGAAATTGATGGAACGGTTGGTCAGACCCCTGGCTCTTGCGAATTTGATATAGTCGGTGCGCAGCACCTCCATCATCTCCGCCCGCACCAACCGCATGATCAGGGTGAGCTGGAAAAGACAGAGCATGATCGAGGGCAGAATCAGGGCCTTGAGACCAGAGAGCGTGAGGAACCCTGTTGACCACCACCCGATATCAACGACCGTTCCCCGCCCGAAGGAAGGCAGCCAGCCAAGCCAGACCGAGAAGACCAGAATCAGCAGAATGCCTGTCACAAAGGTCGGGAGCGAGATTCCAATCAGTGAAAGAAATTGCAGGGTCTGGGCCGAGAGGCTGTGAGGCCGCAATGCGGTGAGAATACCAAGAGGAATGCCCAGGAGCAGCGACAGTCCCGCTGCGACGAGAACAAGCTCCGCGGTGGCGGGGAAACGCTCGGCCAACAGGGAGGAGACCGGTCGCGCATTGCGCCAGGAGAGGCCAAAATCACCAGTCGAGGCTCGGACCACAAAACGCCCGTATTGCACCCAGATTGGTTGGTCGAGGCCAAGGCGTTCGCGCACGGCATCGCGTTCTTCGGTGGTGGCGTTCTCCGCCACCAGGGAGTTCACCGGATCGCCCATGAAGCGGAACATCATGAAGGCAATCAATGCAACGGCGAGCATGACAAAAATCGACTGGATGATGCGTCGGATTAGAAAACCGAGCATGACTGGGTCCTCTCTGGCTGCTGATCTTAACAGATGGGGGAGCCGGAGCAGAGCGCGCTCCGACCCCCAGCGAGGATCATTTTTTGATTTTGGCGTACCACAGGCGCACCAGATCATCGGCGGCCTGAGGGATCTCTACCGTGTCGCGGGCGGCCCATGACAGAGGCTGCTGGTGCAGAGGAAGCCACGGAATGTCCGACTTAGCCAGCATCAATGCTTCCTGCATCAATGCCTGACGCTTTTCCTCGTCGATCTCGACCGCGACGGCCTTTGTCAACTCATCGACCTTCGCGTTGGAATAGCCGTTTGGGGTAAAGGTGCCGTACTCGCCGCCGGGCGTTGCCAGCATCGCCGAGAGAACCGAGAACCCATCAAGCATCGGCAGGGTTGCCCAACCGAGCATGAACACATCAACCTGCCGGTTGTCGACTTTCTGGAAATGCATCTGCCGAGGCTCGGTCACCAAACGCGGCTGGAAACCGGCTTGGGCCAACATCGCAGCCATGGCCTGACAAATGCCCTCATCGTTGACATAGCGGTCATTGGGGCAGTTCAGGTTGAAGGCAAAGCCATCGGGATAGCCGGCTTCGGTCAAAAGCGCCTTGGCCTTCTCCGGATCATATGCCAGTCGTTCGTCCATCGCTTCGGAGAAACCTTTTACCTCCGGCGCGATGAGCGAGCCGGTGACGCGCGACTTGCCGCGCATAATGCGGTCCCGAATGAGGTCCATATTCAGTGCGTGATACATGGCCTGGCGAACCCGCAGATCCTTGAGCGGGTTGCCGTCGACGTTGCCGTCAACAAGCTCGTCGCCCATGTTGATCCCCATCATGATGCTCCTCAGGCCCGGGTTCTGCAGCATGTGCACGCCCTCGGTTCCTTCGATGCGGTCCGCGTCTTGAAGCGGCGCGGGTTCGATCAGGTCGATCTCTCCAGACAGCAGGGCCGCGACACGGGTGGCGTCGGAGCCGATCGGGGTGTGTTCGATACGGGTCAGGTTGTGTTGCGGCGTGTCCCACCAGCCCTCGTTATTGACCAGCACATTCAGCGCATCAGGGCGACGGCTTTCGAGCTTGAACGGGCCTGTGCCGTTGGCATTGTTGGTGGTGTAGCCTTCTTCACCCTGACTGGCATCAATCGGCGCAACCGCGTTGTGGGTTTCAAGCCAGCCCTTATCCATGATGAAAACGTTGGTGAGGTAGTTGTTCAGCAACGGCGTAGGCCCGGCAAGGATGAGGTCGACTGTCAGATCGTCCACAATCTCAACCGCAGTCAGTCCGGGAAGGTTGCCGCGAAGCGGCGATTTCGGATCGACGGCACGCATCAGCGACATCTGCACATCGTCGGCGCCGAAAGTCTCGCCACCCTGGAAGGTTACGCCTTCCCGGAGTTTGAAGCGCACGCGCGTTGGTTCGAGCACTTCCCAGCTTGTAGCGAGGGCAGGTTCAATCTTCAGGTCGGCGTCGTAACGCACCAGAGGCTCGTAAATATGATGGGTAAAGATATTCGTGAAACTGTCGGTCACGGCATGGGGGTCAAGCCCATAGATATCCCGCGCCGTAGCGTAACGCAGGGTTTCGGCGGATGCGCCGGAGGCCGCGATGGTCGCGGCAAAGGCTGTCATGACAAGGTGGCGAAGCATCAGTTAATTCCCCTTTGTTGTTCGGTAGGCCCAAAGAATTGACAGGTATCAGGACCTCGACACCTTATTGCAAACATGATTATGCAAAATTGTCTACAAAAAAAATCGCTTGTGCCGACATTATTGTTGACCTAATTTTAAGCAGAATGAAAATTTTGTGTTCAACCGGGAGACTACCCTGAATGTCTGAGGCAGAAACGAGCGACGCTCCGCAGATGGAAATTTACAACCGTATCTGGCTGTCGATTGCCGAACGCAAGCTGAAGCCGGGCACCCGGCTGAAGGAGGAGCAACTGGCCGAGATCTTCTCGGTGAGTCGCGCTCGCGTCCGCCAGGCCCTCACTGCCCTGGAGCACGACGGGTTGGTAACGCTGGTGCCACATCGGGGAGCATTCGTCTCTCAGCCGTCGATCGTGGAAGCGCGTGATATCTTTTTTTCCCGGCGCACAATTGAATTGAGCCTGGTGTCCCGGCTTTGTGAATCCGCCGGTCCTGACGCAATTGCCCGCCTGGAGGCCCATGTCGCCGAGGAGCGGCAAGCGCGGGTTGCGGGCGACACCAAAGCGACAATTCTATTGTCCGGCGGTTTTCATCTTTTGATCGGTGAACTGGCGGGGTCGCCCTATCTCTGGGATGTCCTGCGCGATCTGGTCTCGCGCACCTCGCTGATCATCGCGATGTATCAGACCCGAAAGCAGGCCGAATGCGGGCCGGACGAACATGCTAAACTGGTCGAGGTGATCAAGAATGGAGACGGACCTCAGGCGAAGCATCTGATGAATCACCATCTTGACCATCTGGAAGGCCAGCTTGATTTGGAGGAAAGCGCGGAATCGTCCGACGACCTGCGGGACCTGCTGGCATGAGCGTGTTGCACGACTTGCTGATCCGCTGCGCGACCATAGTCACGGTTGATTTGAAACGTCGCGTCATTGAGAACGGATGGATCGCCATTGACGCCGACCGGATTTCCGCCATCGGCGCGGGCGAGGCTCCGAAGGCGAAGCGGATCATCGAGCGGCCAGGCCTGATTGCGATGCCGGGATTGATCGACGCGCATTCACATTCCGGCCACGGTCTCGTGCGGGCGGCGGGCGATGGAGATGGCGACCTCTGGTTCCGGATTTGTGAGGAAATCTACGCCGGTGTCGCCACGCCGGCGTTCTGGCGGGCCGAGGCGCGGCTGGCCCAGATGGAACGGCTGAAGGCGGGGGTCACAACCGCCGTTTCGCTGCTCGGCGGAGGCGCAGATGTGATGCGCACCGACACGCCGGAAGCCGGTGATGTTCACAGCGCAGCAACGATCGAGTCAGGCCTGCGGACTTTCGTTGCCGTCGGGCCGGGCCGCTTGCCCTTCCCGAAACATTTTGGAACCGAGCGGCGGGCGGTCAGCTTTGAGCAGCAGATGGAAGTATGTGCCGATCTTATTGCCAGACATGACGATATTCTGGCCCGCCGCACCGGTGTTGCCCTGATCCTGCCGGTCTATTCAAACGCGCACATGGAACTGCACGGACCGGAAATTCGCCGTATGTCGGCGGCAATGCGGACACTGCAGGACAAGGCGGGGGTGCTGTTTACCCAGGACGGGCATCGAACCGGCACCATCGCGCTGGCGCGGGATCTGGGGCTGCTGTCGCCATTGGCGGCGCTGGGACACAGTGTGGATCTCGCTGAGGAGGATTTCGCGGCGCTGCGCGAAACCGGGGCGTCGATCATCCACAACCCCTCCGCCATAATGTCGATCATCGGGCGGTGCCCGGTCCCTGAGCTTTTAGAGGCAGGTGTGACGGTTTGCCTGGGCTCAGATGCCGGCGCCCCGGATCGCGGATTCGATATGTTCCGGCATATGGCGCAGGCGATGCATTACCATCGTCGCCATTTCCGCGATCCCGCGGTCCTGCCAGAGGGCAAGGCATTGGAGCTTTGCACCATAGATGGCGCCAGGGCACTTGGAGTTGCGGATCAGATTGGTTCGTTGGAAGTAGGGAAAAAGGCCGATGTCATCCTTCTTGACGGGCGAAAGCCGCATCTCTGGCCGCCGGTCATGGCGCTGAACCGGATCACGCATTTTGCCAATGCGGCCGATATCGATACCGTCATCGTGGACGGACGCATCCTGATGGAAGAACGCAAGGTTTCGCATCTTGATCTTGGAGAGGTGCTTGCCGACGCCGAAGCCGAAGCGGATCGGGCGTTCGCTGCGTGCGGGCGTATGGACACGCGCCTGGAATCCCCTGAAACTTGGACACAAGCACGGCGGATGGCGGGTGCCTACCGCCCGGCGGGCTCCGAGGATTAGAGCGGTTGTTGTTTTGACGGAAGCGTGCCGTACGTCTGCGAAATAGTCTCTGCATCTTGGCGTCAAGCGACAAGCCGGCTACCTGGCGCACCGCGCTCAGCGGGGTATCGCCCACGGCACTGAGATCAGGTGGGCAAAATTTCTAACTGCTCAGTGCTCGATCATTCGTCCTTCTCGCAACTGGTCGCCGTTAGAAATATCGTTTGGTGCGCCGATCGGCGTTGGTATTTCGGACCGTTCGTTGCGCGGCTTGCACGGCAGGCACGAAACAAGCGGCCTACTCCAAATTCGCCAACTCTGCTGATCTCCGCCCCACCACGGTTTACATGCCGAACTTGTCGCGCAGCGCGTACCACCACGACCCCATTACCGAGTAGGGAACACGGAACATGCGCCCGCCGGGGAACGGATACCACGGCACCTTGGCGAACACGTCGAACCGGGCAAGGTCGCCGTCGATCGCCTCCGACAGGATGCGCCCGAAGGTATGCGATCCGGTAACGCCGTGGCCGCTGTAGCCATGCGCGAAATAGGTGTTGTCACCGATCCGGCCCATCTGCGGCACGCGGCTGAACGAAAGCGCAAAATTGCCGCTCCAGGCGTAGTCGATCCTGACCCCCTTGAGCTGTGGAAACACCTTGTCCATGTTGCGCTGCAATTTCGCCTTGATATCGCTGGGGTCGGCACCACCGTAAACAGTCCCGCCGCCAAACAGCAGCCGCTTGTCGCCAGACAAACGATAGTAATCGAGGATATAGCGGATATCCTCGATGCAGGTATCGGTCGGCAGCAATACCCGCGCCCGCGCCTCGCCCAAAGGCTCGGTTGCCATCACCTGTGTTGACACCGGCATCACCCGCGAGGTCAGCATCGGCACCACGTGCCCCAGATAGGCATTGCCGCACAGAACCAGCGTCTTGCAGGTTATCGACCCTTTGGCGGTCTTGACCACAGGCCGGGCCGCGGCGTGTTCCACATCGATGACCGGGGACATCTCATAGATGATGCCGCCATTGGTCTCAAACGCTGCCGCCTCGCCAAGGGCCAGATTGAGCGGGTGCATATGGCCGCCGGAATGGTCGATCAGCCCTCCGGCATAAAGGTCGGAATTGACGTGTTTGCGCAATTGGTCCTTGTCCAGCATCTCCTGGTTGTTGATGCCGTAGCTGGCCCAGAGCCTCATCCGCTCTTCCAATTCGCCCATATGGGCGCTGGTCAGGCCGGTAAAGATGTTCTTTTCCTTCAGATCGCATTGGATCTCGTAGGTGCTGATCCGCTCGCGGATGATCTCGCCACCCTCCTGCACCAGGCCGGCGACAAAAGTGGCAGTGTCTTGCCCATAGCGTTTCCTGATCGTCTGCAGACTGGCGTTCAGCCCGTTGACGATCTGTCCGCCATTGCGCCCCGAGGCACCCCAGCCGACCCGCGCGCCCTCGATGATGGCAACCTTGTAGCCCTTTTCCGCAAGATTCAGCCCGGTCGAGAGACCGCTGTATCCGGCGCCGACGATGCACACATCGATCTGATGGTCACCCAGCAGCTCCGGCCGCTTTGGCGCCGGATTGGCCGAAACGGCGTAATAGCTTGAGGTGTGACTGCCGTCGCCGGCATAGGGATGGGTCATCGCATTCATCACACGGCGTCCTGATAGCTGTCATATTCGAAATTGGTCACGTGCCGCGCGAATTAGCGGACTTCCCGCATATTGCATTCAACCAACATCGTCTGCAATCGCCGGGAAGAAAATGTTCTATACGTCAGCAGCGTTGGCGCTCGTGAGGTGCTCCCAACAAATTGAACCATTTGAAGCTGGAATTTTCCATTTTTGATCCCTGCGGGGACGGAACGAAAATTCCATGAAGGCATCGAGGTTTTCCGAAGCGCAGATCGCGTTTGTCTTGAAGCAGGCCCAAGGTGATGTTTCTGTTGCTGACGTCTGCCGTAAGGCGGGTATTGGTCAGGCGACGTTTTACAACTGGCGCAGGAAATACGCAGGGCTGATGCCGTCAGAGATGTAGCGCCTGCGTCAGCTTGAAGATGAGAACAATCTGAAGAAGACAGTCGCCGATCTTTCGTTGGATAAAGCCATGCTGCGGGATGTCTTGTCAAAAAAACTCTGAAGCCTGATCGCCGTCGCAAGCTGGTCGATGAGGTTCGTGAGATCTGGAAGGTTACAACCCGGAAGGCTTGTGAGGCTCTGCGGATTGACCGTTCGCTCTACACCTACAAGGCAAAGCGTGGTGATCAGGCAGCGCTCAAACACCGGATCAAGGAGATCTGCGAGACACGTGTGCGGTTTGGATACCGCCGCGTGCACATGCTGTTACAACGAGAGGGCTGGGAAGTGAACCAGAAGCGAATACGGCGGCTTTACAACGAGTTGGGGTTTCAGCTGCGCAACAAGACGACCAAGAGGCGTGTCAAAGCCAAACTGCGTGATGACCGGGCTGAGGCAACCCACACAAACCAGGTCTGGGCAATGGAATTTGTCCACGACCAACTCGCAACAGGCCGCAAGCTTCGTATTCTGACCATAGTCGACACGTTCTCGCGCTTTTCACCGGCGACTGATCCGCGCTTCAGCTACAAGGGAGAAGACGTGGTGCAGACACTCGAACGGGTATGTCGGCAAGTCGGTTATCCGAAGACGATCAGGGTCGATAACGGCAGCGAGTTCGTCAGTCGGGACAGGGATTTGTGGGCCTACGCCAATGACGTAGTCCTCGACTTCTCGCGCCCGGGAAAGCCCACTGACAATGCACATATCGAGTCCTTCAATGGCAGCTTCCGCAGCGAAAGCCTGAACGCGCACTGGTTCATGAGCCTTGACGATGCGCGCGAAAAACTGGAAGCTTGGCGTAGAGACTACAACACCGTTCGCCCCCCAGTGCCATCGAAAACAACGCTCCGATTTCACTGCTAAACTGCTCCGGAGGTGCCTTGGCACCCTGAGCAATAACCTAGGGAAATTTCCAGCCGGGTGGTCCAAGATCGGGGAGCACTTCACCAACATCCAAGAGGTCTTCAATATGCAGGTCGATCAGGTCAGCAATGGTTCTTGCTGTGCCAACTTTTCTGGATCTCAGTTCGCAACCTATGTCGATAAGACGCTCAGTTTCGGATGCCCACTCGCTGGCAAGCGTCTTGAGACGGAATGTTCGTGATGGATATTTTCCTTTGCGCCGAACCTGTGCTCGCCAAGTTCCCTGTTTGGTCCGAACAATGGTTGCCATCCGTGCAGTCCTTTCAATCCGTGCAAATTCCGTGCACATAGGGATCAAACACGGTACAGAACCGTGCGATTTGGTCCCTATGTGCACGCCGATCTTGATATGGTCTATCTGAAAGAAAACTCAAAACATTGAGAAATAAAGAGAACATATTCGCCGTCGCTCCGATGATCGACTGGACGGACAGGGGCTAAATTCGTAAGATAAAACAATCGGATATTGGCATTCTCCTTGTACCAAGTGCCAAAAGCTTTGCGGCGACCTCCATCTCGCCGTTTTACCGTTGCTTGCGGGCTCACGGCACGAATCCTGCCAATTGGCGTCGGGCATCTAGGATCGACTCACACCCTGGAGTTGCTGACACTCCTTCACCGCTGCAGCTCTACGTTTGTCCAGATATTCGGCGAGATCGTTGATGTGGACTCCCTTCGCGCATTTCTGCGACGCCTCCATACGAACAAGGGGGAGGGCGATGTCACCGGCCGAGACCTTGCGGACAAACTTCCCGGTCGTCAGACCGAAGAAGTCCTTTGCTACATCCTCAGCTGGGATAATTGGCCGGCCGGAATACATCGCTATCAGTAGGAATGTCGTGTCCATGACTTCGTAGAGAAGCAGGCTTTTGTGCGCGAGAGAAGACAGACAGTACATCTGGCGTATGGCCGGATAGCAGGGCGAAGAAATCGGATGCTTCGCTTGAGGGAATGAAGCTCAAGGTTGCCGCTCTCACGCTCATAACCTGAAAGTCGCAGGTTCAAACCCTGCTCCCGCGCAACCAACCTAACCTCGTAAGGACGGGGCGCTCTTTGGAGCGGCATGTTTTAGTTTGCGGATCGCCCCGGAGGTTTAAAATTCGCTACCGATCGGCGCAATATTTCCCTGCCCAATACCTTGCGAATGGTATCATACTTTTTTGTGAATCCATTGCAGTTCATGCCTTCGAGCATTGAGCCAAGTTCTGACAAGCCGTTCGCTTTTGGCGGTCAGAACCCGATCAGAAGGGCAAACTCTTGTCAAATTACCTGAATATCTCTAACTCAACGCCAGCTTCGCTCAGGAGTGTCTCTGAAACATCAAAGCTGTGATCCAGTGCCCCGTCATGAGATGGTTTTGCAGGGCAAACCACGCGCTTTATACCGGACTGGATGATCGCGCGGGCGCAGTCCGAACACGGAAACCGGTTGACATACAACGTGCAACCATTGATGGGCACGCCAATGCGTGCCGCGTTGTAGATCGCGTTTCGTTCGCCGTGTTCGAACCAGAAGAATTTTTCGCCGCTTGCCCGATCGTAGCGGTCTTCGATATCGTCGCGGACGCCCCTTGGAAAACCGTTGAAACCTGTGGACCTGATCTCGAGGTCGGGTCCGACGATCACGGCCCCGACCTTGAAATCACGGTCTTCAGTCCATTGCGAAATATGCCCGCAAAGTTCCATAAACCGGCGATCCCATTTTTTCTGCTTGCTTGCGCCGGTCATGGTTCAACCTGCAAATTGATAGCTGGTTTTGACGGTGCTGTAGAATTCAGCCGCATAGCGGCCCTGCTCACGTGGGCCGTAGGACGAGCCTTTGCGCCCCCCGAAAGCAACGTGGTAATCGACGCCCGCCGTTGGCAGGTTGACCATCACCATGCCAACTTCAGCGGAACGCTTGAATTCGCGCGCCATTTTCAGATTTTGCGTGCAGATTCCCGCGGTCAGGCCAAAATCAGTGTCGTTGGCCATGGCCAGCGCATGATCGAAATTCTCCGCCTTGATGATCGATCCGCATGGTCCGAAGATTTCCTCGCGATTGATCCGCATGGAATTGTCGGTTCCAAGAAACAGAGCCGGCGCCTGATAGAATCCCTTCTTGGTCAATTCCAGCCGCTCGCCGCCAATGACCTGAGCCGCTTCGCTGCGCGCCAGTTCGACATATTCGAGGTTCGAATTGAGCTGCTTTGCATCGACGACAGGTCCGATCTGCGTGGAAGCATCCAGTGCGTCGCCAATTTTCAACTGGCCCATCGCCTTGGTCATCGCCGCGGCGAACTCGTCATGGATGCCAGCCTCGACAATCAGCCGGGACGAGGCGGTGCAGCGTTGGCCGGTCGAGAAGAACGTGCCATTGATACAGGCTGGCACAGCGATCGACAGATCGGCGTCGTTCATGACCACCATCGGGTTTTTGCCGCCCATTTCCAGCTGAACCTTCTTCAGCATTCGACCGCAGATTTCGGCGATATGATGCCCGGTCGTCACAGACCCGGTAAATGAAATCGCATCAACGCCGGGGTGGGAGACCAGCGCTTCACCGACGGTCGAACCTCTACCCATCACCAGGTTGAATACGCCTGCCGGGCAGCCGCATTCAACCAGGATTTCCGCGATCACATGCGCGCAGCCGGGCGTCAGATCGGCCGGTTTCATCACCACGGTGTTGCCATAGGCAAGGGCAGGGGCGATTTTCCAGGCCGGGATTGCGATGGGAAAATTCCAGGGGGTGATCAGGCCGACGACACCCACCGGTTCCCGGGTGATTTCGATGTCGATGTCAGGGCGCACGGAAGGTTGGATGTCGCCAACCTGGCGCAGGCATTCTCCTGCGAAGAATTTGAAGACCTGTGAGGCCCGCATGGTTTCGCCAATGCCTTCCGCCAGCGTCTTGCCTTCCTCGCGCGACAGCATTCGTCCGATCTCCTGGCTGCGTTTGGCCAGGGTATTTCCGACGGCGTCGAGCAGATCGTGGCGTGCTTGCGGCGTGATGTTGCGCCAGCCGGGCTGGGCCGCGCGCGCCGCGGCAACGGCTGTATCGATACCGGCTGCATCGCCGTATGAATAGAGTCCGATCACATCGGAGACATCCGAAGGGTTTACGTTTTCGTGGTAGTCGCCCAGGCAGACCCACTCGCCACCCACCAGGCTGTCATATTTTTTCATATCGGCTTTCACTTTTTCTTGGGCTTGCGCCTGCGTTTCAGGACAGTTGATCGAGCACGGCTTGCAACTCCGATTTCCGCTCGTCAGATACGCGTGTGAACGGGGGCAGGAGTTGCTCCCAGTCCGGTTGATTGGTGCGCTGCGCGACAAGATATTTGATCGACGGGATCAGCGACTGCGCGGCGATTGCCTCACGCAGCGTCTTGATGCGCTCGACCAACCCGGCATCGGGATCGGCGCGGGCGCTCCAGAGCAGGGCGCTCAACGCTCCCGTCTGATTGGTGGTCGCAGAAATGCAGCCGGCAAAACCAGATGCATGGGCTTCGGCCAAGGATACTTCCGAGCTCGGAAAAACCGCCAGATCCGGCATGGCTTTGGTCAAGGCACGGCAATAGGCCAGTTGACCGGAAGAATCCTTGATTCCGCGAAACCGGTCAGGCCAGGCTTCATGAAGACGCCGGATCACGGCAATCGGAATCTCCAATCCGGTCATCTGTGGGAAATTGTAAAAATAGATCGCAATCGGGCGGTCACCCAGCGCCACGTGGAGCCGCTCGTACCAGGCGAACAGGCCATCGTCCGACAGCGGCTTGTAGTAATAGGGCGGCAGAACCAGGGCAACACGATAACCCAGTTCGTCAGCGGCCTTGGTCAGCGCGATGGTTTCAGCTAGAGACGGAGTTCCTGTGCCGACCATTAGACGGGAGAGGTCCAGATGTTGTGCCGCCGCGCGCATAATCTTAATGCGCGTCGGGCTGTCAAAGGAATTTGCCTCGCCAGTAGAACCGAGAATGTTTAGACCATCGCAACCGTTCTCCAGCAACCACTGGCAGTTGGACAGGAACAGGTCGGCCAGGAATTCGCCGTGCTCATCCACGGACGTTGGAACGGCAGCAATTACACCATGCATCTCAGGGTTCCTTCGATTTGTCAGTTTCAAGAGCGGTTATGTTGTGCGGCATAGCAGCGACGAGTGGATGGTCAATCTCGGTTGTGGTTGCCTTGGACCATCCGCCGGCTTCCCCCAGTCCGGTAACCGAATCCTCGAAATACTCGCGATTGATCCGGACAAACTCGGCGTCCTTTTCTTCTACCTCGTCGTCATAGCGGATGGCGTCCACCGGACAGACAGACTCGCACAGCCCGCATTCCACACACTCGAATGGTTGGATGTAAAACATCCGGCCGCCTTCGTATATGCAGTCAACCGGGCAAACTTTTGCGCATTCTCCGTCCTTTACATCAATGCATTCGCTCTTGATGACAAGCGTCATGTCGGGCTCCCTTTAAACACCGCGCCATTCGGGCGTGCGCTTTTCCCGGAATGCTGTGACCCCTTCTTCGGCATCCTTGGACGTCAGCGCGGCAATCAGTTCGGGCGTCTCATGCCTATAGGCATCCTGGATCGACATTTCGGCGGTTTCCCGGACTGAGGCTTTGATCGCTTTCAGGCTAAGCGGAGCCGCCGCCAGAATATCAGCCACCCAGCGATCGATTTCGGCGTCCAACTCGTCTGCAGGCACTACCGCATTTAGAAGGCCGTAGCGCATCATCTCTGCCGCCATGATCATCCGACCGGTCATCATCATGCCAACGGCGATATTGCGAGGGATCAGTCGAGGCAGCATCACCATGCCACCGTCAAGCGGCATCCGTCCCACCTTGGCCTCTGGAAGCCCAAAACGCGCAGTCTCCGTAGCAATCAGGATATCGCAGCCCATTGCCATTTCCAGCCCGCCACCCAGTGCCAAACCATTAATCCGCGCAATGACCGGAATCTTCAGTGTCGTGCGCATCGCCATCTGGCGAAATCCGCTGTTGCTAAAGTCTTTCCAGTATTCGATCCCGCTTTTTCCGCTGTCGCTTTTCAGATCCGCGCCGGCCGAAAACGCTTTTTCGCCGGATCCGGTCAGAACAACACATCGGACGTCCGGGTTGGCTTCGATCTCTTCCCAGATTTCTTGCAACCGGATCTGCGTTGTGGAATCCATCGCATTCATGCGATCGGGCCGGTTAATGGTGACACGCGCCACGCCGTCCAGAATTTCGAATATGACGCTCATACCGCGACCTTGCCGCTTTCGACGGTCAGATTGAATTCGCGGATAATTTCGTCGGTGTGTTCTCCCAATCGCGGAGGGGTGCGGCGGATGTGGACAGGCGCGTCACTGAGATGCACGGGGGATCCGACAACGGTAAAGGCGCCTAACAACGGGTGATCCATTTCCAGCAGCATGTCATTGATCGCGGTCTGCGGATCATCCAAGGCCTCGCCGAGCGAGCGGACAGGAGCACAGAGCAAATCCTGTTCTTCCAGCCGGGCCAGCCAATGGGCAGTGGTGTTCGTCGCAAAGGATTTACGGAATAGATCCTGCAAGAAAGGCTTGTGTTTGCGTTGGGCTGCAAGGTCAGGATACTGGGATGAAATATCCTCGATTTCCAGAGCGTTGCATATGTCCCGAAGCGGATTGGCCTTGAAGGCGCCAACCACAACCACAGCGCCGTCGGTCGTTTCAAACGCACCGGTTAAAGGCATTGCCGCCCAGTTCAGCACTTCCCTGTGTTTGCTCCACTGCGCAGCCTCCTGCATCTGCATGGCGATCATCGAGTCGTAAAGGGACACATTCACTTTTTGCCCAACGCCGGATTTCTCTCGGGCCAGCAGAGCCGCGAGGACACCCTGAACGAGATGCATCCCGGCCGAATAATCACACAGTGTTGTTGGATATATCGAGTGCGGGATCGATGGGTCGGCGGTCTTTTCCATGACGCCGCTCATAGCCTGGGCCAAGACATCCTGTCCGCCCTTGAAGGCGTAGGGGCCGGTTTCGCCATAGCCTGTTCCCGAGGCAAATATAATTCGGGGGTTGATCTCCTTGAGCGTTTCGTAGCCGAAACCGAGGCGGTCCATGACGCCGGCGCGGAAGTTGTTCATGACGACGTCAGAAACGCGGACCAGATCATAAACCATCTGCTTCCCGACGGCTGATTTGGTGTCAATCTCGATTGATCGCTTGTTGCGGTTCAAGGAGGAAAACACTGCATTGTTCATCGCCAGCTCTGATCGCTCGCCGAAGAAATCGCGGGATAGATCGCCCTCATTAGGCCGTTCGACCTTGATCACATCGGCGCCGAAATCCCCCAGCATCTGGGTGGCGCAGGGACCCATCATGACCTGGGTGAAGTCGAGCACGCGAACGCCAGCTAAAGGCAGGTTTGAACCATCGGTCATTGATACGTCCTCATACAGAAATTGGTTGGTTGTCGAGCAAGGCGTTGGCTGAAGGAACATCCCCCGGATCAGCTCCTTGCGCCCGCATCTGGGCTTGGATCAGCTTGGCATCGACGGCGCGGAGCGCGGAATTGCCGTTCAAGGCCAGGGATACGGCAATGCCAGCAGCCTCGCCCTGCACCATGCAAGGCGGAATTTCGCGTGAGCTTTTCTGAGCATCGCTGTCGACTGAATAGTGGCGGCCGGCAACGATAAGGTTGTCCAACCCCTTCGGCAACAAGGCGCGGTAGGGAGTGTAGTAATCGCGGCCCCGGCACACGCTGTCGGCAAAGTGGCGTCGATTTTGCACGTCATCCTTTGTCACCACGTATTCGCCGCGCAGAAGCCGGGTCTGGCGGATACCCATTTGTTCGGCGGCTCCCAGCATCTTGGCGTTCTCAAAGCCGGGTATGTTGGCCCGGGCAAATGCCAGCAGGTTCATCATCCGCTCGCGTCCCTCATATTCAGCCCCAACCATGTCTTCCGGCGACATTCCGTCATATCCGGTCATGTGCGGGCAATTGCACCAGACGATGCCGGGAAGCGGGGTTTTCAACCACCACATGCCCCAGGCGCCGCCGATAGCCCGTCGCGCCTGCCGGTCGAGCTTCTTGTATTCTTCCGGGTTGGCGTATTCAAAGGCTTCCGCTTTGTCGGTATCGACATCGCAGAGCCGGAAAACAGTGGTGACGATATATTCGCCCTGCACGAAATCAGCCCCGGCCGAGGCGGCAAGATCAAGATCGCCGGTGGCATCAATGACCATATCGGCCATTAATGCCTGGCGTCCAAGCTTGGTCTGGCAGACGACACCCTTGACCTTGCCATCTTCTACAATCGCTTCGGAAAACCAGCTGTGCAAACGCAAATTGATGCCGCATTCCTTCACCAGGTCAAGGCTGACACGTTTCCAGGCATCCGGATCGAAGGCGACCGCGTGGATGATTGGTTGCGGCATTCCGGTTTCGTGAAAATTGATGCATCCCCATCGCGACCATTTTTTCCACATCTCCCAGTTTTTCACGCAGTCTTCGCTCGGCGGGTAAACTGCGGCGTTCTGGGATTGCAAACGATCAACGAATTCGGAAACGATGCCTGTCGTGACGATTTCATCAGGGCGATTGTCTTTGCCCGGATTGACCATGTCATCCAGCACCAAAACCATACCGCCAGAGGCCATACCTCCGAGATGGTGGTAGCGCTCGATCAATGTGACGGAACAGCCGTTACGGGCTGCCGATACGGCAGCCGACACTCCGGCCGGGCCTGCGCCAACGACAACCACGTCAGTTTTGGAAACAACGGGAACCTGTTGGGCTTTCAGTGTGACATTATCGTTTGATTGTTTGGACATAGTAAACTCCTGTGGATTTGGACCCAGCGAGCCCAAGTCACCGTTAGTTTGAGAAATTTCGGGTCCGTCGGCGCTACCAGCGAACCACCAGGCGTTCGGTGATCGACACTGCAACAAACAGGAGAACCGACAATCCCGAGGACATAAACACGGTCGCGTAAAGCAACGGGGCACGGAAATTGAATGTCGAGTCGATGATCAGCGCGCCCAGACCGACATCGGCGCCGACCCATTCTCCGACAATGGCTCCGATGACACAGGTTGTTGCGGCAATCTTCAGGGCAGAGAAGAGGAACGGCAGAGAGGATGGCAGCCGAATTTTCCAAAACACCTCGGCTTTCGACGCCGACAAAATTCTCGCCAATTCCAGTGACTGATCACTGACGGACTGCAGGCCGCGCACCATATTGACGAGTGTCGGAAAGAAACAGATCAGTGCGGCAATCACCACTTTTGCGGTCAATCCGGCTCCAAAAATCAAAACTAGGATGGGGGCAATTGCCAGAATCGGGATCGTGTTGACGAACACCGCAATCGGGAAGATTGCCCGCTCGATCGTGCGGTTGTGCACGAATGCCACAGCGATCAGGATTGCGGCCAGATTGCCTGCAAAAAAGCCGAGAACACTTTCGTAGAAAGTGGGCCAAAAATTCTCCATCAGGATGGGGAATTTGTCGACAAATGTGGTGGCAACCTCGCTGGGTGCCGGCGCAATATAGGTCGGCACACCGAAAAGCCGTACGCCAAACTCCCAGATCAGCAGCAACAGCACTACTGTGGCCAACGGGATCGCCGCCGATTGAAACTTGCGCCGGCGATCGGCGAGACGCTCTTCCTGAAAAACTTGCCTATCTATTTCAGCGCGGATAACAGACATCAGCAGGTCTCCAGGAGTTCGCGCAGACGAGCCGTGTATTTGGTGAACTCTTGCGTGTCGCGAATTTTGATCTCGCGCGGGTAGGGCAGGTCGATGTCCACCACTTCGCGCAACCGTCCCGGATGAGCCTGCAGCATCAGAACTTTCTGACCCAGGAATACCGCTTCGGGGATGGAGTGCGTGACGAACAAAATGGTGACGCCGGTTTCTTCCCAAATCCGCAGCAATTGCAGGTTGAGATGGTCACGTGTGATTTCGTCCAGCGCCCCAAACGGCTCGTCCATCAAAAGCAGCTTGGGCTTGCAAACCAGTGCGCGCGCGATGGCGACCCGCTGGCGCATACCGCCCGACAATTCATGTGGCAGCGCGTTTTCACGGCCTTTCAGACCCACCAGGTCCAAGAGCTCTGTCGGAGTCTTGTCGCTGACAGGAATATTCACGCCCCGTTTGCGGCCCATTTCCAGGGGAAGCTCGACGTTTTGCAATGCAGTGCGCCATGGCAACAAAGCCGCATCCTGAAAAACGAACGCGAATTCGCGCGCCAGACGGGCTTCTTCGGTGGTCTTGCCAAGCACTGTCAGATCTCCCGAAGCGCAAGGGATCAGATCGGAGATCAGGCGCAGAAGGGTCGATTTTCCGCAGCCCGACGGGCCGAGAATGGTGTAAAACGACCCCCGCTCGATATCGAGAGTCAGATATTCGATTGCCGTGAACGTTCCAAATTTGACGGATGCGTCCTTCAGCGAAGCGGCAACAGGCGTGGGGCGTGTTGCGCTCTGGTCAATGTGGCTGACTGTGTGCATCGGATTATCCGTAGGTCGGACGGTCGGAAGCGGTCGCTTCAAGCACAGAGAAATCGACCAGATCAGCTATTTTAGGCGCTTCGCCTTCGAACTGGCCAAGCTGGTCATAAATGTCGATCTGTGCCTGCCAGTTTTCAGCTGTCATCGTCCCCCAGCCAGCCTTGGCCGTGTTTTCGTTGAAGGAAAACGCGGTAATCAGATCGACGGCCTTTTTCTCGGCTTCCAGATCCATGTTCGGGTACCGCTCAACCAGAAATTCCACTGCTTGCTGCGGATTGTCATGCACCCAGCCCCAACCTTTGGCTGATACGCGGATCATGTCTTCGACCTTGTCGCGATTTTCGGCCAACGTTGCGTCGGTCACGTAGTACGGGTTGGCGTAAAGCTGAATGCCCGCATCCCACAGGGTCATGTCGACACGCTGATCAGCCAGAACGGACAGCGCGTTGATGTTGGTATTCCAGCCGGTCACCACATCGACCTGGCCGGTCATCAAGGCAGCCATGTCGCCGCCCATGACGGACACCTCGACATCGTCTTCGGAGATACCGTTCTTGGCCAGCAACGCGCGCAGAAGAATCCGCGCCGTGCCCTGTGTGGCGACTTTCTTGCCGATCAGATCCTTTGGCTCACGAACCGGGTTCCCTTTTAACGAGAAATAGGTGAACGGGTGCTGCTGGTATCCGGCGGCAATGCACTTGATCGGGATACCTGCGGCCCGCGCCAGCATCAACGACGGGCTCGAGGAGATCGATCCAAGATTTGCAGCACCGGAGGCTACAGACGCCACACCGTCGATGTTCGGTCCGCCAGGGACAATGTTCAGGCTCAACCCTGCGTCGGAATAGTAACCGAGTTTGTCGGCTGCCACTTCACCCAGGATGCCGTTGGATGCAAGCCATCCCAGTTGCATGTTCACATCGTAGGTTTCCGCGGCGATCCCCTTGCTAAAACTCAAAAGCGAACCCGACATCGCCAGGCCGGACGCGGCGCCCATACCTTTGAGAAGTCCACGGCGGTTGACGTCCATTGTTCTGCTGCTGGTCATTCTGTGTTCCTCCGGTTGATTTGCACCCATTTTTTTATTTTTTTGACTTTAGGCGTAATCTGGGTGTGTCGCATAGGATCAAGTTTAGCCTACAGTGGTGCAGAAATTGCACCGCCAAAATTATGGGGCCGATATGCATTCAAGACTACTCCAGTACATCGACGAGGTCGCACGGCATGGGTCCATTCGGAAGGCGGCCAACGTTCTCAACGTGCCGTCAACATCGGTGACCAGGCAAATTCTCAATGTCGAAAAGCAACTGGGCGTGAAGCTGTTTGAACGCTCACCGGAAGGTGTGGAATTGACGCCTTCCGGGAAAATCGTCCTGGAACATTGCAGAAAGACGATCTACGATTTCAATAACGTCAAGACCATTATCGACGACATCCGGGACCTCCGCACAGGGCATCTGAGCATACAGTGTGTTGATTCATTCACGTTTCATGTTCTACCCCGTATTCTCAGACGGTTCGGTGACGAATATCCGAGTATTTCTCTTTCGGTGACCACTGCTTTTCCAGAGGAAGTGGCGGCGGCGGTTGGAACGGGTGAAGCTGATATCGGGTTCAGTTTTTCAAACATGACCCATTCCAATGTTCGGATTGTCCTGGAAAAAGCCACCCCTTTCGGGGCTGTTATGCGGCCCGATCACCCGCTGGCCGAGAAAACGTCGATCGAGATTGAGGACCTGCGCGGATATCCACTGGTCCGCACGATCGATGCGCGCGGGCGAAACTCTATTCTGGACCAGCAAATGGACACTGCAGCCGGTGCACTGACGACGCATATTTTTAGCAATGCGCTGATGATTTCGAAGCAGGCGATCCGCGCCAATCGCGGCGTTGGTATCTATACCAAGATTGGTTTTCTCGAGGAAGTCGAAGCGCGGGAATTGATTTTTGTCCCACTCGCAATGAAATCGCTGCGTGAATACAGGGTTGGCGTGATGATTTCAGCCTCTCACGGTATCGACCCGGTCAAACGCGTGTTTTTAAACACCATCGAGACAGTGTTCAAAATGCTGGATTTTAATGCTTAACGAAGGACCTGACTTCCTTGGTGCTGCCATTGGAGATATGCTTACCGGCGAAAAGACAAGTATATTTCCCATGCGTGCTACCACGGACGCCCTGCGCAGCAACCAGCAGCGTTTTTAACGGGCCGGGAACAGGCCAGTGTCCGATCTCTGGGGGAGCTCATTCAACAGGTGACAGCGTCCAGCTTCTGTTGTGTTTTCGTTTCAGACCTTAGAACTTCTCGATGCAGTCGCATAAATCCTGACAGGTCTAGGCTCCAAACCCAATCAGGCGATTGATTATATTGCTCTGCTGTGATTCCATGCCCGTACAACGGGAGATTTGAACATGGCAAGTGAATTTTGGCTTGATGATCAGCAGTGGGCAAGCATTTCGCCTTTGCTTCCAACCAACCAGCCCGGCGCTCATCGCACCGATGACCGCAGGGTCATCAGTGGGATTATCCATGTGCTGCGCTCGGGGTGTCGATGGCAGGATTGTCCTGCCTGCTACGGACCGCCAACGACGATATACAATCGCTTCCATCGCTGGTCGGCGCGCGGAATCTGGCGGCGATTGTTTGACGCTCTGGTGCAAGCGACCGACCGGGATATCCACATGATCGACAGCACCACCTCCAAGGCCCATCGTTCGGCGGCTGGAGGAAAAGGGGGGCCGATGTCCAGG
>NZ_JBDWHW010000248.1:0-15391 GCF_039975035.1 Hoeflea sp. | reverse complement strand
GAAGAAAGACAACCGCTTCGCCAACCGCATCACACTCCACCACCACATCATCCATCGTCGTCCTCCTTCCAAATCAGAGGATCACGACAGATTCAGCTTATTACCCCTTTGTCACGCATTTCTTCACCCGATTGCCCTGGTCAAATGCCCGGAAAGCCTTGCAGTCCGGCCTGCTTTGTTCTACCGGACAGGACGCTGAAGTTTCCAAGATAATGAGCCTGCTATGACCCTCGTCGACACCCGCACTCCTGATCCCAAACGGCTGATTCCCGGCGCCACCGGCGATTGGGAAATCATCATCGGCCTCGAGGTGCACGCCCAGGTGACCAGCAATTCGAAGCTTTTCTCGGGTGCCTCGACGCGCTTCGGCAAGGATGCCAACTCCAATGTGAGCCTGGTTGACGCGGCCATGCCGGGCATGCTGCCGGTGATCAACGAGGAATGCGTGCGCCAGGCCGTGCGCACCGGGCTCGGGCTGAAGGCGCAGATCAACAACCGCTCGGTTTTCGACCGCAAGAACTATTTCTATCCCGATCTGCCGCAGGGCTATCAGATCTCCCAGTTCAAGGATCCGATCGTTGGCGAGGGCGAGATCATCATCTCGGTCGGCCCGGACCGTCAGGGCCAGTTCGAGGATATCGAGATCGGCATCGAGCGGCTGCATCTGGAACAGGATGCGGGCAAGTCGATGCATGACCAGCATCCGGCCATGTCCTATGTGGATCTCAACCGTTCCGGCGTGGCGCTGATGGAGATCGTCTCCAAGCCCGACATGCGCTCGGCTGACGAGGCCAAGGCCTATGTCACCAAGCTCCGCTCGATCCTGCGCTATCTCGGCACCTGCGACGGCAATATGGATGAGGGCTCGATGCGCGCCGACGTCAATGTGTCGGTCAGGAAACCGGGCGGCGAATTCGGCACCCGCTGCGAGATCAAGAACGTCAACTCGATCCGCTTCGTCGGCCAGGCCATCGATTATGAAGCCCGCCGCCAGATCGGCATCATCGAGGATGGCGGCACGATTGATCAGGAAACCCGCCTGTTCGACCCCGGCAAGGGTGAAACCCGCTCGATGCGCTCCAAGGAAGATGCGCATGACTACCGCTATTTCCCCGATCCGGATCTGCTGCCGCTCGAATTCGACGACGCCTTTGTCGAAGCGCTGAAGGCAGACCTGCCGGAATTGCCCGATGACAAGAAAGCGCGCTTTGTCGCCGACATGGGGCTGAGCATCTACGATGCGTCGATCCTGGTTTCTGAAAAGGCCGTGGCTGACTATTTTGAAGAAGTGGCAAGCGGCCGCGACGGCAAGATGACGGCCAACTGGATCATCAACGACCTGCTGGGCGCCTTGAACAAATCCGGCAAAGGCATTGAAGAGACTCCGGTTTCCCCCGCCCAGCTCGGCGGCGTGATCGATCTGATCAAGGATGGCACGATTTCCGGCAAGATCGCCAAGGACCTGTTCGAAATCATCTGGGAAGAGGGCGGCGATCCGGCGGAAGTGGTCGAAGCCCGCGGCATGAAACAGGTCACCGACACCGGCGCCATCGAAAAGGCGGTCGACGAGGTGATCGCCGCCAATCCGGATCAGGTGGCCAAGGCCCAGGCCAAGCCCGCGCTCGCCGGCTGGTTTGTCGGTCAGGTGATGAAGGCCACCGGCGGCAAGGCCAACCCCAAGGCTGTGCAGGATCTGGTCAAGGCCAAGCTCGGCATTGAGGAATAACGCGGCGCGATGGCAGCGGTCGATCAGTCCGTGCTGCGCCATGCCCGCGTTCTGTGGGATTACCACAACACCGAGACACCGCTCGAGACTGCGGACGCGATCATCGGTTTGGGCAGCTACGACCTGCGTGTGGCCGACCGATGTGCACAGCTGTTCCATCGCGGACTGGCTTCAAGGATCATCTTCACCGGAGCCTCCGGCAACTGGACCCAGGGCATGTTCGCAGGGTCGGAGGCCGCAGCGTTCCTCCAACGCGCCGTTTCACTGGGTGTCCCCGGCGAGGCGATCACGGCTGAAGAAAAAGCCACCAATATCGGTGAGAACATCGGTTTTGTTCGCTCGATCATCCCCGATGCGCAACGGCTGATCTGGGTTACAAAACCGCAAACGCGGCGGCGGGTGAGCGCGAGTCTGGCGGTCAAATGGCCGCAGGTGACGTCGATGATCACCGCTCCGGAACATTCCTTGGCCGAGCAGCCCGGCAAGCATCATTCGCTCGAAGCGTTGATTGCTGAAATGGTTGGCGACGTCTGGCGCATGGCCGCATATCCGGACACCGGATTTCAAGCCCTGCAGCCGCTTGGGGCAGACGTTCGAATGGCATTTGACAGGCTGGTGACGGCAGGGTTCACCAATCATTTACCCCCACGGGTTCGTTCACTTCTTGACCGTTGAACCGGCGCGGGATGAAACTGCCGCGGAAAAATCAACGACAGCACATTGTTCAATTGCATGGCCTTGAGCCGTGACAACGATAGGAAGCCCCGATGTTCTTTGTTCGCTCCGCCTCTGCCCGCGATATTCCGGCCATCCGCGATGTGTTGGCCGAAACCTGGCGGGCCACCTATGCGCCGTTTTACGGAGCCGCAAAGGTCGAGGAAATCATCGCGGACTGGCATTCCGAAACCGCGATCAAGGCTATGCTCGATCGCCCGCATGGCGAATTTCTGGTGGCCGACGATGGCAAGCTGATCGGAGGCGTTGCCTTTGCCAGCTACAAGGCCGGAACCAAGATGGTTTCGCTGCATCAGCTTTACGTGCGGCCTGAATGTCAGGGACTGGGGATCGGGCGTGATCTGTTCGCCGAAATCGAGACCTGCTTTCCGGACGCGCAAAACCTGACGCTGGAAGTCGATCCGGGCAATGAACCGGCGATTGCGTTCTACCAGGCTCACGGCATGAAGGAGACCGGACGCACCGACAATTGCGCCAGGGGCGAATCGGGCATTCCGGCGCTGATCCTGTCAAAACCGCTCGCGGGGTAATCCGGACGGCTCATTTAGCAGCCAGTTCTCTGCCCTCATCGTGCCAAAACCGCACCGCCGGACAGACGATGATAGAGCGCCGGAGCTCGCGGTCGCAGGCAACCGCAACAGCGACCATCACAGCTTCCTTTAAGTTGCGGCCGCACAGTTACAGATGCCAGTGCGGGCCTTCCTGGTGCTGCACCACCAGATCTGCCGAGCAACCGGTCGGGTAGCACCATTTGACCCGCAGGCAGTCCTGTTCCATGGCGCCGCCCCCGGCACATTTGGTCCGCGCGCGGCCAAGCGTCTTGTCGGTGTTTTGACCGGTGCACCCACCTGAGGACTGTTCGGGCGCTTGGGGAAAGGCAATGCCCACCGACCCGTCCTGGGCCACGGTTGGCGTTGATGCCAGCGAGATGCAGCGACAGGGTCGCAATCGCAAATCTGAAGGTCATGAAAACTCTCCTCTTCGATGTCCACCATGATCCAGACAGGATGATGGTCCGCAGCCCGGTTCGGGCCTTAGGCACATGTTGTAGTGCCAGGGGTCGGCTGTGCATGGCTCATGACGGCAGACTTCCCGCATGCTAGGAGAAATCCTGATTTCTTCATCGGCCTGTGTGTGCCGGTCTCCACTGATCTGATCGGAGTTCTGACATCATGACGAGATCTATTGAAATCCGCCTGGCCGACCGGGGTGATGTGGCTGCCATTGCCGCGATGTTCGCGCAGGACACGCTTGGCGGTCATGGTGACAGCGCTGACCCCGCCGAGCTTCCACTCTACCTGGCCGCCTTTGATCGCATCGCGACCAGTCCCAATGACGCGCTTTATGTCGCGGTCAGGGATGGTGAGGTCGTCGGCACATTCCAGACCACGCTGATCACGTCGCTGACCGGCAAGGGGGCTTCGAGTTTGACCATTGAGGCAGTGCATACCCGCACCGATATGCGCGGGCTCGGTATCGGCCAGAGCATGGTCAATCATGCAATTGCCCAGGGCAGGGATCAGGGCGCGCGCCTGGTGCAATTGATGTCGAACGCCGTGCGGCACGACGCCCACAGGTTTTACCAGAACCTCGGCTTCACCCGGAGCCATGCCGGTTTCAAGATGAAATTGCGCTGAGCTTAGACCCTTCCGCCACTGGACAATGCGGCCAGAGCGGGCCATAAGGCGGGAAGTGACGCGGCTGGAAAACGGTCGCCTGGTCCACGGAAGAGAGGCTTTCATGAAGACGCTACTTCTTCAGATATTCACCTGGTGGAATGGACAGACCCTGGGAACCAGGTTCCACACTTGGCGGCATGGAAAGCGTGTTGGCGAGGATGAGTCCGGCAACGTCTATTACGAGGGCGGATTGGACTCTGAAGGCCGCACCCGGCGCTGGGTGATCTACAACGGTCCGGCCGAAGCCTCTGCGATTCCCGCCGGCTGGCATGGCTGGATGCATCACCGCACTGATGTGTCGCCGTCCGCCGAGACTTATGTCGCCAGACCCTGGGAAAAGGCGCATCAGCGAAACCTGACCGGCACCGGCGGGGCATACCACCCCAAGGGTTCGATTCTCAATCAGGGCGCCCGTCCGCATGTGACCGGCGACTATGACGCCTGGACGCCGAAATCATAACAAGCCGCGACTTCTTTGGCGCAGCCATGCCACATTTCATGGTTAACGCTTCATTGACGCCGGTGCGGTAGACATGCCGGAGCAGCCCCGAGCGGGCATTGTGACGAGTGAAGCCGATGACAATCCACGCTTATAATCTGGCAAAGCGCACTGGCGCGCTCCTTGCCGTATCATTGGGTCTTCTGGCCGCCGGTGCGCCGGCGCTCGCGGCCCGAATCGAAAACCCCGTGGCTGTGTTTTCCGGGATCGACAAGATCACCGGGCGAATTACCACCTTCGATGTCTATGTCAACGAGACCGTCCAGTTCGGCGCGCTTCAGGTGACGCCGCGGGTTTGCTACAGCCGCGACGAGACCGAACCGCCGAAGACCACCACTTTTGTCGAGGTCGACGAGATTACGCTGGATCGCAAGGTCCGTCGGCTGTTCACTGGATGGATGTTTGCCGATTCGCCCGGTCTCAATGCGGTGGATCACGCCGTCTATGATGTCTGGCTCACGGAATGCAAACAGCAGTCCGATATACCGGCTCCAACTCCGGGCAACTGATTTTCCCCAACAGTCCGCAACGGCAAAACGCCCCGTGTCCGTCAGACACGAGGCGTTTGCTTGTTGGGCTGGCCGGTGCGGGGTTAGCGCGAAGCGACCGGTGTGACCAGCGGCGTGATGCGGCGGATGGTCACCCGACGGTTGAGCCGTTCCGGTGCTTCGGTCCGGATCTTGAGGTAGCGCTCACCGTACCCTTGCGTGACGAGGTTTTCGGGCGGAATGCCGAACACGTCCGTCAATGCCACCGCGATCGTTTCAGCGCGTTCGTCCGAGAGCAGCAGGTTTGCATTGTCCTTGCCCACGGCGTCGGTGTGGCCTTCGATCAGGAAGGTCTCCGCAGGGTTCTCCTCCAGAATCCTGGTCATGGCGTCGGCGACATCCGAAAGCCGCTGAATCTGGTCGTCGGCGATCGTCGCCTTGCCAAACTCGAAAGTCAGGCTGTCGAGATCGATGCGGCGAACCTTGTCGCGGATACGGGCTGACCGGCGAACTTCCTCGACCGTGTAGAGACGTTCCACCTGTTCGACCGGAGGCTCCATCAGGAAGTCGAGATACGCCGATGGCTCGGCATCGGTTGCGTCCAGAATGTACTCACTGACCGGAATCTGCAGTTGCAGCCTGGGCAGATTACGGCCCGGATCGACAAATGCCTCGCGCGAACCATCGCTGTTGGCATTGGCGTAAAACAGCACATATTCCTGGCCGTCCGGCATGATCCGGCTGCGTTGCATCACGTCGCCCCAGCGATTGGAGATCGTGACCAGTTGCACACCATTCGGCCGGACGATGACTTCGCGCACCCGTCCGCCACCAAGCTGCTCATAATAGACTTCCTCGCTGCCCGCCTGAAGCCGGTCGCGTTCGTCATGCTCGATGATCGTGCGATTGTCGACTTCAATGATCGTGCGGTTGTCGACCTGGTTGACAATGGTCACGTTGGTTTGCTGCTCGCGTGGTGGCGATTGGTCGATACGTTCGCCCCGCTCGGAAAGCGCCTGTGGGGCGGGCGTGTCCCGCAAGGCGGGTGCCTGGGATTCCTGATCCGAGGTGGGCGGGGGTGCAGCGGGCTCGTTTGACTGAGCTGCGGCCGGAGCGCCGTTTTCACCTGCCGCAGGCTCTTCCTTGGCGCTGTCAAGCACGGGGGCGCCGTTTTCAACCGGCAAGGTCAACTGCTCTGCGGGTTGCGCCGGTGCGGCGTCAGCAGGCTGGGCCGGAGCATCGGCGTCCCCAGCCGGTTGAGAACCATCGGTCTGCGCGGCTTCAGGCTCGGCTTTGGATTTTTCTGCTCCAGCGTCCGAGTCCGCTGCTGCCGGTTTTGCCGGTTTCTTTGCCGGCTTGGCCTCTTCTTGTGCCGCAGGTTGTTGAGCCTCTGGTGCCGCGGCCGGTGCTTCCGCGGCGGGATCAGCGGCCTTTTCCGGCGCGGTAGCAGGTTTGGCTTCTGGAACGGCTTTCTCCGGCTTGGCTTCAGCCGGGGCCTCTGGCGCCGGCGTCACTTCGGGTGCTGCTTCGGGGGCCGGTGGGGCCTCCTTCGCTGGAGCCTCGGCGGCAGGCTGTTCGACTGCTTCCTGTGCCGGCGCAGGTTCGGGAGTCGGGACAGGTTCAGGCGCGGCTTCCGCAGGTGCTGCGGGCGCTTCTTCAGCCTTGGGTTCCGGTGTGGCATCCGCCGGGGCAGGTTGCGGTGCTGGCACCGGTTCTGCCGCGGGTGGCGTTGCTTCAGGTACAGGCGCCGGTTCTGGTTTCGGGGCAGGTTGTGGCGCCGCTGCTGGCTTCTCGGCGGGAGCCGGTTGTGGGACGGGGGCGGCTTCCGGCGCCGGCTCAGCGGCGGGAGCGGCTGGTTCGGGGGCCGGTTCCGGGGCTGGCGCAGGTTGCGCCGCAGCTTGGGCAGCGGCGACATTGGCCTGTGCCGCGGCAACGTCGGCTTGAGCCGCCGCGACATCTCCGCCTGACGCTTGTGCTTCCGACAGGCGTGCGAGAGCCGCCGCCAGCGCTGCCTGGGCATCTCCGGGGCTCATCTGCACCCGGACGATTGCCGGGGCCGGGACTGAGCCCGTCACTGATCTTGCAATTGAAAGAGGTCCTGCATGGGCAATGCCCAGGCCGCTCAGACTGATGGCGGTGGACGCGAGTAAAAGTCGGGTTAGTGTCACGAGTGCAACTCCTTTTGGGAAATCCGTCACCTCTGTAACGTTCGGGCCTTCGGTGCGGTTCCATTTGCAATGGCGATTGCGTGCCGGGTGCTGCAAAATTCGGCTTTACGGATCCGCATTTGCCGTCGTGTCACTCGCGGCTTTTCCCGAAAGTCGTACAAAACCGGACGCGCGCGTGGTTTGATGGGGAGTCAAGTAGTGGGGGATGAAGCCTTGCTCAGCCAACGAGGCTATTTGAGGACTGCGGGAAATTCCCGCTATGGCTGCTCCGAAAACTTCAGGTCCGGTCCTTCAAGCGCTTCTTCGAGCATCCCGACATACTCCTGACGTGGAATATCGATCGCACCGAAACGCTTGAGATGCTCTGTGGTGAACTGGGTGTCGAGCAGCACGAAGCCGCGGGCTCGAAGCCGCTCGACCAGATGCACAAGGCAGATCTTGGACGCATCGGTGGCGCGGCTGAACATGCTTTCGCCAAAGAACACCCGTCTTAGCGAGACCCCGTAAAGCCCGCCCACCAACTCGCCATCGCGCCAGGCCTCGACGCTGTGAGCGTGGCCGAGCCGGTGCAAGCTGCCGTAAAGTTCGGCGATGGTCGAATTGATCCAGGTTGAAGGCCGGTTCTCGACGCTTTGGGCGCACGCCGCCAGGACTTCATCGAAGGCTGTGTCGAAGCGGATTTCGAACGGCGCCTGCCGCACCGTACGGGCCAGCCGTTTGGGCACATGGAACCCGTCGAGCGGCAAAATCCCGCGCAATTCCGGCTCGACCCAGAACAGGTCCGGGTCGTCGGCGGAATCAGCCATCGGGAACAAACCCGAGGCATAGGCGCGCAGCAGCAATTCAGGCGTGATCCGGAGATGGTCGCCGTGCCGCAAGGCTCAATCTCCCCCAGCCGGAGAAAGGGGAGATCTATTTGTCGGCTTTGGCTGCAAGGAATTTTTCCAGCCAGTGGATGTCGTAGTCGCCATTTGCGATGTCCGGATTGGCAAGAAGATCGCGAAACAGCGGGATCGTTGTCTTGATGCCGTCGACGACAAACTCGTCCAGCGCCCGCCGCAGCCGCATCATGCATTCTACCCGCGTGCGCCCGTGAACGATCAGCTTTCCGATCAGGCTGTCATAATAAGGCGGGATCTTGTAGCCCTGATAAACGCCGGAATCGACCCTTACGCCAAGCCCGCCAGGCGGGTGGTAATGCGTGATCGTGCCGGGTGAGGGCACAAAGGTGGACGGGTCTTCGGCGTTGATCCGGCACTCGATGGCATGACCATGGAAGCGGATGTCTTCCTGGGTGACCGACAATCCGGCGCCAGACGCGATCCGGATCTGTTCATTGACCAGATCGATGCCCGTGATCGCTTCGGTAATGGTGTGCTCTACTTGCAGGCGCGTGTTCATTTCGATGAAAAAGAACTCGCCATTCTCATACAGAAACTCGATGGTGCCGGCGCCGCGATATTTCAGCTTGCGCATCGCCACCGCACAGATTTCGCCGATTTCCATCCGCTGGTTTTCATTGAGCGAGGGCGAGTTGGCTTCTTCCCAGACCTTCTGGTGTCGCCGTTGCAGCGAGCAGTCGCGCTCGCCCAGATGGACCGCGTTGCCCTCGCCATCGCCAAGGACCTGGATCTCGATATGGCGCGGCTGGCCGAGATACTTTTCCATGTAGACGGCATCATTGCCAAAGTTGGCCAATGCTTCCGACCGTGCTGTCGACAGGGCTTCGGAAAGTTCGCCGGCGTTGTTGGCGATTTTCATGCCCCTGCCGCCGCCGCCCGCGGTTGCCTTGATCAACACCGGATAGCCGGTTTCCTTGGCGACCTCGAGGGCTTGCTCGACATCGAACACCTCGCCGTCGGAGCCCGGAACACACGGAATGCCCAGGCTCACAGCGGTCTTCTTGGCCGTGATCTTGTCGCCCATCAGACGGATGTGGTCGGCGGTTGGTCCGATAAAGGTAATGCCGTGCGCTTCAAGAATATCGGCGAACTTGGCATTTTCGGACAGGAATCCGTAACCGGGATGCACCGCGTCCGCTCCGGTTATCTCGCAAGCCGCGACGATCTGGTGAATGTTGAGATAGCTGTCGCGCGATGGCGGCGGACCGATGCAAACGCTCTCGTCGGCCAGCCGCACATGCATGGCGTCCTGGTCGGCGGTCGAATGCACCGCAACGGTCTGTATGCCGAGCTCCTTGCAAGCCCTGAGCACCCTGAGTGCGATCTCGCCCCGATTGGCAATAAGGACCTTGGAGAACATGGCCTGGCTCACTTACTCGATCACAATCATCGGTTCGGCAAATTCCACCGGATGGCCATCGGTGACCATTACCTCGACGACCTTGCCGGCGCGCGGTGCGGGGATCTGGTTCATGGTCTTCATGGCTTCAATGATCAGGATTGTCTGACCTTCCGTCACCGTTTGCCCAACCTCGACGAACGCTTTGGCGCCTGGTGCCGGCGACAGGTATACGGTGCCGACCATCGGAGCGGTGACCGTGTTGGCTGTTTTTGCGGCTGCGGTCGCGACTGCTTCCGCGGAAGCCGTGGCAGACTGTAGCGGCACCGCCGGCGCGGGCGCCTGATGCTGCGCAATTGGCGCGTGAACGGTCTGAACCGTTCCGGCGCGGCTGACACGCACACGCAGATCATCCTGTTCGATCTCGATCTCGGTGAGATCGGTTTCATTGAGAATGTTGGCCAGATCCCGGATCAAATCCTGGTCGATCGACGGTTTTCGTGTTGCCATCGGACTATTGCCTCTGTTTTGTTGTTGCGAACGGCATTTGGCGCCGTTTCGCTGATTATCCGACCCTTTACAGCCCCGCACTGCCAAATGACAAGCCTGCGACGGCGCGGAGCCGTGAAAAGGCCGCTACCCGGGAACCGGGGTAAGGCGTGTGACCCTCAGGCATACACTGGATGTAGGCCGCCGGGGAAGGCTTTCGCTTGATAGCGCGGATTGTCCACAAGCGATTGATCGCGCTTGCGGCTGGTTCGAGCCGGTCATGTCAACAGATGGTGCTTTCGCATTGGCGCATATTGTTGATCTTCGCCAGCAGCGTCTCCTCGCCAACGGCTCCGAACACGGCTTCATCACCGATAACAAACGAAGGTGTGCCTGAAATGCCAAGGGCGTTGGCCAGTTCATAGGTTTGCCGGATTGACTGGTCGATTGCAGGATCATCCATCCCGGCGACCAGCGCAGCTTCTTCAACTCCCAGGCTCTTCGCAATCTCGATTGCCTGCGTCTCGGTGGCGCGAACATCGCCGCCGAGCAGCTTCATGTGGAAATCACTGTAGAGTTCCGGCGCAAGCTTTCGAAACGACATGGCAACCCGGTGTGCGGCAAGCGAATCGGGCCCCAGAATTGGAAATTCCTTGAGCACGAAACGCAGGTTCGGATCCTTGTCGAGCAGGCCGATCATGTCGTTCATGGCGCGCTTGCAGAAGCCGCAATTGTAATCATAGAACTCGACAATCGTGACGTCGCCATCCGGATTGCCAAGAACCACGTCCTCGGGCGCACGGAAGATGGCCTCCTTGTTGTCAGTGATCGCGGCCTGCGCCATCACGCGGCTTTCCGTTTCCTTCTTGATTTCCAGCGCCTGGCTCATTTCCTCGATGATCTCGGGATTTGCCATGAGGTATTCGCGGATAAATGCTCCGAATTCCTGCTTCTGGCTGTCATCGAGCGCCGCAGCGGGCAGCGGCAGGGCCGTGGACACGCTGATCAGAAGAGCGGTCAGCAGACCGGTGCGGGTGAGGTGTTTCATTGTGTCAGGATCCTTGTTTCAACCGCCGCGACGCTCCGTCGGCCCCGCAGAAGTGTTCTATTTTCCGATGGTTAAGATGTCGTTGGCTCTGAGCGCTCCCGGTGAACCCTTGGGCAGTTTTTGCAGCGCACGGGCTGCGAAAACCTTGGCATCACGGGTGTTGCCGGCGCGAAAATTGCCTTCCGCCATGATCAGTTCGGCATTGGCGATATCGCCGGCCTGGGCATAGGCCTGAGACAGGTGTCGGTAGGCCGAGAAGTTCTCCGGCTCGCTTTGCAGCGATGCCCGCAACTCGTCAATGGCGCGTCCCATGTTGGCAGGCTTGCCCGAAGCAACAAGCGCGAAACCCAGCCGCGCCCTGATCAGCGGAGATTTGGTCGGGTCGAGCTTGACCGCCTGGTTGAATTCCTTGATCGCCTCGTCGCTCTTGCGCAGCTTGATCAGAACTTCGCCGCGAAATTCGTGGAAATAGGGATTGTTCGGCTGTTCCCGGATCAACGCATCGAGTTTCTTGAGTGATGCTGCGGAATTGCCTGCCAGGTCGGTGGCGATGGCGTCGCCATACCGGGCCGCCACGGAAGCCCGATCATCGGAAAACAGACGGGCCACAGAGCTGGCGCCGCCCATGTAGGCTGCGATCTTGGCACGCATCATTTGATGGCGTTGCACAAGACTTGCGGGATCCTTTGCGCCGAAATGCTTGCTCTTGCGCGCCAGCTCCTCCAGCAGCGCGATGCGCTCGCGCGGCAGCGGATGGCTGATCTGGTATTTGTCGACCTGAACTCCCGACAGCGAAAGGCTCTGGGAGAAACGCTCGAACGTGGTCAGCATGCCGCGCATCGATTGCCCGGTGGCGTTGAGATAGCGCGCGGCAGCCTGGTCGGCGTTCATCTCCTCGGAGCGGCGGTAACTCAGCAGGCTGCGTTGTGCGATCCCGGGCGCGGCGGTGATCAGCGCGCCACCAGCCTGCGCTCCGCCCGAACTGCCGGCAATGCTGCCCGCGGCAATGGCGCCTGCCCCAAGCAGACCACCGACAATCGCCAAGGTGCGCGCAGCGGCGATTTGCTCGCGCAGCCTTTGCTGATGCCCGCCGGCCAGATGTCCAGCTTCGTGCGCGATGACGCCGATGATCTCATTCGGCACGGTCGCGGCGGTCAGCGCGCCGGTGTTGACGAAGATCCGCTGGCCGTCAACAAACGCGTTGAAGCTTGGATCGTTGACAAGGACGATCTGAACCCGGCTGGTCTTCAGCCCTGCTGCCTTGAGCACAGGCGTGGCGTAGTCCCTGAGCAGGGTCTCGACTTCGGCGTCGCGCACAACCTGAACATTGCCCTGCGCAAACGCGGGCAGCGCCAGAGTGCAGGAAAGCATCGCGGCGGTCATGGCTGTAACGGTTCGGCGGATGACGCGTGCCCGGTCAACCTTGGAGTACGTCGCCATTGAGTTTGATATCCTCATCATATCCCAAAAGTAATGGCTATGTCTGGAAAAGCAATCGTCAAAGCCCGACGATCCATCCTCCTCGCGCTCTTGTGATGGACATGACAATCAGGCATTTGTGCGGCTGGCGTCAGGCACGGCCTCATCCTCGGCTTTGACGTCTCGACGGGCCGGAACAGCCGCGTGGTGCTGGTCCGATGGGGCAGTACAGGTTTGACAAGGGAGTTTCGGAGTTGACAATGCAGCGCAAGCTATCGGTTGAGCCGTTTCACGCCATGGATATTCTGGCGGAAGCAACCAGACTCAAGAGCGAGGGCAGGGATGTGATCTCCATGGCGGTGGGGCAGCCGGCGCATCCGGCGCCGGCCGTGGCTCTGACCGCAGCTGCACGGGCGCTCGAGGCCGGACGCCTGGGGTATACCGATGCTCTCGGCGTCAAGAGCTTGCGCCAGGCGATCGCCGGGCATTACAAGCGGGTCCACGACGTCGATCTCGATCCCCGCCGCGTCGCCGTGACCGCGGGATCGTCAGCCGGTTTCAATCTGGCGTTTCTGCAACTGTTCAATCCCGGCGATCTGGTCGTCATCACCCGGCCCGGTTACCCGGCTTATCGCAACATTCTCTCGGCTCTGGGCCTGAAAGTCGTCGAGATCGCCGTCGATGGCTCGACCGGGCATGCGCTGACGCCCGAGGCGATCGAAGCGGCGGAACATGAAGCCGGCGCACGCGTTGCCGGCGTCCTGATCGCCAGCCCGGCCAACCCGACCGGTGCGGTGCATTCCAGACAGGCAATCGCCAGGCTCGACGAATGGTGCGCGGATCGCGGCGTGGCCTTCATTTCCGATGAAATCTATCATGGCCTGACCTGGAGCGGTGAGGAAACCACGGCCTTGTCGGTGTCGGACAATGCGGTCGTGATCAATTCATTCTCGAAGTATTTCTGCATGACCGGCTGGCGCATCGGCTGGATGGTGCTGCCTGAAGATCTGGTGCGTCCGGTAGAATGTCTGGCGCAGAGCCTTTACATCAGCCCTCCGGAATTGTCCCAGATCGCCGCAGAGGCGGCGCTGGCGGGGATTGCCGAGATGGAGGCGGTTCGCGACGGCTACCGGCGGAACCGGACATTGCTCGCCGAGCGCCTGCCGGCGCTTGCATTGCCGTTCGCCGCGCCCATGGATGGCGCCTTCTACGCGTGGGTCGATGTCTCGGGACATACCAATGATTCGATGGCCTTCGCCCGCCAGATGCTGGCCGATATCCATGTGGCGGCGACGCCGGGCAGGGATTTCGATCCAGTCGATGGCCCGCGGTTCATGCGGTTTTCCTATGCCGGCAGCCTTGACGACATGAGCAGGGCGCTTGACCGCATGCAAATCTGGCTCGGCAATCGCTGAGCCGGGTCGGGCTCTGGCCTGACGAAGCCTGCTGTCACAATTCCGGACATTAAAAAACCGGCGGTCGCTGAACTGACCCCATTAAGTTGGACGGTTTATAGGCTGGGCAGATTTAAGGGCTGGGTCCTGTATTGTACAGGGCTCAGCCCTTTGAGTTTCATCTTGATCCTGTCGTGGTTATAATAGTGGATGTATTCCTCGATACCGGCCTTCAAGCTTTGCGGGCTTTCGAACGTGTTGGGATGGAAGAGTTCGGATTTCAGCACGGCAAAGAAGCTTTCCATGGCGGCGTTGTCGAGGCAGTTGCCCTTGCGTGACATGCTCTGGACGATGTTCCGCGTTTGCAGCTGGCTTTGATAGGCGGGCATCTGATACTGCCAGCCCTGATCGGAATGCAGGATCGGCTTTTCTCCACATTTCAGTTTTTCCAAAGCCTTGGTGAGCATGCCCTCCACCAGTTTGAAGACGGGCCGGCGGGCTGTCTCGAAGGCGATGATCTCGCCGTTGAAGAGGTCCATGACCGGTGAGAGATAGAGCTTCTCGCCCGCCACGTTGAACTCGGTGACGTCGGTCACCCATTTCAGGTTCGCAGCCTCGGCTTTGAACTGGCGCTTCAGGAGATCGGGAGCGATGCGTCCGGCAGCTCCCTTGTAGGAGCGATATTTCTTCGGGCGCACCAGCGACTTCAACCCCATCTGCCCCATCAGGCGCTGAACCGTCTTGTGATTGACGTGCTGTCCCAGCCGGCAAAGCGCTGCCGTGATCCGGCGATAGCCATAGCGGCCCTTGTGAAGCGTGAAGACGGCCTTGATGCTGTCCTTGAGCGCCGCATGCCGATCGGCCAGCGCGGAGGTCTTTTGCCGATAGTAGAACGTGCTGCGCGCCAAGCCTGCCAGTTGCAGCAGGCCGGCAAGCGGATGGGATGGCCTTAACGCGGCAACGGCTTGCGCTTTTTCGGCGCTTGTCGTTCCTGCGTTAAGGCCTTGAGTTTTTTTAGGTAGTCGTTCTCCATCCGCAGATAGTTCAGCTCAGCCACCAGTTCCTCGCGGCTGCGGGTGTCATCGCCCGGCAAGACTTGCGGGTGTTCTGCAGCGGGCGCGACTGTCGGCGGCTTGGGCATCGATTTGGGCCTTCCTCTGCGGCGCGGGGCCAATGCCTCTATCCCGCCGCGTTCATAACGCCGCTCCCAGTCCGAAAGGCAGCTCTTGTTGCGGATGTTGAATAATGCAGCGGCCTGACGGTAGGAAAGCCCATCCTCCCATATCCGCCGAAGTACCGATAGCTTGAACTCGGCGTCGTAGTGGCTGAACTTCTTCACCAATCCAGCCAGGCCGTGCTGAGCATGGATCGCAACCCATTTTTCCACGGTCGAATGATCTATTCCAAACCGAGCTGCGATTCGGCGGAAGCCGTCTGAACCCTCTTCATACGCCAACACCACCGACTGCTTGAAAGACGTGCTGTATTTGGACATGCAAACCCCC
>NZ_JBDWHW010000247.1:0-15201 GCF_039975035.1 Hoeflea sp. | reverse complement strand
CGATGAAGCCGGCCTGAGCCAGCGCATTGCAACCCTGCGTCCGCATGAGGAATTTTTCACCTATCTTGTGCGCGATGATCTGGGACGTGTCTTGCTGCGTTCGCATTCCGCCGATGATGCGGATTTTCCGCCATTTGCCGGCTTGGGGTTTCAGCAAACGGCGACCCACCGGCTATACTACGACGCGGCGCTGCAAGGGACCATCACAATTGCCGTTGCAGAGCCGCTGAGCCACAGAGCAGAGATGGCGCGCGAGACCTTGGCGGGCCTGGCATTGCCGCTGATTGTGGTCATTCCACTCAGTTTGATCGGCACGGCACTAATCGTCGGCCGCAGTCTGCGGCCGGTTCGGCGGTTCAGCGAAGCCTTGTCCAGTCGCGGACCACGCGATCTGTCGGCAGTGAAAACAGGCCGGCTTCCAGACGAAATCTCGCCGGTGGCAAAGGCTGTCAACCAGTTGCTGGATCAATTGCGGCGCACGCTTGAGGCTGAGCGCAGTTTTACTGCAAATGCCGCTCATGAGCTGCGCACTCCGGTGGCTGCAGCATTGGCCCAAACCCAAAGATTGATGGCAGAGACGACCGATGCCAAAACAGGCCGAAGAGCTTCCGATATCGAAAGTGCATTGAAGCGGTTGAACCGATTGTCGGAGAAACTCATGCAACTGGCGCGCGCCGAGGGCGGGCGTTTGCGACGTGAAGCCCCGTCGGACTTGCGCCCGGTCCTGAACATGGTCCTGTCTGAATTCAACCATGCCGCAGGCGCGGAAAATATCCAGACAAGGGTTTCGGAGCAACCGGTATTGTCCGACCTTGATCCGGATGCTTTTGCAATTGTCGCGCGGAACCTGCTTGAAAACGCGTTGCGTCACGGCAGGGGTAGTGCTCCGATAGAGGTACAACTGACGGGCAACGGGACACTGCGAGTGGTCAATGATGGCGCGGCGCTTCTGCCCGAAACTCTAGCCAGGCTAACGGCGCGGTTCGAGCGTGGAAACGCAACGGCCAAAGGTAACGGATTGGGCCTGTCCATCGTGCAGGCCATAGCCGAAGGTGCGCAGGCGACACTGGAATTGCACTCGCCCGCACAGGGTCGCGTGGCTGGATTCGAAGCAGTTTTTCACCTGCCGAGCGATAATGCAAAACCTTAAACCGTGGTGCTATTTTTGGCTGTGACCTTGTTAGCCGGTCAAAGCCATCGATCGCCGGAACAGTGCCAGACTTGCGGCAAAGAAGGCCGCGCCGAGCCCTGCCATCAAGGCCAGTTGCGGCCAGACCGCGCCCAGATCTGCGCCGCGGAATGCCACGGCCTTGGCAAATGCCAGAAAATGCCGTGAAGGCAACGCCAGCGTCAATTTCTGGACGATGTCAGGCTGGCTTTCGACGGCCCCCATCCCACCCGACAGCATGATCACCGGAATGATCACCATGATCACCAAGAGCGCGAATTGCGCCATGCTGCGCGCCAGCGTGCCCAACAGCATGCCGATTGCGGCGGCAGCCCACAGATACACCGCGGCACCGCCCACCAGCAGCGGCACCGAGCCCGCGACAGGAACATTCAACACGCCCTGAACCACAAACAACAGCGAGCCGATGAATGCCACCAGCACCACAAGAATGGTCGCCAGAACCTTCGACAATCCGATTTCGACCGGTGTCAGCGGCATCACCATGAGATGTTCTATGGTGCCGTGCTCGCGTTCTCGCAGCATCGCCGCTCCGGTAAGGGCAATCGTCAGCAGCGACAATTGATTGAGCAGCGAGGACATGGCCTTGAACCAGACCGGATTGCCATTGGGATTGAAGGCCCGGCGCAGTGCCAGTTGAAGCTGGGGCCCGCCTGAATTACGGGAGAGAAAAAATTCAGACTCGGATTGAAGGATGCTACGGATGTAATCGGCGCCCAGTTGCGCCTGCGACACTGCGGTGGCGTCAGCCAGGAGCTGGGCAACCGGCTGCTTGCCTGCAATCGCATCGGCGGTAAAGTTTGGCGGGAAGGCAAGCACAAACATGATATCGCCGCGATCCATGGCCGAACTTGCCTCAGCCGGCGTCATCTCCACCGGCTCCTGAAACCATGGTGGCATAAGCGATCCGGCTATCTGCCGTGTTAACGGCGAGCGGTCCTCATCGGTAATCGCAATGGCGGCGTTGCGAACAGTGTCGCCGGCACCGCTGGCCTCGAGCATGACCGCGGCGACAAACGACCAGAGGATCAGAATGACCATCACCGGGTCACCAACCGTGCTCTTGAGTTCCTTGCCAACCAGCCAGAAGATATTTTCGAGCCACCGCATGTCATCGCTCCTGACGGCGCAGGGCGAGGATTGCCAGCACGGTAAATACTGGACCGAAAGCCGCCAGGCGCATCAGCGCCCCGCTCATCTCTGCTAGTCCAAGTCCCTTGGTAAAAGTTCCGACACTGACTGCCATATACCAGGTCGTCGGCCAGAAACTGCCGAGCAACCGGGCCGGCCCTTCCAGCGATGATACCGGCGTCATCATTCCGGAAAACTGCAAGGTCGGCATCACCGAGAGGATGGTGCTGGCAAACACCGCAGTAACCTGGGTGGCGGATATCATAGACACCAGCAGCCCGAACCCCGTGGCGGCGATGGCATAGACCAGTGCGGCGAGCACAAGCACCAGTGGATCACCGCGCAACGGCACCCCGAGAACCAGCACCACCAGCGCCGTGAGAATGGCGAAATTCAGCATCGTGATGGCGACATAGACGATCTGCTTGCCGATCAGGAATTCCGCCCGCCCCGTCGGCGTGACATAGAAATTGGTGATGGTGCCGATCTCCTTTTCACGCGCCACGCTGACCGCCATCAGAATGGCGGGGAACAGCAACAGCAGCAATGGCGGGATCGACGGGCCGATGGAAGGCAGGCTTTCCATGGCCGGGTTGTAGCGAAACCGTGGAAGAAGCGTGGCCGGCCCGGCGCTCGACGGGGTCAGCATATCGAGTGCGGTTGCCGCCGCTCCGGCATCTGCCAAAATGGATGCGTGAGCCCCCGAAACATAGCTTTCCACCGTACCGGCACGCGTGGTATCGGCGCCATCAATCATCGCCGCAACGTCCACGTCGGCGCCGCGCCGCAGTTCCGCACCAAAACCGGGCGGAATCTGCAATGCCAGCGTCAGTTCGCCATTTGCCATCCGCTGATCCATTTCCTCGGAATCAAGAATCGGCGGATGCGGTTCAAACCACAGCGTATCCTCGAAGGTTGACAGATAGGCCCGGCTTTCCGGGCTTTTGTCCTGATCAAGGGCGGCAAAGGGAATGTTGCGCACCTCCTGGGAGATGCCGAACGACATCACCAGCAGCAGCAGGGCGCTGCCGAGAAAGGCAAATGCCAGCCGCACCGGGTCACGCCTGACCTGCATCGCTTCGCGTGTGGTATAGGCCAGCAGTCGCCGGATCGAGAAGCCGGAGGCATCTGCGATTTTTTCATCGTCAGTGCCGGTCAGAACGGCGGCACTGGTCGGCTCCGGTGGAATTTCCGCGGAAATATAGGCGATAAAGGCCTCTTCGAGGTCTTTTGCATCGCGAGACGCGATAATCGCATCGGGGCTGTCGGTGACCAGCACCTTGCCCGCATGCATCAGCGAAATGCGATCGCAGCGCATCGCTTCGTCCATGAAATGGGTGGAGATGAAAATCGTCACCCGGTCCTTGCGCGACAAATCCAGCAACAGGCGCCAGAAATCATCGCGCGCCTGGGGATCGACACCCGAGGTGGGCTCGTCGAGGATCAGGATTTCCGGCGCATGAATCACCGCCACGGCCAGCGAAAGCCGTTGTTTCAAGCCAAGCGGAAGTGAATCGGCACGCTGATCGAGATATTGGTCGAGTTCGAATCGCGGCACAAGGTCAGCCATCCGCTCATCGGTCAAGCGTTGACCGAGGTGGAACAACCGCGCATGCAGCAGCAGATTTTCGCGGACGCTCAATTCGCCATAGAGCGAGAAAGCCTGCGACATGAATCCGACACGGCGGCGGGCCTTGGGATCCTGCGCATCGACAGGCTGGCCAAAGATCGAGGCCTCGCCCTCAGTGGCTGGCAAGAGCCCGGTCAGCATTTTCATGGTCGTGGTCTTGCCGCAGCCATTGGAGCCGAGGAAACCGAAGATCTCACCACGAGCGATGTCGAAGCTGACCGCATGAACGGCAGTGAAATCACCAAAGCGCTTGGTCAGGCCGCGGGCACGAATGGCCGGCTCTTCGGTGGCAGGCGGTTCGGCGGATGGCGTCTGTGAGGCGGCGTCATTGGCCGCAGCGGAGGTCGCACCAGGGACCGGCCCTTGGCTCGCGGCAGCCTCGGCCTGGAGAAGAGCGACATAGGCCGCGCCGACACTGCTGGTTGCTGTCTGCGCCATAAGCTCGACAGGGCTCGCCTCGGACAGAACCCGGCCCTTATCCATTGCAACCAGATGATCAAACCGAGCGGCTTCCTCCATATAGGCCGTCGAGACCAGCACGCTCATCAGCGGACGATCGGTGCGGATGGCGTCAATCAGATCCCAGAACTGGCGTCGCGACAGCGGGTCAACCCCAGTGGTCGGCTCATCGAGCAGCAAGAAATCAGGATCGTGGATCAGTGCCGAACACAATCCCAGTTTCTGCTTCATGCCGCCCGATAATTTGCCTGCCGGGCGATCGAGAAAGGGCTGCAAGCCGGTGGCCCGGGTCAACCGGTCGATACGGGCATTCCGCTCGCCGCGCCCCAGCCCGAAAAGCTTGCCGAAGAAATCCAGATTTTCCTGCAAAGAGAGGTCATGATAGAGATTGCGCCCGAGTCCTTGCGGCATGAAGGCGATCCGCCCGCCGACCCGCGCCCGGTAGCCCGGATCGGTCATGTCGCCGCCCAGCGTTTGGACCGATCCGGCCTGCAGACGTTTTGCGCCAGCCACCAGCCCCATCAGGGTCGATTTGCCGACCCCGTCAGGTCCGATCAGGCCAATCATCTGCCCGGCAGGCAAATCCAGCGTCACATCATCAAGTGCGGTGACGTCTCCGAACCGGTGGCTTACACGATCGAGACGGGCGGCGGGGGCCGGCTGACCTGTACGGCCAGGTGCGCTCACGGGCTGTCCTGTCATGACCCGGCCGGCGGAGCAGGTTCTGCCGGCGGCAGAGTTGTTAGCGGCGGGGTCAGCCCTTCAGGCCAGTCAGGCAGACTGCCATCGGCACGCGCGAGCCGGACCCAGGCAACGCCGCGCACGCCGGTCTTGACCTGATCCTGCCGCGCTGCAACCAGTTCCGGCGGGATCCGCACGCGAATGCGAAACATCAGGCTTTCCCGCTCGGTCAGGGTTTCGACCTGCTTGGGTGTAAACTGCGCCTGGGGCGAGACAAATGTGACAACTGCGGGGATTGCCCGGTCGGGCATAATGTCCGCCACGATGCGGGCTTCATCCCCGATGCGCAGAAACGGCGCCTCGGTCGCGGGCAGGAAAAACTCCATATACACATCTTCAAGGTTGATCAGTGTCAGGATCTTGCCGCCACTGCCGATAATTTCTCCGGGTTGGGCCAGACGGTAGAGCACGCGTGCGGAACTGCTGGCATAAAGCGTCGCATCCTCGATCCGCGCCGCAATCTCAGTGCGAACCGCAATTTCTGCTTCGACCGCGCGTTCCTGCGCGACCTTGCTGGCCGCAGCGGCTGCCAATCCGGCCTCGGCGAGCTGGGTTTCGGTGCGCTTTACATCGAGATTTTGACGGGAGAGCACATCGCGTTCGCTCAAGGTCTCGGCTCGTGCCTGCTCGCTTTGAGCCTGCGCCAGCCGTGCCCGGGCTTCAGCAACCCGGGCTTCCGCCACACCCACCATCGCTTCGGCGCTGGCCACTGCTGCATCGGAGCGGGTCAATTGCGCCCTCAGTTCAGCAGTGTCCATCACCGCCAAAACGTCACCCGGCTTTACCAGATCTCCCTCATTCACACTGATATCAGCGACCCGCCCGGCCAAGCGCGGCGATATGTCGATCAGATCAGCCTCGATCCGGCCGTTGCCCCGGGCAAAACCTTCGGGTGGCTGATCAGAAGGCTTGAACAACACGGTCCAGGCTCCAAAGCCGAGTAGTCCGGCAAGCGCAATCAATACGATCGCGATGGAAATCTTGCGTGACATAAATTGGTTCTCCTTCCGGTTTGGCTCTCTCCGCGCCGGGCGCGCCTTAGCCGGTTGCGTTATTCCGTCGGACGTCCGCCGTAAAATTCCAGAAGCACGGCGAGCGCTTCTTCGGCTGTGTCCACCAGCCTGAACAGCTGCATGTCGGACGCAGAGATCATTCCTTCCTCGAGCAGGAAGTCGAAATTGATCGCCACGCGCCAGAAACTCGCGCCAAGCAGGACAATCGGAATGGCCGGCATCTTGCCGGTCTGAACCAGGGTCAGGAATTCGAAAAGTTCATCCAGGGTGCCAAAACCACCGGGAAACGCCACCATGGCCTTGGCGCGCAGGGCGAAATGAAGCTTGCGGATCGCAAAATAGTGAAACCGGAAGGCCAGATCTGGCGTGATGAACGGGTTGGGCTCCTGTTCGCGGGGCAGGGTTATATTGAGCCCGATCGAGCGGGCGCCGACCTCCCAGGCGCCGCGATTGGCGGCCTCCATGATGCCCGGACCGCCACCGGTAACGACAACAAAATCCCGCCGGCGCTCCTTCTGAAAACGTCGCGAAACCAGCGCCGCAAAGCGTTGCGCTTCCTTGAGATAACCGTCCTGACGAATACTGCGCTCATTTCCGCAATGGGCAAGCGGTGAAAGCCGCGCACTGCCGAACACTACGACCGATGAACCAATCCGGTGCTCCCGCATGACGCGCTCGGCCTTGACCAGTTCGAGATGCAGCCGCAGCGGGCGCAGGTCGTTTTCGCCCAGCAGCGCCATATCTTCCTCGGCCAGCCGGTAGGACGGGTTGCTGACTATTTCCCGCTGAAGGGCGGCGCGGTCGATCCGGGTCGTCATTGCCCAGCCTTCCTGCACCCATCCAGGGGCCAATCACGCCTCGCGGGCCAAACCCGTCGTGCCGTTTGCGGCCCGACGATCCGGTGCGGGCTTTGCGCGGCATCCGGCGCCAGAGCGGGAAACCCCGGTCTCATCCGCGGTCCTCCGTCAAGTTCACATCCTGCAACAAACCGGCACGATAGATCGCGAACACCCGTGGTGCATTGTCCAGCATCTGCGCCTGGTCGCCACTGATCAGCGCCTGCACAACCAGACCCTGAACCATGCCGAGAAACAGCGTTGCCGCGGCAGCCTCGTCGAGACCGGCGGGCAAGGCGCCAACCCCCTTTCCAGCCGCCAGTATGCGACGAAGCCGGGTGGCATAGTTCGAGGTCAGCGCCTGCGCAGCCTGTTTTGCCGGGGTTGCCCCGGCGCGCTGAAGCTGTCCCATCAGGATCCGCGGCACACCTGGGTGCTCAGCCACAAAGGCGACATGCGCCATGAACATCGCTTCCAGCGCTGCAACCGGATCGTCCTCGGCGCCGGCAACCTTGTCGATGCGTTCAAACAGGCGATCGGAAACCCATTTCATCACGTCACGCCAGATCGCGTCCTTGGTCGGAAAATGCCGGAACAGCGCGCCCTGACTGAGCTTCATCCGCCCGGCTATTGCTGTGGTGGTAATGTCCTCAGGGCTCCTGGCCGAGGCGAGATCAATGACGGCCTCGACAGCCTCGTTACGCCGGTCTTCGGTTGGCATGTACTTTGCGGGACGCATCGGGGGGCAACCTTAAAAGAAAGTGATAACTCACTTCTTAGCCTATCCGGTCGACGAAGGAAACCATAGATCTGCCGCAAATCGTCATGTTGATCGTAAATATCCATCCTTTTTGGCACTTTACAAAGTGAGTGAGCTATTACATATGTGACGAACCTGAAACACAATTGGAATGCTGCCCATGATGAGCCACACCGCCCCCCTCCTTCGAGTCCTGCTGATGGCCGCAGGTACGCTTGCCGCTGCTCCGGCGCTTGCAGACACGATGACACAGGCGCAGATCGCCACTGAGATAATTGGAAAGGATCTGGTTGGGCAGCGCACAGGAATGACAGTGCGGTTGCGTTACGATCCCGGCGGCAACGTCACGATGAAAGCGGCGTTTGTAACCGGCGCCGGCACCTGGAGATTTGCCGGCGACAGCCTCTGCATGACGATGACGAAAGGTCCCAAACGCGGCAAGACCTGCCTTACCTTCGAAAAGCTTGGCGACGGGTCGTTCCGCAATTCAGAAGGGATGACCCTGCGGGTCGGCAAATAAGTCACGGCAGCAGCCAGCCGAGCGGCAGCTGCAATACCGAACAAGGAATGCAGGAGACAACACGAATGCTGAGAAACAGGTTGATTGGCGCAGTGGCGATTGCTTTCGGCGTCCTGACACTCTGGTCAGGCGGATTTGTGCTTTTTGGGCCCGACTCGGCACGTGTCGCGGTCGGAAAGATCATACCCTTTGTGCTTTGGTTCAATTTTCTGTCAGGCGCGATCTACATCGTCGCCGGGTTTGGCATCTTTCTAGGGCAGCGTTACGGTAAAGTGCTGGCCAGAGCCTTGGCCATGGCTCTTGCCGTGCTTTTCGCAGCCTTTCTGGCTATCATCGCCGGGGGACAGGAATGGGAAACGCGAACCCTGGGAGCGCTGATGCTGCGCCTGGGTTTCTGGTGCCTGGTGGCCTGGACGAGTGTGACCACGATACGCGCGCGCCCGGCTCTCAATAGTTGAATCTCCGCCGCTTCTACTGCCCACCCGATGGTTAGGCGCGCCCCGGCGTGCGCATCCCACGATTGAAAAGGATACCGCTCTTGCGCCGCAGTTCCGCTTTCTGGTTTCTCCCGCCGGTCGCGTTGGGAATCGCCATCGCCGCCATCTTTGTCATCCAGGCCGAGGGACCTGCACGCGTGGACGATGAAGTTATCGGCCGTGCCGTGCGCACGGTATCGCTTCAGCCGACCAGAATCGCCCCGGTAGCGATGGGGTGGGGCAATGTTCAGGCGGCGGAAACCTGGACGGCCGTGTCGGAGGTCAAGGGACAGGTGATCTGGCGTCATGCCGATCTTGACAGCGGCAAGCTGATCGCCGGCGGCACCAAGGTGCTTGAAATCGACCCGACCGACTATCGGCTGGCCATTGTCCAGGCAGAAGCCGACCTGGCTGCTTATGCCGCCGAAGCGGCACAAATCGACGCCGAAGCGGAGAATACAGGCCGCATCCTGGAACTTGAAGAAGCGCGACTGGCGCTGTCCGAGGCCGAACTTGTGCGTAACCGCGATCTGCTGAAAAAGGGCGTGGCGGCGCAGACCCGTGTCGACGAGGCCGAACGTGCAACGCTTCTGGCCCGGCGCAGCGTCGTCGAGTTGAAAAACACGCTCGCACTGATCGGGCCGCGACGCGATGCTCTGGCCGCTCAGAGTGCCCGCACCAAAGCCGCCCTGGCCCGCAATCAGCGCGACCTCGACCACACGACCATCACCACGCCGTATGACGTGAGGGTCACCAAGGTGACCGTCGACCGCTTCGAATATGTCAACATCGGCCAGACGCTGGTGGCGACGGACAGCGTGGCGCGGGTTGAAGTGGTGGCGCAATTGCCGTTTGCGGCGTTTCGGCGCCTGCTTTATGGCACAAACCCGATCGAGGATACGCTTGCCGCGATCCGCACGGGGCCGGCCAGCCGAATGACGGCTACGGTGCGACTGGTGTCCGATCCCACCCAGACTTGGCCAGCAATCGTGACCCGTGTCGAAGGCGCTCTTGATGCCCGGGCCCGAACGGTCCCGGTGGTCGTCACGGTCGAAGACCCCTACGGCAATTCCAATCCGCCGCTGCGGCCACCATTGCTGCCCAACATGCAGGTCGAGCTTACGCTGACCGGCCAGACGATCCCCGATTCGCTTGTCATTCCCGAAACCGCGCTGCATGACGACCTGGTTTATCTTGCCGATGATCAGGACCAACTCGAACTGCGTCCGGTAACCGTGGCCTTCAGGCAGGACGGGATTGCTGTGATCGCCGAGGGTCTGTCGGTGGGTGACCGCCTGGTTCTCGATGACATTACCCCGGCCATTCCCGGCACCGAGCTGCTGCCGATCGAGGAGCAGCCATGATCCGCTGGTTTGCCGGACACCCCACAGCTTCCAACCTGCTGCTGTTGTTCTTCATCGCTGCCGGATTGTTTGCGTTCCCGACCCTGAAGCGCGAAACCTTTCCTGATTTTCGCGCCGTCGAAGCGGAAATCAGCATCGTCTATCGAGGGGCCACGGCAGAAGATGTGGAAACCTCGATTTGCCGTCCCCTCTGGGATGCGCTGCAATCAGTTGAAGGTCTCAGTGAACTTGTCTGTGTCGCCCAGGATAACAACGCCCGTGCTGTCGCCACGCTGGTCGCGGGCGGTGACGCGCTCCGCTTCGTCAATGAGGTGCGAACCGAGGTCGGCGCCATCGACAGTTTTCCAGACCGGGCCGATCCGGCAGTGGTCCGCGAGTTGCATCGTACTGATCTGGTGACGTCGGTCGCGGTATCGGGCGATCTGCCAGCGCGGGAGCTGGAGTTGTTTGCCGATGGACTGTCGGACCGGATCGCAGCGCTGCCGGAAGTGGCCAAGGTTATCACGTCGGGTTTCGGAGACCGGCAGTTTCGCATCGAGATTCCGCATGCGGTGTTGTCTCAGCACGGGCTAACCGCGCAGAGTCTGGCAGCCATTCTCGGCACCCAGAGTCTTGACCGCCCGCTGGGCACGCTGGAGACACCAGGTGGCGATTTGAGCCTGCGCTTTACCGAAGAGCGGCGCAGCGCCTTGGAACTTGCTGCAATTCCTGTGTTGACACTGGCCAATGGCGCCAGTCTGACATTGGGCGAAATCGCCCGGATCAGCGAGCATTACAGCCCCAATGAAGAACGGGCGCAGCTCAACGGCACCCGAGCGGCGCTGCTGGCTGTGCACAAATCGCTCGGTGCGGATGCACTGCGTGCGCTCGACAGGGTCAAGGAACTGGTGGCGGAGGAGAACGCCGGTCTGCCGCCGACAATCCACGTTGAGGTGGTACAGGATGTGACCTCGATCATCCGCGACAGGTTGGCGATGCTGGTCAGCAACGGCGTCGTCGGACTGGTGCTGGTGATCCTGGTGATGAGCCTGTTCTTCCGGCCTGGATACGCGATCTGGGTGTCTATGGGGCTTCCGGTGGCCTTCCTCGGCGCTTTTGTCTGGATGGCGCTGACGGGTCAATCGCTGAACATGATCACCCTGGTGGCGCTGCTGATGGCCATTGGCATCGTTATGGACGATTCCATCGTGATTTCCGATTCGATCGCCACTGCCTCCGCCGAAACGGGTAACAATCTGGATTCCGTGACCCGCGGTGTGTTGGCGGTTACGCCCGGTGTATTGTCGTCCTTTCTGACCACTCTGGCAGTGTTTGCACCACTGTCGTTTCTTGCCGGTGATTTGGGCAAGGTGCTTGAAGTGATGCCGGTGGTGCTGCTGGCCGCGCTGGCCGCCAGCCTGATCGAAGCCTTCGTGATATTGCCGCACCATCTCAAGCACGCGCTGGCGGGCATCCCGAAGGCGCCCTCGAAATTCCGCCAGAAATTTGATGCAGGCTTCGACGTGCTTCGCGAGCGCTGGGTTGGGCGGGCAGCAGACCGCGCCATCGACCGGCGCTATCTGGTGGTTGGAGTTGCGATTGCCGCGCTGATCGTCACGGTCGGCGCCATGGCCGGCGGTCTGGTCAAACGCGAGGCGATGCCGGAAATTGATGGCGATGTGCTGGAAGCGCGGATCATGCTGGCGCAGGGCACGCCATTGCACCGCACCGAAGCCGTGGTGGCGCAGGTGGAATCCGCCCTGAGCCGGGTCAATGACCGGTTCGCACCGGTGCAACCTGAAGGCCAGGCCCTGGTCCAGCGCACGATCTCCCGCTTCAACTACAATATCTCGGCGTCGCAAAGCGGCGCGCATCTGGCCACGGTTTCCGCAGATTTGTTGAACGCGGAAATACGAAACACGACACTGGATGAAATTATATCCGCATGGCGGGAAGAGGCCGGACCGTTGCCCGGCGTGACGTCGTTGATCCTGGCGGAACCGGGAATTGGTCCGCAGGGGATCGCAGTGGAGTTGCGCCTGTCACATCCAGATCTGGATGTTCTGCTAAAGGTCGCAGAAGCAACCAGACGGGAAATGGAAAGTTACGAGGGCGTTCTCAACGCGATGGTCGACCTGCGCCCCGGCAAACCCGAACTGCGGTTCCGGCTGGCGCCGGGTGCCCATGTCCTGGGATTGACGTCGGCTGACGTCGCGGCCCAGATCAGCTCGGCCTATCTGGGCACTCAGCTTGTCGAGGTGCGACAGGGCCAGATCACCCATGAGATCGAGTTGCTTTTGGCAGACGATGACCGCGACAGCCGGTCGGATCTGGAGAACTTCACCCTGACTTTGCCCGACGGCGGTGAAATTCCGCTGGCCACCGTTGCCGACTGGCAGGAAGCCCGCGGCTGGGGCAGCATCACCCAGGTGGATGGCATGCGCACGGTCACCGTGCAGGCTGATGTCGATGGCCGCTACGGCAATGCCGATGCGATCACATCACGCCTGGCCCAGGGGTTTTTACCGGACCTGGTCGCGGCAACGCCGGATCTGCGTTTCGAGATCCTCGGTCAGGCCGCCAATTCGGCAGAAACCGTTGGCTCGATCATGATCGGGTTTCTCATCGGCCTGGTTGGCATCTATCTGATCTTGTCATTTCAGTTCCGCAGTTATGTCGAACCGGTGATCGTGATGCTGACCATCCCGCTGGCGTTCCTCGGCGTGATCTGGGGTCACGCGGCAATGGGCTACAACATCTCGATGCCTTCCTTGGTGGGGGCCGCTTCGCTTGCCGGAATCGTGGTCAACAATGCCATTCTGTTGATCGAGGTGATCAAGGAAAAGGCCGGTCCCGAGGTAACTGTAGCCGAGGCGGCAGGGCTGGCTGTGCGCGCGCGGTTCCGGCCGATTTTCGTGTCGGTGACGACGACGATCCTGGGAATGGCGCCATTGCTCGCGGAAACTTCGACCCAGGCACAAACACTCAAGCCGCTGGTGATCTCGGTGGTGTTCGGGCTTCTCACATCCACGACCCTGGTGTTGCTGGTACTGCCGGCGCTCTACGCCATTCTGGCCGAACTCGGCTTGGCCCGAGCCGGCGGGAAACCTGGAGATGCATGAGGTGGCGCGGGCGCGGTGCGAAGTCGGGAGTTACAGATTCCCCAACCAATCGGAAGTTTTGCTAATGGTTGAGCAGTTTATAGAGCCCCCGGCAAGAAACGTCGGGTTACGCCGCTTCTCATTGGGCGTTGCTGTGGTGGCGATGCTCTTGTTGGCGCTGAACGGCTGCGCCAGCGTGACGCGGACCGCGCTGTCGGAGCCGGATCAGGACGCGGCCCAGGTTGAGGGTTTCTCTGATATCCGGTTTTGGGGCGATGGCTCGGCAGATGAAACGGCATCCTCCGGACCCATATTCCAGCCGCGGGCTGGCGCTGGCCGCATTAGCTACCTGGCGATCTCCGGCGGCGGGTCTGGCGGTGCTTTCGGTGCCGGGTTTCTCACCGGTTGGTCGCAATCGGGAACACGACCGGAATTCGACGTTGTCAGCGGCGTCAGTACCGGCGCGCTGATTGCACCATTTGCGTTTCTCGGCCCCTCCCAGGATTCCGTTCTTGCCGAATTGTACACAAGCGGCATCGCCGAGACACTGGTCCGGCCTCGGCCGATTTCAGCTTTGCTGGGGGCTGGTCTGTCGGACCCCGAAGCCCTGCAGCGTCTGGTGGCCCACTATGCGGACGAAGACATGCTTCGTAAAATCGCATCAGAGCATCTCAAGGGACGCCGGCTTTTCGTGGCGACTACAAATCTGGATGCCCAGCGAACGGTGATATGGGATATGGGCGCAATTGCTGCAAGCGGCGACACAAGGGCATTGACGCTGTTTCGCGATGTGCTGATCGCCTCCGCGAGCATTCCGGCGGTGTTTCCGCCGGTGATGATCGATGTGACCGTGAATGGCAGACGTTATCAGGAGATGCATTCCGATGGCGGGGCCACCACCCAATTGTTCACCGCGCCAGAATCACTTCTGGCCTCGACCGATCTTGCGCCGCCGATCCGGCCCGGTAGAGTCGATCTCTATATTCTTCTCAACAACATGCTGGATCCAGAGTTCGAGGCCGTGAAACCGGCGACATTGGCGATTGCCGGCAGAGCTTATTCCACCCTCGTCAAAACCCATGCCCGCGCCACCGTCAACGCCACATACACGCTCACACGGCGGGCCGGGATCAGCTTCAATCTCGCCTATCTCGACCAGGTTGTTCCCTATGACATTCGTGATCCCTTCAACACCGAATATATGCGTCGCCTGTTCAAGATCGGCCGTGAAGAGGCGTTGTCAGCAAACGGATGGAGGAAAAGACCGCCGGCCGCGAGCAGCGACTGATCAGCCCGACCCGAGCGACCGGTGTTGATTGTTCGTATATTGCCCCTGGGTGCCATCAAGGAGTTGTGCAGGCATCGTCAACCTGCGGGGCCTGATCTGAAATCGTACCGACCGACATGACGAAAGCCAAACATTCCGGCGCCTTCAAAGACCACCGTTTCCCACCTGAGATCATTGCCTATGCGGTCTGGTCCCATTCTCGGTTTCCCTTGAGCCTGCGCGATGTCGAGGATCTACTTGCGACGCGCGGCATCGTCGTGAGCCATGAGACGATCCGGAAGTGGGTTGGCAAATTTGCTACAAAATATGCCGCTTCCATCCGTCGGGATCAGTCTGCGCCGTTTGATAAATGGCACCTTGATGAAGCGGTCATTCCTATCCGCGGGTGCAAATTCTGGCTATGGCGGGCGATCGACAGCAATGGTGACGTTTTTGAAATTCTGGTTCAATCTCGGCGCAACACGCGCGCAGCGAAACGCTCTTTCGGCGGCCGCGCGGTGTGATCGCGGGCAGGCTTGGCAGCCATAGTGCGGCTTTGAAAAGCCTCGCGCCCGGCATCACCCACCGCAGGCATAAGAGCCCGATTCAAAAGTTCGTCATTGATCGCAAAGCCTTGCCAACCGCCGCATGAGAATGCGGATATGGGCGATGAGGGTCCATGCTGTTGAACTCTGGATGGATTTCTCCCAGTCCTTGGCCAGCCTGCGGGACCTC
>NZ_JBDWHW010000246.1:0-23626 GCF_039975035.1 Hoeflea sp. | reverse complement strand
CGGCATGGATCTGGCTCTTGACCACATAAAGCGGACCTGGCAGCGACTTCGCCGCCGCTTCCGCCTCGTCGGCAGAGAAGATGGCGACCCCTTCGGCCACCGGCGCTCCAAAACCCTTCAAAAGGGCCTTGGCCTGGTATTCATGGATGTTCATGGGAACTCCTGGATTGAGGGAGCGGGCAGGCCGCGCTTACTTCAGGTTCGGGGCAATGGCGATGCAGGCTTCGCAAAGCCCCGCGACCGATTCCACCGATTTGTCGAAGGCCTTCTGTTCGGTCTTGTTGAGCTCGATCTCGATGACCCGCTCGATACCGCCAGCGCCGATGACGCAAGGCACACCGACATACATGTCTTTCACGCCATACTGGCCCGACAGGTGGGCGGCGCAGGGCAGAACCCGCTTCTTGTCCTTGAGGTAGCATTCAGCCATCAGGATTGCCGAGGAAGCCGGCGCGTAATAGGCCGAGCCGGTCTTCAGCAGCTTGACGATCTCTGCGCCGCCATCACGGGTGCGCTGGATGATCTCCTCGAGCTTTTCCTTGGTGGTCCAGCCCATCTTGATCAGATCGGGAAGCGGAATGCCGGCAACCGTCGAGTAACGCGCCAGCGGAACCATGGTGTCGCCGTGGCCGCCAAGCACGAAGGCTGTGACGTCTTCGATCGAGACATTGAATTCCTCGGCGAGGAAATGCCGGAAGCGGCTCGAATCGAGCACGCCGGCCATGCCGACAACCTTGTTCTTCGGAAGGCCCGAGAATTTCTGCAGCGCCCAGACCATCGCGTCGAGCGGGTTGGTGATGCAGATGACGAAAGCGTCGGGAGCATATTTCTTAATGCCCGCGCCGACCTGTTCCATCACTTTCAAATTGATGCCCAGCAGATCGTCGCGGCTCATGCCCGGCTTGCGGGCGACACCGGCGGTGACGATGCAGACATCGGCGCCTTCGATCGCGGAGTAATCATTGGCGCCGGACATGCGCGCGTCGAAACCTTCGACCGGAGCCGACTGGGCGATATCGAGCGCCTTGCCCTGCGGTGTGCCCTCGGCAATATCGAACAGGACGACGTCGCCCAGTTCCTTCAAACCGGCCAGATGGGCGAGCGTGCCGCCGATCATGCCTGAACCAATCAATGCAATCTTATTGCGCGCCATATCGAAAATCTCCGCAGGTCGTTGTGCTGAGGAACCCAAGCTCGCGCCCGGCCCCGATTTCGGCATTTCGAATAGACGGTATCATGGAAACTCGCAACTCAAACTTTCGATACCAGGATTTTCAATCGGTTAGCTTTTAAAATTCTTACGTAAACGTCAAAGTTATCATTGCCCGTCAGTCGCTTTCGCAGCTTGGCCGGCGCGGCTCGCCTCCAGATAGGCGGCACTTTGCATTTCGTTGAGCCGCGAGGCGGTGCGGGCGAATTCAAAACTCTCGGTCCCGGACGAGCCCTGATACAGGCCATCCGGATCGGCTTCCGCCGAGATGAACAACCGGTTCTTGCGGTCATACAGCGTGTCGATGAGGATGATGAACCGCTTGGCGGCATTGCGTTGAGCCTGGTTCATCACCGGCACCCCCTCGACAAACACCGTATGATAGCGCTTCGATATCGCCGCATAATCGGCCGCCCCGAGCGGCGCCTCGCACAGATCGGCGAAGCTGAACCGCGCGGCGCCCCCGCCTGCCTGCGGCACATCCACCTCGCGACCCCTGACCCGGATGTGGTCGGGTGCTGCAAGCTTGCCGGCAGTGACCTGCTTCCAGGCCAGATCCATGAGGTCGTCGCTCTCGCCTTGGCCCAGGCGATGATAGACCGGCAGCCGGGTTGTGGTCTCCATCCGGTAATCGGTGCGCGCATCGAGGTCGATGACATCGACATGATCCTTGAGCAGCGCGATGAAGGGCAGGAACAATTGCCGGTTCAGCCCGTCGCGGTAAAGCTGACCGGGCTCGACATTGGAAGTCGCCACCAGCACGCAGCCACGCTTGAACAATTGCTCAAACAGCCGCGACAACAGCATCGCGTCGGCGATGTCGGTGACCGAAAACTCGTCAAAGCACAGCACCCACGCCTCGCCGATCAACTGTTCCGCCACTGGCGGCACAGGATCGGTTTCCTTTGTTTCGCCATTCTTGAGCTTCTGGCGATGGGCATGGATACGGGCATGGGCATCGGCCATGAAGTCGTGGAAATGCGCCCGCCGCTTGCGCCTGGCCGGAACCAGCTCGAAGAACATGTCCATCAGCATGGTCTTGCCACGCCCGACCTCGCCGAAGACATAAATCCCGCGCGGTGGCTTGTTGGATTTTTGCCGGCGCGCGAACATCCAGCCGAGCGCGCTCGACTTGGTGGCAAGCCGCTTGCTGGAGAGCTCGTCGAGCAATGTATCGAGCCGCCGGGCCAGTTTCACCTGTTCGGCATCGTGAGAAAATTCGCCGCTTGCGACCCGTGACTCATAGGCGCTCGCAACGGTATCGAGTTTCTTCCAGCTCATCACGCGAGCCTATCGCGCCGCAGGGCGACGCGCCTTTATCTTAGCGGGAAAGCGAGATCGGCTGACCGGTTGCGGTCGACCCGTCATAGCGCTCGTTGGCCGACTGGTAGAGCCGCGCAACCTGGTTACCGCTCGAATCGGCCAGGATCACCTGTTTGCCCTGCACATCCCACGCCGAGATCGCGGCAGCATTGCCGACACAGCCGCGCGAGGCGGCGCGATAGCCGCCGGTCCATTTGGTCAGCGACAGGAACACATCACAGGTGGTTCCCCCGGTGCCCGCCGACCAACGGCCGATCAGCGCTTCACGCGTCAATTCGGGAGCATTGGCGCTCGCCACCTGCGGTGCGGTGGTCTCAGTCGGAGTTGTCGGCGCCTCGGGAAAGGCCGTTGCCGAATTTGCGCCGGTGCCCATGCCGGGAGGCGGGAGCTGGCCTGACTGCACGCCACCAACCGGCGCCGGCATCAAGGGTGCCGGCTGCTGCTGGGTGTTCATGCCGCCGAATGATGTCCGCTGACATCCGCCAAGTACCGCGGCAACGGCGGCAGCGATCAGCAAGGTTTGCATCTTCATAAGTAAGCTCCGGTTAGGCGAAACACAGGCTTCGCTGTTCGTCCCATTAAAATGCATAAAATGGTTATAGAATGGTAATTGCAAGGCACACAGTTGCCTGTACATGGCCAGTCAGGCGAAAATCCGACATGGATTCCTTCCAATTTCCGGGGTTGCGGCATTTTTGTCACCTGCGGATCTGCTTTCCGGGCACCCAGACATAGCCATGCGGATCGACGATGAAACATTCGCGCAACCCGTGCGGCTTGTCGAGACTTCCCGCCAACACATGGTCGCCACGCGCCCTGGCCCGTGATTCCGCCTTGTCAGGGTCAAGCCCGTAGATCCGGATCTCTACACCGGCGCCGCGGGTTTCGGACCCTGCGACAATGCCTGACAGGGGATGGCTGGCATAGGCGTGATCGGCATGCAGCATGAACACCGAGCCACAGACTTCCAGCGCCGCGAAATCCTCGTCGCTGTCGAGAATCATGGCGCCGAGACAATCACGACAGAAGGCGAGTTCGGCCTGCATGTCGCTGACCAGCAGATTGACGCCAATTCCGCGCGGCAGCGAGCGGCCGAAATCTTCCGCCGGCATCCACGGCTCCTTGCTGCGTTTCATTGCCATCATGCTCTCCCGTTCCCGATCAGCCCACCGGATCGAGACTTGGCCAGGGCTGTGATGATGTCAATGCCGGCGCGAGAACGGCCGCTATTTGTCGAGGCCGGAATAGGCTTGTCCGCCCCAAAGTGTTTTCACCGCCGCGTCGCGGCCGCAGGCGCGGCGGTAGTAGGTGTAGCGAACCGGGCTCTTCTCGTAAAAATCCTGATGGTAGTCTTCCGCCGGCCAGAACGTCGCGGCCGGTTCAATGCCGGTGACCACCGTCCTGCCCAGCGTCTTTTCGGCTTCCGCCCTGGCTGCTTCGGCCTGGGCTGCCTGATCTTCATTCAAGGTGTAGATGGCGGTGGTGTAGCTGTGACCGCGATCACAGAACTGGCCGCCATCATCGGTCGGGTCGACGGTCCGGAAGAACGTCCTGAGCAGGTCCGAATAGGTCACGACTGACGCATCATACCTGATCTGAACCGCTTCCCGGTCGCCATTGGCAACGTGGGTTTTGTAGGTTGGGTTGTCCTTTTTGCCGCCGATATAGCCCGAGATGGTTTCGGTGACGCCTTTGACGTGGTCGAAATCCTTTTCCACGCACCAGAAGCAGCCACCGGCGAAAATCGCCACCTTGGTGTCTCCCGCACTGGCCGGAATGGCTGTCAGGGCAATGGTCATAAACGCGGATGAAAGCAGCAATCTTAGCATGATGATCTCCTGTGTCAGCGGATACCTAGCTCAGGCCGCGCATTTCTCAACACACGCTTCCGCACAAAGCCGTGAGCGCCGCAACACCCGCTTCGACCAGGTTCAGCCCTGTCAGGCCAGAAGCCGGAGATTCAGCCAACCGCGTCAAACACATCCAGCGCCTCGGCGCCGTAGATCATCGACGGGCCTCCGCCCATATAGACCGCCACGCCGATGGTCTCGATAATCTCCTCGCGGGTGGCGCCGTATTTGCGTGCTGCCTTGGCGTGAAAGGCGAGGCAGCCATCGCAGCGCGCGGTGATGCCTATGGCCAGCGCAATCAGTTCCTTGGTCTTGGAATCAAGAGCGCCCGGCGCGATCGCCGCCTGCGCCAATTGCCCGAATCCCTTTGATTGCTCGGGCATTGCCTTGCGCAGCGCCGCCATGCGCGCATTGGACTGATCGATGAAGGACATCCAGTTGGTCTCGGCCATGTAAGTTTCCCTTTTCTGCTGATCTCGGAAGCCACACCTAGCAGCACGAGCGGCAGACGGATTTGATTGCGGTCAAACCGGCGGCAGGTAACGGCTATCCGTGCGACGGCCAGACCCGGTGCTCGTCATCAATGACGAAGACATGGCGATGGCGCACACCCGACGCCGGGCCTGGAGCCGGGCCCGGTGCCGGATTGTCGCGCAGATGGGGATGATCGGGCGGCAGATCGGCATGGTCATGTTCCACCACCAGCGTGTCGTCCGCCGGCCAGACCGCGATAGCGGCGACCACCCCGGCGAAGGCGATCACACCGAGAACCGCCATGGCTTCGGCAAGACCAAGCGTGCTGCCTGCCCAGCCGGCGATCGGATAGGTGATCAGCCAGCAGACATGCGACAGGGTGAATTGCGCCGCGAACAGGGCCGGCCGGTCTTCCGCATGCGACGAGTTGCGCAACATACGGCCGGATGGCGTCAGGATTGCCGCATAACACATGCCGCTGATCCCCCAGACCAGAAGAAACACGCCCCAGAACGGCAGGCCATACAGCATCTGATACAATGCGTGAGCCAGCGTCAGACCGGCCAGCAGCAATCCCGCTGCCACCATGACCTTCCGGTCGGCAAGCGTGTCGAGCAATCCTGGCAACGCAAGGGCGGCAAGCATCGACCCTCCGCCGAAGGCTGCCAATGCCAGAGCGACTTCCGTGTCACCCGCGCCATACGAGCCGCGAACCACGACAACGGTGTTGACCAGAACAAAGGCGCCGGCCGCCGCAGCCGTGAGATTGAGCGCCAGCAGACCCCTTAGCCGGGGCGTGGCAACATATATTCTTATGCCTCGGGTCAGGCGATCGAGAAACGGACGTGCTTTCGCAACGGCACCAGACAAGCCGATGTCGGTGCCCAACACCAGCAACGCCGATCCGACGAAGCCCAGCACCGTGAAGCCGAACAACCAGTGATAGCTGATGAAGGCCAGCAGCAGAGCCGCCAGCGCCGGGCTCAGCAGGTTCTCCAGATCATAGGCCAGCCGCGACAGTGATAACGCCCTGGTGTAATCGCGCTCGTCGCTCAAAATGTCGGGAATGATCGCCTGGAACGCCGGCGTGAAAGTGGCCGAAGCTGCCTGCAGCACGAAAATCAAGGCGTATATCTGCCATATCGCATCGATGAACGGCAGCATCAGCGCAACCAGCGCGCGGACAATGTCGGCTGCAATCAACACCCGCTTGCGCGACCAGCGCCCGGCCAGCGCATTGGCGACAGGCGCCAACCCGACATAGGCGATCATCTTGATGGCGAAGACGGTTCCCAGCACCGCTCCGGCCTGATTGCCCGCCAGATCGTAGGCGAGCAGGCCAAGCCCCACGGTGAGCAGGCCAGTGCCGGTCAGGGCAATCACCTGGGCCGCAAACAGGCGGGCATAGGCAGGGTTCTTGAGCACCTCGATCATGCGACGAGCCTAGCAGATTGCAAGCCATCGCTGATAGGGCTCAAAGCGGGTACCGCGCTATGTTTCTTATGCAGACCGAGCGGTTTTCCCGCGCTGGCAACGGGTCCCTGTCCGGGCCACGCGCCGCCGGTTATTGCGCGCCCCCACCGTCTTCCACCAACCGGTCCCTGTATGCGGTTTGCTCCGGCCGTTCATGGCGGCCAAGTTCGCTGGCAACAAGATCAAACACCAGTCGCACCCGCCGGCTGGTGTGGACTTCCCGGTGCGTGACCAGCCAGACCGGGATCACGATCGGATCAACATCCGGCAGCACCTGAACCACGGCGGGCTCGGCGTCACCGATATCACTTGTCATGATGCCGATGCCAAGCCCTTGCCGCACATGACTCCACTGCACCAGATGGCTTTCCGACAGGATCGGGAAATTCTTCGCCGTCAGCGTCAACCCGAACCGCGTCATTGCGGCAATGAATTCGCCCGAGCGGTTAAACCCGATGAAATCCGCGCCGGACAGGGCTTGCGGGGTCTGCGGATTGCCGATGCTTTCGAGGTAGCCGAGCGTCGCGTATATCCGGCCGTCAATGTCACGGATCTTGCGGGCCACCAGATTGGGCTGGGTTGGCCGGTAATTGCGGATGGCGATGTCGGCCTCGCGCCGCCTCAGATCGCTCTCGGAATTGGTGGCGACGATCTCGACATCGATCCCCGGCGCCATCTGCCTGAGTTTTCCGATGATGGCCGGCAGCCGGAAGGCCGCATCGACTTCGCTGGCGCTGATCGACACTGTGCCCTCGATGGCCTGCGCCTTGCCCGACGCGGCAAGCGACATCCGCGCCGCCGCCTCGCCCATGCCGCGGACATGATCCATCAGGTCGAGCCCGCTCGGTGTCAGTGTCAACCCGCGCCCCACCCGCTCGAACAGCGCCACGCCAAGTTCCTGTTCCAGTGCCGAGACCTGACGCCCCAATGTCGGCTGCGCCATCCCCAGCGCCCGCGCCGCCGCCGACAGCGACCCTTCCTCGGCGGTGACCAGAAACGCCCGCGCCCGGTTCCAGTCGAAATTGACAGCTCTCCAATCCATGCATAAACGCATATCATATCGGCGTATTTGGTCAATTTCTTCTGCTTCTTCGCATGATTATGGTTTCCGCATTAATCGGAGACATCGATCATGGAAGCCATCATCTATTCCAGCTACGGGCCACCCAGCGTCCTCACCCGGGCTGACCTCGCCAAACCTGTTCCGGCACAGGACGAGATACTGGTCCGCATTCACGCCACCAGCGTCACCTCGGGCGACTATCGCGCCCGCAGTCTCGACATGCCGCCGGGTTTCGGCTTGATCGGGAGACTGGTGTTCGGGCTGTTCCGCCCGCGCCGGCAAGTGCTGGGCACCGAGTTCGCCGGCGTGGTTGAACAGGTGGGCAGCAGCGTCACGCGCTTCAAGCCGGGCGACCGGGTGTTTGCCTATCCCGGCGCTGGCTTTGGCGGCTATGCCGACTATGCCACCATCAGCCAGAATGCCGCGATTGCCCATGTGCCCGGCAATCTCGATCTTGACGAGGCAGTGGCAATATCCTTCGGTGGCGCGACAGCGCTCAACTTTCTGCGTGACAAGGGCGGCATCGAATCCGGCGACCGGGTGCTGATTATCGGCGCGGCGGGTGGCGTCGGCAGCGCTGCGGTGCAGGTGGCCAAATCCTTCGGCGCGCATGTCACCGGGGTTGCCTCCAGCGCCGGCCTCGACATGGTTCGCGCGCTTGGTGCGGACACCGTGCTGGACTACACCAGGGACAATGCCGCCAGCGCAACAGATGCCTACGACATCATTCTCGACACCAGCGGCACCGCAACCTATGCAAAATATGGCGCGGCACTGAAGCCCGGCGGCAGGCTGCTTCTGGTCTCGGCCAATCTCTGGCAATTGCTCGGCACCCTTGCTGCCCGCAAGACCGGCGGCCGCAAGGCATCCGGCGGCTATGCGCCGGAACGCGCCGAAGATCTGCGCTACCTCGCCGAGCTTGCCGCAAACGAACGGTTCAGGCCGCATATTGACCGGCGCTTCCCTTTCGGGAAAATGGTCGAGGCCCACACATATTTTGAAAGTCCGGCAAAAAAGGGCAACGTCGTGGTCGTTCTCCAGCCAGGTTGAAGCCGCCGTTCGGGCCTGTTCGGGAGAACATTGAAATTTGACTTTGGACGTCATAGACACCAGCAAAGCCCGGATGTTCCGGTCCGGAAATCTGGCGGATTTGCCAGGGAAAGATGACGCCGCATGACTCTCCCCAACGATCTCAAGCCTTCCACCATCGCAGCCCAGGCCGGCGGCGCCATCGACACCACGAGCGGCGGCGCCGTGCCGCCGATGCAGCCCTCGACCACTTTTGTCCGCGACGAGGACTATGCGCTGGTCAATCCCGACAACATCTACCTGCGCGACAATTCCGACATTGTCCGCATCGCAGAGAACGTGCTGGCGCGATTGGAGAACGCCGAGGAGGCGCTGCTGTTTCCCTCCGGCATGGCGGCAATCGCGGCGCTGTTCCGCACCCTGCCCAATGGCGCCACCATTGTCATGCAATCCGGGATCTACTGGGGCACGACCAAATGGCTGCGCGATTTTTCCGCCCGCCGCCAGATCGCCCTGCATGAGGTCGATGCCGCCGATCCGGCCGCACTTGAACAGGCCTGTGCGGACCACACCCCTGATCTGGTCTTCATCGAAACGCCGTCAAACCCCTGGTTGAAGACCGTCGACATCGCCCATGCGGCGAAATGCGCCCACCAGGCCGGCGGCTTGCTGGCGGTCGATTCCACCGCCGCCACCCCGATATTGCAGCAACCGCTCGAGCTTGGCGCCGATATCGTCATGCATTCGGCCACCAAGGCGATCAACGGCCATTCCGATGTGCTGGCAGGCGTTCTGGCCACGTCTGCCCCGGCTGCCAAAATCTGGACCGACATCAAGGCCGACCGCCACGACGCCGGTGCGGTGATCGGTCCGTTCGAAGCCTGGCTCTTGCTGCGCGGCATGCGCACCTTGCCGCTCAGAATGGAGCGCATGTGCCGCTCGACGCTGGAGATCGCCGACTATCTGAGCAAGCATCCGAAAGTGGCCGAAGTCTATTATCCCGGCCTTTCCAGCCACCCCGGCCATGACATCGCCACCCGGCAGATGCGGGGCGGTTTCGGTTGCCTGTTCTCGTTCCTGGTCAAGGGCGGCGCGGCGGAAGCATTGGCCGTTGTCGGCAAGCTCAAACTGTTTCACCGCGCCACATCACTCGGCGGCGTCGAAAGCCTGGTCGAGCACCGCCACACCATCGAACCCCACACCGGCATTCCCGAAAGCCTGATCCGCGTCTCGGTCGGCATCGAGGATGCGGGCGACCTGATCGCCGATCTGGCGCAAGCACTGGGGTAGGTGGACTCGGAGTTCCTCAATCTCCCCCCTTGCGGGGGAGATGTCACGAAGTGACAGAGGGGGGTGACCCCGCCCGCTCTGAACTTGCCTTGCTTACCCCCTCTGTCGGCTAGGCCGACATCTCCCCCGCAAGGGGGGAGATCAGGAGACGCAGGTCTCCAGTCACATTCGGACAAAAAAGGGGAGCCTGAGCCCCCCCTTTACAGCGTCTTATCTCGGCCGGGCCTACACCCGGCGCTCGACCATCATCTTCTTGATTTCGGCAATCGCCTTTGCCGGATTCAGGCCCTTGGGGCAGGTCTGGGTGCAGTTCATGATGGTGTGGCAGCGATAGAGCCGGAACGGATCCTCGAGATTGTCGAGCCGCTCGCCGGTGGCTTCATCGCGCGAATCGATCAGCCAGCGATAGGCCTGCAGCAGCACGGCGGGGCCGAGATAGCGGTCGCCGTTCCACCAGTAGCTCGGGCACGAGGTCGAGCAGCAGGCGCACAGGATGCACTCGTAGAGACCATCGAGCTTGGCCCGGTCTTCGTGGCTCTGCTTCCATTCCTTCGCCGGCGTCGGCGATACCGTCTTCAGCCACGGCTCGATCGAGCGGTGCTGGGCGTAGAAATTGGTCAGGTCCGGCACCAGATCCTTGACCACCGGCAGATGCGGCAGCGGATAGACCTTCACCGCGCCGTCAATCTCGTCGAGACCCTTGGTGCAGGCCAGCGTGTTGGTGCCGTCGATGTTCATCGCGCAGGAGCCGCAGATGCCCTCGCGGCAGGAGCGCCTGAGCGTCAGCGTCGCGTCGATCTTGTTCTTGATCCACAACAACCCGTCGAGCACCATCGGCCCGCAATCGTCGGTGTCGATGTGGAACGTGTCGATGCGCGGGTTCTCGGCATCATCCGGCGACCAGCGGTAAATCTTGAATTCGCGGGTGTTCTTCGCACCTTGCGGCTTCGGCCATACCTTGCCGGCCTTGGGCTGCGAATTCTTCGGGAGTGTGAGTTCAACCATGGTCTCTGTTCCCTATCAATACACGCGCGCCTTGGGCGCGATCTTTGCAAGATCGATGCCTTCGGCGATGAGGTCGGTGTGGACCGGGCGGTAGTCGAGTGTGACCGCGCCCTTGTCGTCCACCCAGGCCAGCGTGTGCTTGCGCCAGTTCTCGTCGTCGCGTCCGCCGAACGGGCCACCGACATAGTCTTCGCGGGCGTGGCTGCCGCGGCTTTCCTTGCGGGCTTCCGCGCCATGCACCGTGGTGATGGCGCAGGCCATCAGGTTTTCCAGCTCCAGCGTTTCCATCAGATCCGAATTCCAGATCAGCGACCGGTCGGTGACCTTCACATCCGCCAGTTCGGTCCAGATCTGCGAGATCCGTTTGCAACCCGATTCGAGCGATTCCTGGGTGCGGAACACAGCGGCGTCTTCCTGCATGGCGCGCTGCATCTTTTCGCGCAGGTCCGCCGTCGGTGTCGGGCCGTCAGCATGGCGCAGCCGGTCAAACCGGGTCATGATCCTTGCAAACGATGCTTCGTTGACGCCGGGGACCGGCGACGCGCGATCAATCACTTCGCCAGCGCGGATAGCTGCGGCGCGGCCGAACACCACCAGATCGATCAGCGAGTTCGAGCCGAGACGGTTGGCGCCGTGTACCGATGCGCAGCCGGCTTCACCGACCGCCATCAGGCCCGGCGTCACCCGGTCAGGCGCTTCGGTGGTCGGGTTGAGCACTTCACCCCAGTAATTGGTCGGGATACCGCCCATGTTGTAATGCACCGTCGGCAAGACCGGGATCGGCTCGCGGGTGACGTCGACGCCGGCGAAGATCTTGGCGCTTTCCGAGATGCCCGGAAGCCGCTCATTGAGCACCGCCGGATCAAGGTGATCGAGATGCAGGTAAATGTGGTCATTGGCCTTGCCGACGCCGCGACCCTCACGGATCTCCATGGTCATGCAGCGCGAGACAACATCACGTGAAGCCAGGTCCTTGGCAGACGGCGCATAGCGTTCCATGAAGCGCTCGCCTTCTGAATTGACCAGATAGCCGCCTTCGCCACGCGCCCCCTCGGTGATCAGGCAGCCTGCGCCGTAGATTCCGGTCGGGTGGAACTGCACGAACTCCATGTCCTGAAGCGGCAGGCCGGCACGCGCAATCATGCCGTTGCCGTCGCCGGTACAGGTGTGCGCCGATGTTGCCGAGAAATAAGCCCGGCCGTAACCGCCGGTGGCAAGCACCACCATCTTGGCGGAGAAGCGGTGAATGGTGCCGTCGTCAAGATTCCAGGCCACCACACCGGTGCAGCGGCCATCCTCTTCCATCAACAGATCGAGCGCGAAATACTCGATGAAGAATTCGGCATTGTGCTTGAGCGACTGGCCATAAAGCGTGTGCAGGATGGCGTGGCCGGTACGGTCGGCCGCGGCACAGGTGCGCTGCACCGGAGGGCCTTCGCCGTAATTCTGCATGTGCCCGCCGAACGGGCGCTGGTAGATACGGCCATCCTCGGTGCGCGAGAACGGTACGCCGTAATGCTCGAGCTCATAGACCGCCTTGGGCGCTTCCATGGTCAGATACTGCATGGCGTCGACATCGCCGAGCCAGTCAGAGCCCTTGACGGTGTCATACATGTGCCACTGCCAGCTGTCGGGCGTCATATTGGTCAGCGAGGCCGCGATGCCGCCCTGTGCTGCAACCGTGTGCGAGCGGGTGGGGAACACCTTGGAGATGCAGGCGGTGCGAAACCCCTGTTCGGCCATGCCGAGAGTTGCACGCAGGCCGGCGCCGCCGGCCCCAACCACAACCACGTCATAAGAGTGATCGACAATCGTGTAGTCGCGTCCGCCAATGTTGACGCTCGACGTCATTACCATGGTCTGTCAGCCTCCGAAGCCGAGTTTGAGAACCGCAAACAGCGACACGGCGCCCACTGCGATTGCAAAGAAAGTGTTGAGGATCAGAAGGCTGATTTTCATGCCCTCGGCATGAACATAGTCCTCGATGATCATCTGCATGCCGAGCTTCATGTGAATGACGCCCGAAATCACCACCAGCCCCAGCAGCACCGCGACCAGCGGGTTGGACAGCGCGCCCACCACCACCGCGTAGGGTTCGCCATTGTAGGCGATGATGAACAGGATGAAGAACCCGATCAGCGGCACATTGGCCACCGCCGTCAGCCGCTGACGCCAGAAATGATCAGTGCCTTCCCTGGCCGATCCGAGCCCGCGCACCTTCGAGAGTGGCGTCCGCATGTTTTTTGTGTCCATGGCTCTCTGTCTCCTAGAAGCGGGCCGCATAACCGGCGATCCAGATCAGGATCGTCAGGATGATCGAGCCGGCAAGTGTCGCCCACGCCATCTTGGTCGAGGTCTGCGGATCGAAGCCGCGACCGGTATCCCAGATGAAGTGTCGGATGCCGCCAAGCATATGGTGCACAAGCGCCCAGGTGTAGCCGAACAGCACAAGCCGTCCGAGAAACGAGCCGAATATGCCGTTCACCCATTCAAAATAGGCCTCGCCCGACGCCGCCGCCACCAGCCACCAGGCGACCAGCAGTGTGCCTGCATACAGCGCCATGCCGGTGACCCGGTGCACGATCGACATCACCATGGTCGGAATTTGCTTGTAGATGGTCAGATGCGGCGACAGTGGCCGGTTCTGTGAAACATTGGTCATAGGGACCTTGTCCTTCTTTCCCTCAAGGAATGCCACAGACAGGTTCCGCAAGGCGGGGCCGGTGGCCGTGACAGCGTTTTAGTGTCTTATGTGCACCGCGTCAAAGCCCGGTTTGTGTTTCATGCCAAGCCTTTGGTCGAAAACCCATCGGCATGATCGGTCAAGCCGGCGGTTCAATCGTTTCAAACCGGGCTATCGCCGCTGGCGAAGTCTGGCCGAGCGATGAAATCAATCAGTTCGACTGATCGAAACGTATTTCCCAACTGGAAAAATCCGCCTTGGTGGCGATCTTTTCGTAGAGCTTGCGGCCCTCCTCGGGCAGCCGCGGCGCATTGAGAATGATTCGCTCCCAGCCGTGCGCGTCGCCTTCCTCCACCAGCATGTCAATCATTGCCTGGGCAATGCCCATGTTGCGGTGCAGGTGACTGACATAAAGATGATCGACCTGGCCGACCCGCATGCCGGTGACCGGATCGGGCAAATCGTAAAATACGACGAATCCGACCAGTTCGCTATCGAGCCGCGCCCCGAAGATTTGGGCAACACGGTCCTGCAACAGCGTTTCGGCGTAATAATCATCCGGCCGGCGCGGCGCGCCGCGCTTGAGCGACTGCACATAGGCGGCGAGTAGCGGTGAGAAATGATGCGCATCGTTGAGGCGCAACAGCGAAATGTCGATTTTGTCTGGCGTGTTCATGGCCGGCATGTTTCGTCGAAACTTCGCTCATGGTCAAGCCTGCCGAAAGTCGCAAGCCGCAAGCCGCACCGCCGGGTCTTAAGGTTAACAAGCAATTGCCGAAGCCGGTGGGTGACTTGCAGCCCGCCCTGCGACACAATAGTGCCGATTTCGCCTGCGATGCTCGCTGCCTCGACACCCCGCCAGGCCGCGGCAACCAAGAGGACCACGCCATGATCACCAAGTTTGCCTCTCATACGGCCAGTCGCGCAACCGGCCGCGCCATCGCCGGCAAGTTCGCGTCCCGCATGGCACTGACGCTTGGCATCGGCGCGATGGTCGGGATCGGCGCTACTTTTGCCGCCCCCGCCGGCGCCACCGAACTGCAGATGCCGTCTGCCAAATCCAGGTTGCTCCGGGACCGCGACGACGTCACCATCATCATTATCGACAAGCAAGACCGCCGCCGCTCGCGCTCGACATCGCCGGCAAAGCTGGATCTGGACACGGTCCCGACGCCGCCCAGCAGCAAGATCAGGCGCGATGAGGACGAGGTCAGGGTTTACATCAAGCGCAAAACCGGCGGCGCCAGGAAGACCAAGAAGCCCAACCCGAAAGTGATTATCGTCGACCAGAATCGCGGCGGCTGCGGTAACAGCGGCGTCTGCGTCATCCGGCCATAGGAAGGCTCGCATGGAAAATGCGCGCGGAACGGCGGCATTACCATTTTAGTCCGCTGATCGACGCCCAACCTTTCAGCCCGCGCCAGTCGATCTGGCACCACGGTTTCCTCGTCCGCCCGTCAACAGCCTGATGGCAAGTGGCGGGAAATACAACGACATCAACAACGCCTGCGGGAATCGATCCGATAATTTCGTGGCTTAGGCCAGCGCCAAAACGCACATTGAGCTTGTTTTCAGAAATCGGCCGGGGAACCGACGCGATCACGTAAGGCATTGCGGTTGACGCCCCTGCGGGCAATGACACCGGCCTATCTTGAGCAACTGGTTGGTCTGCTGGAGAAACAGCAGTGCCGGATGATCCAAGCCGAGCCAGGATGGCCGCAATTGCTGTGCCGCTGTTGAACGAAGAGTTGGCGTCGCCGGTCAGCCCGCCTGAATGGTGCAGGGCCACCACTTTATGGTCATTGTTAAAAATAAGCGAACCGGAGCTTCCGCCGAGGGTATCGCAACGGTGGCGGAACTCACTGCCGCGGTAGTGATTTCCAGCGTAGGCTTTGCAGCGGAAACGGGTTAGCCGCAGCGGCAATCCCGCAGGATGGTGATAGATGACCAGCGATGCATTGGGCTGGACTTTGACGGGATCCAGCTCAACATGGCCATATGTCCTGCCCGGCTCTCCCCGCACCGCAAGGACCGCAAAATCAAGGTCCCGATCCGCATAGACCGGATTGATGTCGACCTCATAGACATCGACCTGCTCCTGGTCTTCACGCAGATATCCCATATGGACGACAGCTTCTAGAACAGTGCCATCAAAGCCCGGAATGCAATGGTAATTGGTAATCAGGCGGGTATCATCAATCAGAGTTGCCGTGCAGGTCCCGACGCCTTCTGAACCATCGGAATTTTCAATCAGCATCGACAATCGCCCGACAGGTCTGGAGCGTGCGCGAAACGCATCGGTTTCATTGAACTCGGCAAGAGGCTCAAAAACACCGTTCTGCTGCGAGCGGATATAATCATCATTGCCGCCCAGCGACTGGTTAAAGCTTAGACGCGCTTGTCCAAACTGGCTGGCGGGAAACTGATCTTCCTCGGACGCTGCGGCAAATCCGGGAAACACGATACAAACCGCAAGCGCGGCTGAAGCTGCCCTTACTCCAGTGAAAATGCCTCTGCAAATACCCATTCTCAGCCCCCTCTTGCCTTTCTGTTCAAGCGAGCCAGATTCAAGGCCGGTTGTAAACCCCGCCTGAAGCTCGGCAAAAAGCAATCTATAGCCGTTCAGTAAGGGCCGGCAGCGGAGTCAAACTTCAAAAGATTCTACCGCACCTGTGCCGCAACGGCACAGCTGCGGCATATTTGGGAATCCGTGAAGCCGGAGGTTAATCCTGTTGCCAGGTTCAGCGTAACCTGTGAGCACCATGGGCGGGGATTGTCCTCCCAAGTCCAAGGAGGGAGTATCATGCGATCAACAGCCTGGAATACTCCGATCACCATCGATGATCCCGAGACAGGGCTACACCGGACGGGCATGCGAAGAGGTCATCCATGGCGATGCAGCCCCCGCAAGGTCCGCCACGCCTTCATCGCCGCCGCGATCGAGGCGCATCTGCACCTGAGCTGACGCCGCCACGCACAGACCCATACGAACGAACCCGCCGATCGCTCGTCGGGTTCTTCTATTTCAGCCAGTCAGCCCGCGTGGCAGGCAGAGTGGAGAAAACCTATTTCCACTCGCGAATGTCGACGAAATGGCCGGCAACAGCTGCGGCAGCCGCCATTGCAGGCGAGACCAGATGGGTGCGGCCCTTGAAGCCCTGACGGCCTTCGAAATTGCGGTTGGAGGTCGAGGCGCAGCGTTCGCCCGGCTTCAGCCGGTCATCATTCATCGCCAGACACATCGAGCAGCCCGGCTCACGCCACTCAAAGCCCGCGGCGAGGAAGATCTTGTCCAGCCCCTCGGCTTCCGCCTGTTCCTTGACCAGGCCAGAACCCGGAACAATCATCGCTTCAACGTTGGCATTGACGCTCTTGCCCTCGACCACCTTGGCCGCGGCGCGCAGATCCTCGATCCGGCCATTGGTGCACGAGCCGATGAACACCCGGTCGATGGTGATGTCGGTGATTTTGGTGCCAGGCTTGAGACCCATGTAATCCAGCGCCCGCCATTTTGACGTCCGCTTGGCTTCGTCCTTGATGTCGTCGGGATTGGGCACGGTACCGGTGACCGTGATCACGTCTTCGGGCGAGGAGCCCCAGGAGACGATCGGCGGCAGCGTGGCGGCATCAAGCCGGACGATCTTGTCGTAATGCGCGCCCTCGTCGCTGACCAGCGATTTCCAGTAGTCGACCGCCATGTCCCAGGCCTTGCCCTTGGGCGAGCGCGGACGGTCCTTGATGTACTCGAACGTCTTCTCGTCGGGCGCGATCAGGCCGGCCCGCGCCCCGCCTTCGATGGTCATGTTGCACACCGTCATGCGGCCTTCCATCGACAAGGCGCGGATCGCCTCGCCGGCGAACTCGATGACATGGCCGGTGCCGCCGGCGGTGCCGATTTCGCCGATGATGGCGAGGATGATGTCCTTGGCGGTGACGCTTTCGGGCAATTCGCCGTTGACCTCGACCAGCATGTTCTTGGCTTTTTTCTGGATCAGCGTCTGGGTGGCCAGCACATGCTCGACCTCCGACGTGCCGATGCCGTGCGCCAGCGCGCCGAATGCGCCATGGGTCGACGTGTGGCTGTCGCCGCAGACGATGGTTGTGCCGGGCAGCGTGAAGCCCTGCTCCGGACCGACGATATGGACGATGCCCTGACGCTTGTCGTTCTCGTTGAGATATTCAACGCCGAAGTCGGCGGCGTTGGTGGCCAGCGCCTCGACCTGGATGCGGCTTTCCTCGTTCTTGATGCCCTCATGCCGGTCGGGTGTGGTTGGCACGTTGTGATCGACCACGGCCAGCGTCTTTTCCGGCGCGCGCACGCTGCGGTGTGCGGTGCGCAAGCCTTCGAACGCCTGCGGGCTGGTCACTTCATGAACCAGGTGGCGGTCGATGTAGAGCAGGCAGGTGCCGTCATCCTGCTGATTGACGATATGGTCATCCCAGATCTTGTCGTAGGTCGTGCGTGGTGCGGTCATGGTGGAGTCCTTGGCGATAACAGGCGAAGTGTGAAAGTGAGCGAGGCGGGTGCGGCTCAGGCCGATAGGCGGGCGCGACCGGCCCGGACGCCGGAAATCCAGGCGAAGAACCTGGCCGGCAGGCGCTTGGCGTCCTGCAGCACAATGGTCTTGTTGGCCTGATCCTGAAACAGCGCTTTCATGCTCTGGCTCATACCAGCATCTGTCGACCTTGGCAATCTGGACCGGCTTAACCGCCGCTTGCTTCGCTCTCGCCTCCGGGCGCATCGTCTTGCAGCTCCGCTGACGAACGCCCGGTCTGTTTCAGCGCCGTCCCGAATTCAAGACGGCGCACCAGCGCCAGCACGATTGCCCCGAACAGGCAGGCCATCAGAGCCAGCGACCAGAGTCCCAGCCCGGCGGCAAGTCCGGTGGCGCCCGCCAGCCACATCCCCGCCCCGGTGGTCAGGCCCTGCACCTTGCCGCGCCGCAGCAGGATGGTGCCGGCGGCGAGAAATGCCACGCCGGCGGTGATCGCCTCGACCAGCCGCAACGGGTCGGTGCGGATATGGTCACCGGAGAAGATTTGCATGGTAGTCATTTCGATGGTGATGACAGCGAACATCGCCGCAGCCAGCGAGATCATCATGTGGGTCCGAAATCCGGCTGGCCGTTGCGCCATCTCGCGCTCGAAACCGAGGATGCCGCCCAGGCCTGTGGCGAGCAGCAGCCGCGCGGCGATCACCTGCCAGGGCAGCTGCGTCGAGCGGGAAAATTCTTCAAGCAAGGCATCCATGCAGCATCAACGCAGCAACCGCCGACCGGTTCCTCCTGCTATCGCACCGGCCTGGGCCGTTGGGTGAGCAGAGTCAGGTCAAGCCAGCGGCTGGCCGGTTTCGAGCATTTTCCGGTAAAACGCCGTGCGGACGTCGCCCACCCCGATACGCCCATCCGTTGGCAGGCCGATGTCACGTCTGAAGCAGTCATCCACTCCTTCGGGCGGCAGCTCCGCGCGGCGGGATCCCGCCAGCGCCAGAAACCAGCACAGAAATTCGTGTCCGCAACGCAGCGCAAAACCACGCCGCGAAGCGGGTTTGCCATCGCGCATTGCTATTTCCTTTTAATGTATCGTGAGGTTAGATTGCCGATGTACCGGCTGTTTTTCCAACGAAATTACAATCTGCACCCATAAAGAGAACTTATATGAAACTGTCCAGAAAGTTTCCGCTCAACGCCTTGCGCGTGTTCGAGGCAGTCGCCAGACACGGCAGTTTTTCCCGTGCGGCAGATGAGCTGGGCATGACACAAACCGCGGTGAGCTATCAGATCAAGCTGCTGGAAGGCATCCTCGGTGAACGGCTTTTCCTGCGACAGCCGCGCCAGATCGTCAACACGGAAGCGGCCGAGCGCATGCTGCCTAATGTCGGCAAGGCGTTTGAATTGCTCGAAGAAGCCATGCTCTCGGCCAGCGAAGTTTCCAACGAGACGCTGGAAATCCATTCCTCGCCCACCTTCGCCTCGCACTGGCTCGCCCGCAATCTCGGCAGCTTCCAGCTCGACTGGCCCGCCATTGCGGTGCGCCTGCTCAGGGTCTCCACGATCACCGATTTCAGCCGCGATCCCGCCGACATCTGCATCAGATGGGGCATCGGTCCGTGGCCGGATGCCGAATGCCATCTCCTCGGCCGGTTTTCCTATGCGCCGATGCTCAGCCCCGCGCTTGCCGCAAGCGCCTGCGGCGGGATTGCAAAACCCGAAGACCTGCTGCGCCTGCCCATTATCGGCGCCCAACAGTCATCGTGGCTGAAATGGTTCGCCACGAGCGGCGTCGATACGCCTGACCTTTCAGCTCACAAGCGGCACAATTACGTCGAGCAGGACCTGTGCGCCAATGCAGCGCTGGCCGGCCATGGCGTCAACCATATCTATTTTGCCGAAGACCTTGCCACTGGCCGTCTTGTCGCGCCGTTCAATCACCATTGCAGCGATGACATCGGCATCTGGCTGGTGCATCCGGTAATCCGTCGCAACACGCCGAAAATCCGGGCGTTCCGCGAATGGATCACCAATACGGTTGCAGCCGACATGCAACGAAGCGAGCCCGCTCCGCCGGTCAATACAGCCACCGGAGACGGCACTTCAAAACCCGCTCAGGCCAGCACTTCGTAGACGAAGGCCGTGACCAGCACCTCGGGCTCATCAAGCGCGAAGGCCCGGAACGGCGGGCTTTGCTCGATCTGCCGCCAGACGCCGCGCGCGGCGAGATCGGTCATCACCGCCGCAAAACCGCCGCTGTCGACAATTTTGTCGCGCACGGTGAACACCGCGATCCCGCCCGGCCTGGTGATCCGGCACAATTCGGTCAAGCTGGATGCCGGCGCATGGCCTTCGGTGAACACCCCGGTGGCCAGGAAGGCGGCGAAATGATTGTCCGCCCAGGGAAGCGTCTCGCCCAGCGTGGCCCGCTTGAGACCATCATAGGCACCGCGCGAGCCGGCGAGCTTCAGCATGTCTTCGGAAAAATCCAGGCCCTCGACCGCCCCGTATCCCAATGCCTTGAGATAAGGCCCGGACAATCCGGTGCCGCATCCGGCATCGAGCAGCGGCCCGGTGTCCGGCTTGACGTAGCGCGACACCCAGGCCAGCACCTGGAATGGCAGGCAATAGCCCGAGGCAAGCGTGTCGCGGTCATAGCCGGCGGCCCAGGCCGCGTAGGCCGCGTTAAGCTCGTCGGCGGACCTGGCGGCATAGACCTGTTCCAGCGCATCATTGCCGTATTCAGCCATTGTCGTTTTCCGTTTTCAAGGTTGCCGCGGCTGCAGGATGCACCAGCGAGTGAAGCACATTCAAGTGCAAGACGCGCGTCTCGTCACCGGGAATTGTCGAGCTGCATCTGGAAATAGCGCAGTTGCGCCTCGGGCACCTTGTCGACATTGACCCGGCCCTGACGCAGTTCGCGCAGAAACATCGCCTCGGCATTCGGCTGGAACTCGAAATTCGGGTTCATCTGTGGCGTCATGATTCGATCATAGAGCCTGCCCGACTGGATGGCGTCGAGCCTGCGCCCGACGCCATCGGAATCGGCCGAGGCGATTGCGGGAAGCAGAACCGCGCCCACCAGGGCAATCAGGAGTGTGCGTTTCATAAGGAAGTCCCTTCGGCGGTTCTTGTCGATACTGTCATCTTCTATGTGGGACCGGTCACCCGCACCGCCAAGGGTTTTGCCGGAAAATATCCGAAAACGGCGATGATGCCGGCCGGGCGCAATTGGATGATTTGCAGCCGGGACCGAACAGCGGCTAGCGCCGGTGATCGCCATCGGCCTGATCAAAAGCTATTCGGGTGCCGGCGCGGCGGGCGCGGCCCGACCCGTCAAGGGCAAGCGCATAGACCAGCACCAGAAAGACGATCAAGTTGATCAGGGTTGCCAGCGACACAACCAGATCCGGTCTGCCGGTGCCGGGCGGCAGCCCCGCGAACACCACGCCGCCGGCAAGCGAGACCGGGAAATGCAGGATGCCGCGGATGCTGTGCAGCGTTGCCGCCGGGATGCCCAGATGGGCCGACAGCGTCAGGATCAGGCCCGAGCAGATCCAGATGCTGGTGACGATGTAGAGCAGTCCGATCGGGATGCTGCGATACAGTCTGGTCCGCGCAATCGATCCGCCGAACCCCGGAAGATGTTCAACATCGAAACACAAGAGCACGCCGAGCGCCAGCAAGGGCGTCAGCTCGAACAGGCTCCACCGCGGAAACACCAGCAGATCAGCGCTCACATCCACACCCCATGGGCTGGCGAGCACCAGCAGGGCAGGCAGGTTCGGCGCAAGCAGGGCCACCGGCAACAATGCCCACCATCGCGACCCGAGCGCCAGACCGCGCCGGTAGAACGCGAATGTCCCGGCCAGGACCGCACCCAGCAGCAGCAACGGCTGCAGCCACAGGCCGATCACCGGAGCCATGCCGCCGCAGATCCCGCCGCTGACACAGCCCTTGCCCGCGATCACCGGAACCACGAACCACAAGGCCTGGCCGATGAAGACGGTGCCCAGTGCAAGCAGGCCGGTGAAGACAACGAACCAGGTCGCAAACTGTCCGGCGGAAAATTTTTCAGGCACGTCTACACCTCTGGAGGGTCAATCTCCGGGCAACCTGCAGACAGTCTGCTAACAGACCCCTAAGTTGCAGCGATTTTTGTGCTGCAACGTCAGGCTTTCTGCCGTGTCGACGGAATTTCCAGCTGAATTTGAGGGGGTTTGCGACAGATCCGGTCACCTGTGTTGATCGCCCCAAGGCATGCAAAGATGCTCCGGCGCGACCCTACCCGCTGCCGCCCGTCCGCTCGGCCTCGGCATTGCGCAGGCGTTTTTCCAGCGCCCTGAGCCCCAGCGACAGCCCGACGGTCAGGAGCAGATAGACATAGGCAACGATCGAGTAGGTTTCGAAAAACCGGAACGAGCCGGAGGCGTAGACCTTGCCCATTTGCGTCAGGTCGGCGACACCCAGCACCGAGACCAGCGACGAATCCTTGATCATGGCGATGAAATCATTGCCCAGCGGCGGCAGGATGGTGCGGATCGCCTGCGGCAGCACGATGAAGCGGAACCGCTGCACCGGCGTCAGACCCAGCGCCTTGGCGGCTTCGATCTGGCCGCTGTCGACTGCCAGGATGCCGGCGCGGAACACCTCGGAGATGAAGGCGGAATAGCCGATGGTCAGCGCGATGATCGCCCGCCACAGCAGCGACACGTCGCGCACCGAGAGCGGATCGGCAAGCCCGGCCTTAATCAGCGGTGTGAGCAGGAAATTCCAGGCGGCGACGAAGCCGGGTGCGCCAACAAAGGCGATGTAGAACAACAGCACCAGGATCGGGATGCCGCGGATGATCTCGACGTAGAACCGGGCGATCTGGCGCAGCAGCAGATGTTTGGACAACCCCATGATTGCCAGCACAAGGCCGATGGCGGTGGCCAGCGCGAAGCCGACCAGCGTGACGAACACGGTGATGCCGACGCCTCTGGAGACGATCCTGAAAATCTGGCTGTAGAGATCGTTGACGGCGATCTGGATGGCGAGAATGAGCGCAATCGCCGCCGCCAGCGCCAGCCACCAGGGGAAGTCGGCTTTCTCGTTTGACCCGGGCGGCACGGTCACAGGCTGAAAGTCTCCGGCAAGCCAAGCGCCAGGCCGGCCCCCCGTTCCCACGCATGATAATCCATGTGCAGCCCGGCGACGCCGTCAAGCGCGCCGGGCCTGTCTCCATCGAACATGGTCGTCTCGACTGGCATCAATCGCCAAGCTTGTAATCGAGGAACCACTTCTTGTTCATGGCGTCGATGGTGCCGTCGGCCTTCATCGATGCGACCGCCGCATTGACCGGACCCACAAGCTCCGAGCCCTTGGGGAAGATGAAGCCGAAATCATCGCTGCCCAGCGGTCCGCCAACCAGCTTGAGCCCGCCATCGGAGGCCTCGACATAGCCCTTGCCCGCGACGCCGTCGGTCAGCACCATGTCGACATCGCCGGTCTTGAGCGCCTGCACGGTGGCGCCGAAGGTTTCCATCAGCTTGATTCGCTTGTTCTGCTCGTCGCCATCGAGCACATCATAGACCGCCACATAGAACGGCGTGGTGCCCGGCTGCGCGCCGACCAGACCATCCTCGAAGGCTGCGAACGAAGCCGCGTCGTCAAACCGGTCCTCGTCGCCGCGCACCAGCATGAACATCTCCGAGCGCATGTAGGGCTCGGAGAAATCGACCTTCTCCTTGCGGT
>NZ_JBDWHW010000245.1:0-2947 GCF_039975035.1 Hoeflea sp. | reverse complement strand
TTTCCACGCAAATGCGGCTCAAGTCGCTGCCATACATCATCCGTCACCACAAAGCGCTGCTCGTTCATTCAAACCTCCGTTTGGAAGCTTTGAATCAGAAATCAGAACCGATGGGAATCCCGAATGTCCACAGGCCCTAGTCACTTTGAACTTCATCTTACCGATGTGATGGCGGCGGGCGGCGTTATGTTTGTGCGGCATGCTGGACCAATCATGCTTTTTTCGATCCCCGCCGCATAGACGCAAAACGTTGAAATCTTATTCGTGCACCAACGCCTGACTGGTCGAAATGGCGGCCTTTGAACATGGTCATCTCCGAAAACATCGAGAGGTGATTATCGGTCGCCGGTTAGCGAAGAGTTTGCAACAGAGCCCTCCGTCGACACTACGTCGACGGTTGCAATTTCTCGACGCTGCTGAACGCCATCGGTGCCGATAAACTCAACCCAGACCTTCATCCTCAATTGTCCCATAACCGAGTGCCCTTTCCAGAAAAGGACCCGATTACCAGAAGGTTCTTACCCCCACCTTTTTCCCGCTCCCTGTCCGGCTTCCACCCTGTCATCAGGCTCTCACTCGATGCTGCCTGCATAGTCGGCGGCCGGTCGCTGCACCCAACTGACATCCATGTCGACTTGGGCTGCGTGAAGCAAGTTCATTACCGGGCAACGGAATTCCACGTTCTTACGCAATTGCTGGAAGCGGGCCTCAGTTTCATCTGAGTAGACAATAATATCCAGCTTCGCGGTCTCGAAATAGGGACGTATGCCCGGAACGCCCTTGGGACCGCGCACGTCGATCTGGCTTTCGCAGGCAAAATCGACGCCGGAATAGCTGAATTTCATCGCAGTCGCGACACCATTGATAATCACGCCATCGCAGCCGACAAGCGCCACGAGCACAGTCTCCAGAGGGCTGGGAGCCGAATTTGTCCCTCCCAGCGAGGCAGGTTCGTCGGTATAGACCGGGTCAAAATCGCGGACCTGGATCTTGGTTCGCGTGCCGGCAGCATTGGTTGCCTTGACGTGTCGAATGCCGATTTTCTTGGTGGCGGGGTCGATGGAAGGTTCGATGATGTCCTGGTCGATCATGATAAGTCCTGTTTAGCTAAGGCCGGTGAGAACACCCACGGGGGCATCCCCGCGGAGAACGTTGAAGAGTAGCCAGACGATGCCGAAGACCACGGCGCCGTAGATCAGGCCGGGAACAAGTCGCATGCTGGCGCGGGCAAACAGCATCCACAACAGCAAGCCGATGGTCGGGATGGTGAACCCGATTGCCCAAAGCGCAACCGCATAAACCACCAGAACGATCAGAATCAGCGGTTCCTTGAACTGACTTCCCGTGGATGGTGCGTAGTCGCGGATTGCCCGATACAGCAACCAAAGCGACAACAGCAGTCCCGGGTACAACGCCAGTGACGGCATCAGGCGGGATGATGCATTGAACCCCGTCATCTCCCAGATCGCATAGGCGAAGGCTATGGAGACCAGCCCGGAGAGAATCAGCGATATTGTCTTGTGATCCTCGGCGACGGGAAGGTTGAGCACCTCGGCGGCGGTGTCGGCCTTGGCTTTGCCGCGGTTCCTGAGCCAGCGGTAGATGTTCAAGATCGCCGGGATTGCGATGAACGAGGCTATAATCAGCACTCCCGGGCGCAGCAGCCAGGACCAGCCGTGGATCTGGTTGGAAAGCCAGAAATACTGCTCCATCGGAGACGCAAGCACAAAACCGACAAGGGCTGGAGCACGCGGCCATTCGGCGTGTTTCATCATCCAGCCCAAAGCCCCAAGGCCAAACAGCATGAAGATGTCGCCCATGGTGCTGGTTGCCTGATAGGCTCCGACAACCATGATGAGGATCAAGGGGGCTGCGATGATGCCGAACGGAATCCGTGTCAGTTTGGCCAGAGTTGGAGTTATCGCAAAACAAATCGCCGCACCGACGACCGACGAGAGCGCAACCGACCAGACGATCAGAAACATCAGATCAGGGTTTTGGGAGATCATCCGGGGGCCGGGATAGTATCCAAACGAGAACAGCGCGCCGAGGAAAATCGCGGCGGCAGGGCCTCCGGGGACGCTGAACAGCAGCGTTGGCACAAGATCGGCGATAACCGTTGCGTTGTTGGCGCCTTCTGAGGCCGCAATGCCGCGAATCTCACCCTTGCCGAATTTCGATTTGTCCTTGGTGGATCGGATCGCGTGCCCGTAGGCGACCCAGGTCGAGGCTGAAGCGCCGACTGCGGGAACGAAGCCCCCGAAGACGCCAATGATCGAGGCACGCAGCACCAGCCACCGGTTCTTCCAGAAATCGCTGAATCCGGCACCCCAGTTGCTGACCGTGATCGGTGTGTGTGAAATGCCGCCACCTGCAGCAAGCATCGAGATTGCTTCGGCCACGCCGAAAAGTCCCAGAGCGACGATGGTCAGGGAGAAGCCGTCGAGAAGATAGACCTGCCCGAAGGTGAACCGGAAATCGGCTGCTGCCGATGCCGGACCGACAACTCCGAGGAAAAGCCCGAGGCATGCGGCGGCAATGCCTTTTGCCAGATCCTTGCCAATCATCGAACTTGCAAAAAACAGTCCGACAAAAGCAAACATGAACAGTTCCGGCGTCCCGAGCATCAGCACGATGGGCCCAGCCACGGGAATGGCGACCAGCAGGATCACGGCGCCCATCAATCCGCCAACCATGGAGGAGAGAAATCCGACGCCCAATGCGCGCGCCGCTTCGCCCTGTTTGGCCAGCGCATTGCCTTCAATCGCGGTTGGTGCGGAGGCCGGCGAACCGGGCGCGCCTAACAATACCGATGTGATCGTGTCGGACGTGTAAACGACTGATACGGCGCCAAGCAGCATCGCAAGGCCGGAGAAATCGTCGAGATAATAGATGAAGGGGAGAAGTATCGAGACTGCGGCCACACCGCCCAATCCGGGCAGCATAC
>NZ_JBDWHW010000244.1:0-14342 GCF_039975035.1 Hoeflea sp. | reverse complement strand
TTCTCAGGACTTGAAGGCATGCGGCCCTTCGGGTTGGCTGAAACCTGCTACCCACTGCGTCGGGCGGCTTGAGAGATGGACCCGCATCGCTCTGCGCCGTCCTTCTTGTGGAGCAGCAGGTTTGAGCCAACAGAATGCGTCGTATTAATCATACGATGCTCTAATTCAACATTACTTCCACATCGGAATTCTGGCCGGCCAGGACGGTGAATTCCCGTTGCAGCACCTTGCCCTTGTTGCGGGCGATTGCGGTGTATTCACCCTCCGCAAGGACTATTGTCGGGAAGGCGCCGACGCTTTCCGACACCACGTCGCCGCCCGATGTCAGAATCGACCAGGCGGTGTCGGCGATGGCTTCGCCGCCAGCCTCGGCAACCAGTTTGAGCGTCAGTTGCGCCGCACGGTGCTGGATGACGGCTTCCGTCAGTTTGCCGGCCTCGACCCTGATGTCGGACCGGATGACCGCGTTGACGGCTCCGTATTCGGAGACAATATGGTAGGTGCCGGCATTGAGCCTGACGACGGTGTCAGGCTTGACGTCCTCGACCACCAGTTGCTGCTCGCCATCCAGGCCTTCCTCGGCCTTGTAGATGTTGAAGCGCAACTTGTCGGCGGGAATGCGCACATCAATGCCCGATACCGCATTGAGCACCAGTCCTCCGGCTTCCAGAACCATTCGCTGCTTTTCGACCGGGCCGTCTTTGGGCACGGTGAGTTTCTTGGTAACGCCGGCGCGGCCGAAAGCGACGTGAATGAAGTATTCGCCCGGCTCGAATTCGAACTGCGCCGAACCGCCCTCGGCGGAAGCCAGCATCGGCAATTTGCCATCCTGACCGGGAATCGGGTGGAAAATCCGCCAGGTCAAGCCGTATTTGAGCGGCTCGCCACTTTCGGTCAAAGCGGCTTCGAGCTGCACCGTCCGTCCGGTGACTGCTGCGGCAGCGGCCCGGTCGGCGGGCGCATACTGGTTCAATCCGGGGAGTTTGATGTCGGTGTCATTGCCGCTGCCAAAAGCATCCTGCGCGATGGCGAAGTTCGCCGTTTGCAGCAGAGCAAGAATACCAAACAGAAATTTCGACAAACGGTTCATGCGCTCCGGTCCGGTTGACTTCCGGGTTGTGAGAGGTCACTTGAAACCCAACGCCATGGCAAATTCATGGCCGATCCCAGACGAACCTGAATGCACGAGGAAGACATGCCGGTCAATGCCGCCCTGAAAGCCTATCTTGAAACCCGCCGTTCGATTCCCGCTTTCCAGATGAGCGGACCGGGGCCGTCCCGGCCCGAAATCGAGGAGATGCTGACACTGGCCAGCCGGGTTCCCGACCACGGCAAACTCGCGCCCTGGCGTTTCATTGTCTATGCCGGGCCGGAACGCGAACGCATTTCTCTGGAACTGGCCAAGGTCGCCATCGCCAACAAGCCCGACATTTCCGATGACATGATCAAGGTCGAGAAAACCCGGCTGACGCGGGCGCCGGTGGTTATTGCCGTGGTTTCGCGCGCGGCGCCGCATGTCAAAATCCCCGAATGGGAGCAGGTGCTCAGCGCCGGTGCGGTCTGTCTCAACCTTGTGATGGCCGCCAATGCGCTGGGCTATGCCTCGAATTGGCTGACGGAATGGTTTGCGTTTGACCAAAGTGTCCATCCGCTTCTCGGGGTGTCCAGCGACGAAAAAATTGCCGGTTTCATCCACATCGGGACAGAAAAGCTGCATCCGGGAGAACGGGCGCGGCCCGAGCTTTCCGATATCGTTACCTTCGCCGGAGAGTGAGCGCGGTGTTTTACGAAACAAAAGACAATGCGCACGGGCTTCCGCACGATCCTTTCAAGGCCATCGTGTCGCCGCGGCCGATCGGCTGGATCGGAACCCGGGGCAGGGATGGTTCGGTCAATCTGGCGCCGTATTCCTATTTCAATGCCATTTCCGACCATCCGAAAACAGTGATGTTCTCGTCCTCCGGACGCAAAGACAGCCTGCGCAATGCCGAAGAGACCGGGGTCTTTACGGCAAGCATGGTCACAGGGACCCTGGCCGAGAAAATGAACCTTTCCGCGGTCAACGCGCCTTATGGCGAGAGCGAGTTTGGTTTCGCCGGCCTTGCAATGGCTGAGGCACGTGTGGTCGATGCGCCCTATGTTGGTGAGGCCTATGCGGCGCTTGAGTGCAAGGTGACCAACGTTTTCGAGATCAAGAGCCTGGAAGGCGAACCCAGCGGCTCATTTGTCGTCATCGGGCAGGTGGTGGGTATCCATATCGACGAGGCGGCGCTCGTCGACGGCTTGCTCGATGTGTCCATCGCCGCGCCGGTGGGCCGCATGGGGTATCTGGACTACACCGAGGCATCGCAGACCTTTCAGATGCGCCGGCCCACCTGGGTCAAAACCTGATCCGTCCGGACCAGGATTGGAAGTCAGGGATTAATCGCCACGCGACAGGGCTTGGGGCTCCAGTCCGGCCCGCTGCGCCACCCGTTCGGCCTGGCGCAAATGCGGCTTGTCGATCATCTTGCCATCGAGCGACAGAACGCCGGCATCAGGCCCGGCGGCGGCAAACAGCGCCAGAATGCGCACTGCGCGCTCGACATCTTCCGGGGCGGGCGTGAAAGCGGCATTGATGATGCTGACCTGATCGGGGTGGATTGCCATCTTGCCCGAAAATCCGTCACGGACAGCGTCCCGGCATCCGGCGCCCAATCCGTCCATGTCACGGAAATCAGTAAACACCGTATCGATGGCGTCGACGCCGGAATGAGCGGCGGCCAGAATGGTCAGGCTGCGCGCCATGCGGAAGACGTCGGTGTACCGGCCGTTTTCATCCTTGTTTGAAGAGGCTCCGATATCGGCGGCAAGATCCTCCGCGCCCCAGGCGAGAGCCGACAGCCGCGCCGATTTGGCCGCGAACGTGGAGGCTTGCAGCATGCCGGCGGCGGTTTCCGTCATCAGCGCATGGATGAGAATGCCTCCGTCCGGCAATTCCGCCCCGGCTTCTTCCACGGCGATGCGGGCGCTGAGATTCTGGATGTCGGCGCCGGAACCGGCCTTGGGCAGCAATATGGCATAGGGCGCACCCCGGACAATCGCGCCCAGGTCATCGTCGGTCAGTCCGGTGTCGAGCGCATTGACCCGCACAATCAGTTTGGGGAAGGGGGCTGAGCTGTTGTTGGCTTCCGCGAGAAACGACGCCACCATCTGCCGGGCTTCGGCCTTGCGGGATAGGGCGACGGAGTCCTCGAGATCGAGGATAAGCGCATCCGCGCCCGAATCCGCGGCCTTGAGCATCTTGCGTTCCGAATCACCCGGAACGAACAGCAGCGAGCGCATCATGCCGTGGGCCTTTTGCGCATCATCGCCTGGCGCACGCAGCGGGCGACGAGCAGGTCACGCTGATTGAAGGCCTGATGCTCCAGTTCGACAATGCCGCGATCGGATTTGGATTTCGATTCGCGCACCGAAATGATCCTGGTCTCGACCCGGACCGTGTCGCCGTGAAACAGCGGGTTGGGGAAAGTGACTTCATTCATGCCGAGATTGGCGATCGTGGTGCCGACCGTGGTGTCGTTGACCGAAATCCCGATCATCAATCCGAGGGTGAAGAGCGAGTTGACCAGCGGCTGGCCGAATTCGGTGGTCTTGCAGAATTCATAATCGATATGCAGCGGTTGCGGATTGAGCGTCATGTTGGAAAACAGCATGTTGTCCATTTCGGTGACGGTGCGCCGAAGCGTGTGGGAGATCACCTCGTCTGGAACGAAATCCTCAAGATACATGCCGCGCATTTTCCACCTCCCTCAAGCTTGCCCGCATCATTGATGCCGCTTTCGGTGCTGCGGCGCAAGACCGGGAATTGGGAGCGTGAAGATGTTAACAAGCATGGTGAACCGATCGTAAACCATTTGGCCCTAGGATCTCGATATTGGTATCGAGTGGGGTCTGAGTTCACATGATTGTAAAATCATTCTTGAAGTGGTCGGAAACGGCGAAAACCAGTGAACGCTGCATGGCTGCTTCGGCTCTGACCCGCGCTTACGCGTCTGGGCGTATGGACCAATCCGAACGCCAGGCTGCCGAAGCGGCGCTGGCGCTGCTGCTTGAAGATCCCTCTCCGAAAGTCCGTCTCGCGCTTGCTGAAGGTCTGGCGGTAGTTGCTCACGCGCCGCGCAGCGTCGTGCTCGGACTTGCCGCGGACCAGATCGAGGTGGCGGGCCGGGTTATCGCGCTTTCGCCGGCTCTGGTGGACAATGATCTCATCGATATCGTGGCCAGCGGCCGCCCGGCTCTGCAGCAGTTTGTCGCCTACCGGCGGCAGCTCTCGGTTTCGGTTGCCGCAGCTCTCGCCGAGGTTGGCGAAGCGCAGGCGGTGGCCGACATGCTCGACAACAGCCATGTGTCGATTGCACGCGTTTCGCTGCGCCGGATTGCCGAACGCTTTGGCGATGATTCGGAAATCCGCGCCCGCCTGTTTGATCGGACGGATCTGCCTTGCGATGTTCGACAGGGGCTTGTCGAGCGGCTGGGCGCCGCGCTCGCCGGTTCGGACTTTGTGCGTTCGGCAATCGGCGGCAGCCGCGGACGCAAGATTACCGAGGAAGCCTGCATGAACGCGACGCTGCGGATGGCCGAGACTGTCGATGCCGACGAGATCCCGGTGCTGGTCGAGCATTTGCGGATATCGGGGCGGTTGACCCCGGCCTTCCTGATCCACGCCCTGTGTGCAGGCAATGTCGATTTCTTCGCAAGTGCTGTCGTTTCGTTGTCCGGTATCAGCGATTCCCGCGTTCGCGGTTTTCTGGTTGACGGGCGGGAAACAGCGATGCGGGCACTGTATCGCTCGATCGGACTGGGTGGCGACCTGGCGCCGGTATTTGTCTCCGCCACGTTGATCTGGCGCGCCGCATCACGCAGCCAGGCCAGCATGAACACCGGGCGGGTTACCAATGAACTGATCCAGCTTCACGCGCGTGACGCGGAGCGCCAGCCGGCAGTCGGCGAGTTGTTGCGTCTGGTCGAAACCCTGCACCTGAACTGGCATCGCCAGGCATCGCGCGACTACGCTCATGCCCTGGCGGCGGAAGCGGCCTGATGCCGGGCCAGCTTCATCTCGATGTGCAAGTCCAGGTCACCGTCCTGCAGCCGCCTGTATATCTTGAACAATTGCGTATCGCTGCTCTTTCCGCATCCCGGCGGGTTGAGGCCCATGCGCTGCCCCAACCGTTCGACCCGGCCGCAACAGAACCACAGGCATTCTTGAACCAGATGGCGACCTTGCAGCCGCGGCCACGGGCCCTGCATTCCGACATGGCCCTGGCCTCTGCATTGCCGCGGGAGCGATGGTCATAGGAATAACCGTAGGCGCCGGTGGTGTTGGAATAGGCGATGGCGCCAAAGTTGTCTGCGGAGGCGGCGCCAGCCGCTGCGATCATGATCGTCATGGCCAGCGTCATTCTCCTGATGAGAAGGCCGGCTGTCTTCACTATGTCCATGTTTGGTTCCCCTTGTACTCCAACACCACAGCAAATCCGTGCAGCAATACGCAATCACTGCATCCCGATGCATTGGGAAGCTGACACGAATTCCCCAGATGTCATAGAGCCACGAGCATCCGCGCAGCAGGAATTTTCCCCTGCATAATGCCAGATCGATCAGATATCGAGATTCTCGGCAAAGGCAGCGTGCTCCTGAATGAAACGGAAGCGGGCGTCGGCCTTCGTGCCCATCAGGCTGTCAACGGTGTCGCGGGTTGATTCCGGATCGGTGACATCGACGGCCACTTTCAACAGCGTGCGTTTGGATGGATCCATGGTGGTCTCCTTGAGCTGGGAGGCCATCATTTCGCCAAGTCCCTTGAACCGGTTGATCTCGACCTTGCCGCGTCCGGTGAATTCGGTTTCGAGCAATTCCACCCGGTGCTCGTCGTCACGGGCATACAGCGATTTTGCGCCTTGCGTGATCTTGTAGAGCGGCGGCACAGCCAGATAAAGATGTCCCTGACGGATCAGTTCGGGCATTTCCTGGTAGAAAAAGGTGATCAGCAGCGAGGCGATGTGGGCGCCATCGACATCGGCATCGGTCATGATGATGATGCGTTCGTAGCGAAGCTCTTCTTCGCGGTACTTCGACCGGGTGCCGCATCCGAGCGCCTGCACCAGATCGGCGATCTGCTGGTTGGCCCCCAATTTCTCGCGCCCGGCGCTTGCCACATTGAGGATCTTGCCGCGCAACGGCAGGATCGCCTGATTGGACCGGTTGCGCGCCTGCTTTGCCGAGCCGCCGGCGGAATCACCCTCGACGATGAACAGTTCGGCCCCCGCGGCCGAGGTCTGGCTGCAATCGGACAGTTTTCCCGGAAGTCGCAACTTGCGCACAGCGGACTTGCGATTGACTTCCTTTTCCTTGCGTCTGCGCACCCGCTCGTCGGCGCGGTCGATCACCCATTCGAGAAGCTTGTCGGCTTCGGCCGGAGAATCGGCGAGGAAGTGATCGAAAGGATCGCGCAGCGCGTTCTCGACGAGGCGCTGGGCTTCGACGGTGGCGAGCTTGTCCTTGGTCTGGCCGACAAATTCTGGTTCCCGGATGAACACCGACAGCATGCCGATGGACGAAATCATCACGTCGTCGGTGGTGATCGTGCTGGCACGCTTGTTGCCGGTGAGTTCGGCATAGGCCTTGAGCCCCTTGGTCAGCGCAATCCTGAGCCCGGCTTCGTGGGTGCCGCCGTCGGGGGTGGGGATGGTGTTGCAGTAGGAACTGATTGAGGAATCGCCGCCATACCAGGTCACCGCCCATTCCATCGAACCGTGACCGCCCGAGCGCTCGGTCTTGCCGGCAAAGATATCCCGTGTAACCCGATGCTCCTTGCCGAGTGAGGCTTCCAGATAATCTTTCAGGCCGCCTGGAAAGTGAAACACCGCCTTGTCCGGTGTCTCGGTGCCCTCGACCAGTGAGGGCGCGCAGGACCAGCGGATCTCGACACCGCCAAACAGATAGGCCTTGGAGCGCGCCATGCGGTAAAGCCGGCCGGGGTCGAAACGCGCCGCAGCGCCAAAGATTTCGGGATCGGGATGGAAACGCACCTTGGTGCCGCGCCGGTTATGGACATCGCCGAGTTCCTCAAGTCCGCCCTGGGGCAAGCCCTTGGAAAAGCGCTGCCGGTACAGCCGCCGGTTTCGCGCGACCTCGACCTCCAGATCATCAGACAGCGCATTGACCACCGAGACGCCGACGCCGTGCAGACCACCTGAGGTTTCATAAACCTTGCTGTCGAATTTGCCGCCAGCGTGCAGCACCGTCAATATCACTTCAAGCGTGGATTTTCCCGGGAATTTCGGATGGTTTTCGACGGGAATGCCCCGGCCATTGTCGGTGACGGTCAGGTAGCCCTCGGTATCGAGTTCAACCTCGATGAAATTGGCGTGCCCGGCCACCGCCTCGTCCATCGAGTTGTCGATGACCTCGGCAAACAAGTGGTGCAGTGCGCGCTCGTCGGTGCCGCCAATATACATGCCGGGCCGGCGGCGAACCGGCTCCAACCCTTCCAGAACCTCGATTGTCGAGGCGTCATAGTCATCGCCGCTGGCGGGTGCACCGCTCTTGGATGCTGCCGCGCGCGCCGGTTTGGCGGCGGTCGGAGCCGGTTTTTTCGCTGCGGTGGTTTCCGTTGCTGGCTCCGGTTTTGCCGCCGGGGTTTCCATCGTGGAAAAAAGATCGTTGGAATCGTCCATATTGCCGTGATGCCTGATGTAAATTGGGGAAACGAATCACCCGGAGTGTGCCAGAATCCGTTCCTTCAATCGACTGTGTAGCATTTGGTTTGCGGCTTTGCGCGGCGTTCTTGGCGGGCAGGGTGCTATATCGCTTGTGCTCGCGTTATCAGCTTGTCTGGCAACGCCGGCGCTGGCGCTTGAGCTCAAAGGCCACAAGGACCGGCTGTTTGCCTATCCCGGCATCAAGTCGATCAGCGAAGATGGCGCCTTTATCGTGGTCGATTATGACAAGCAGCGCGATATCCACCGCCGCGATATCGAGCCCGAACGGCGGGTGCGCTCGAATTTTGTCTCGCTCAGGGTGAAAAAATACAGCCGCCTCGCGTTGCACCAAGCCAATGGCAGGAAGATCGAAACCGGTTTGACCGGCGAATACGCGACGGCGCGCTTCGCAGTCATTTTCGTTCATGGCCGGGGCGGCGACCAGCGGCTTGGCATGAACGACTACACATTCGGCGGCAATTTCAACCGGCTCAAGAATCTGGTTCTCGTCAATGGCGGCGCCTATCTGGCGCCAACCATCGGAAGCTTCGATGATCACGGCGCAAATGACGTCAAAGCGTTGATTCTGGCCGGCCGGGCGCCGGTGGTGCTGGCCTGCGCCTCGATGGGGGCGTTCATCTGCTCGAAACTCGCCAACGATCCCGCCGTGGTGCCGAGATTGGCGGGTATGGCCCTGCTTGGCGGAGCACCGGATACCGCTCTGGCAAAGAGTGCGGCTGTGAAGGCCAGATTGCCGATCGTCTTTACCCATGGCAGCCTCGACACGGTCTACCAGTGGCAAGACCAGAAGACAGTGTTTGACGCCGTGCGTCTCACCGCCACGCCGTATCCGGCGCGGTTCGTGCTGTTTGACACCGGCTCGCACGGCACGCCGATCCGGATGACGGACTGGAAGCAAACGCTGGAGTTCATGCTCGGCCGGTGACCCCGATGTCTGACCGCTTCATTTCGGGAATGGATACAATTTAAGGAAAAATTGACCGCGCCGGTGAACCGGATGTTTGGGAAATACGGCTAGAACCGGTCTCATCCTAATTCGGAGCGGGACATGAAATACATCGTCTTTATACTTTTCACCGTGTTGACCAATGCAGCAGCGCAATTGATGCTCAAGCAGGGCATGCTGTCGCTCGGTCCGGTCTCGTTCACCGCCGACACGATGATCGCGCGGATTTTCCAGATCCTGTTCAACCCCTGGGTCTTTGCCGGACTGACGACCTTCGCCATCTCGATGGCCTCGCATCTTTATGTGCTTTCCAAGGTTGAATTGTCGTTCGCCTATCCGTTCCTGAGCCTGGCTTATGTGGCGGTGGCGGTATTTGCCTACTTCCTGTTCAAGGAAGACATCAACAACTGGCGCATCGCGGGCATTGCCTTCATCTGCGTCGGCACGGTTCTTATCGCCCAGTCGGGCCGCAACAGTCACGACACCGGCAACCTGGAAACCGCGCAGCTTTCCAAGATCAATGTAGCAGCAAGTGAGATCACCCGATGAAACACATCATTTTTGGAGGCGACGGTTTTGTCGGTCGCCATCTCGCCCAGAAACTTCTCAGCGATGGCGAAGAGGTGGTGATTGCCGACATTGTCAACGACAACAACACGTTCTACCGGGATGCGGCGATCGTCAGATGCGATGTGACCCGTCCGGACGACATCGCCAAGGTTCCGATGGCGCCGGGCGACATGGTCTACAATCTTTCGGCAAAGATGCTGTCGCCGCTGCAGGTTCGCGCCAAGCGTCATGACTTCTTCTATCCGGTCAATTACGACGGAACCAAGAACATCATGGAGGCGATGAACAAGGCCGGGCTGAACCAGCTTGTCCACTTCACCACCGACATGATCTACGGTCATACGCTGACCTATCCGATGACCGAGGAGCATCCGGTTTCCCCGCTCGGCGAATACGGTCAGTCGAAGCTCGATACCGAGGTTCTGGCCGCTGAATGGCGGACCCGCGGCATGTCGATCTCGCTGTTCCGCCCGCGTCTGATCATCGGACCAGGCCGGCTCGGCATTCTGGAAAAGCTGTTCAAGCTGATCGACATGAACCTTCCGGTTCCGATGATCGGCTCGGGCAAGAACCCGTATCAGTTCATCTCGGTGTTCGATTGCGCCGAGGCGGCACGGCTCGCCTGGAAGGCCGGTGTTCCCAACGAGGCTTACAATCTGGGTTCGGTCAATCCGCCGCCGGTTCGCAAGCTGCTGGGCGATCTGGTCAAGCATGCCGGTTCAAGGTCGATGCTGATCCCGACGCCCGGCTGGGCGGTCAAGCGCACGCTTGACCTGTTCGACCTGATCAACATGCCGATCATGGATCCTGAACAGTATCTGATCGCCGATGAGGAGTGCGTGCTCGATGTCTCCAAGGGCGAGCGCCAGCTCGGCTGGGTGCCGCAGTTCCGCGACGAAGACATGCTGATTGCCGCCTATGACGAATATCACGCCACAAAGGCGCGGGGCGGCTCTTCCGCTTCCGCCCAGGTCGCACCGGCCGAATAACCGCTTCGAGGGAGCTACAACCATGCTTGATACACCCAACCGCGTCACAGTCGAAGCGCCGCCCCTGTCCGAAATCGATACCGGAGTGGATGTCATGTCCAGCGCCAAGGGACCGCGCCGTCCCGATCTGCTGACGGTCGCCGACGCAAAGGCGATGTCGCTGAGCGAAATGACCGATCTGTTCAAGGATCACATCAATCCCGGACAGCTGCATTTCATGAAGCTTCTGGGCTTCCACAAGGTCAAGATCGAAACCGCCTCGGGGATGTACTACACCGATCAGAACGGCCGCAAGATCCTCGATTTCTTCGGTGGTTTCGGATCGCTGGCGCTGGGTCACAACCATCCGCGAATCATCAAGGCGCGCAAAGACTTTCAGGACGAGGACCGGCACGAGATCGCCATCGCCTTCATGAGCCAGTATGCCTCCGCGCTGGCCAAGAACCTGGCCGCGATCGCGCCGGGCGATCTCGACATGGTGTTCCTCGGCTCGTCCGGGTCGGAAGCCATGGAGGCCGCGATCAAGGTGGCAGAACGTGCTGCCGGGCCGAAGCGTCCGAAGATCGTCTATGCGGCGAACTCGTTCCACGGCAAGACCAAGGGCGTGCTGTCGCTGACCGATTCCGAATTGTACCGCGGCGAGTTCCAGTTGACCGGCAACACCGTCAAGGTGCCGTTCGGTGACATCGAGGCGATCCGCGCAGCGTTTGAAGCCGATCCCGAAATCGGCGTGATCGTGCTGGAGACGATCCAGGGCGGCGGCGGCATCGTCGAGGCGCCGGACGAGTTCTGGCAGCAATTGCGGGCGCTCTGCGACAAGTACGGCGTGCTGTGGATTGCCGACGAAGTCCAGTGCGGCATGGGCCGCTCGGGTGACTTTTTCGCGTTCGAGAAAGCCGGAGTTGTGCCCGATGTCACGGCACTTGCCAAATCGCTTGGCGCCGGCAAATGCGCAATGGCCGCGATGATCGCCAGCCGCAAGGTCTACATGAAGGCCTATGGCACGCCGAAAACCGCGATGATCCATGCCCAGGCCACCTTCGGCGGTATCGGCGAGGCCTGCATCACCGCAATCGAAGGCCTCAATGTGATGTATGACGAGGATCTGATCGGCAATGCCGAACGGGTTGGCGGCTACCTGATCACCCGGCTGAATGAATTGAAGGACAAGTATCCTCAGATCATCAAGGATGTGCGCGGACGCGGCTTCATGGTCGGGCTCGAATTCCAGGATTTCAGCCAGACCTTGCCTGCGTTGCTGCGTCCGATGGTGGCGCTGCTCGACGACAAGCTGAAAGGCTCGCTGTCGGGCTTTGTCGGGGCAGAATTGCTGCGCGATCACGATGTGCTGGTGGCGTTCACCGAATACAATCGCAACGTCATCCGGCTCGAGCCGCCGTTGATCTGCGGACCCGAGCATGTCGACGAGTTCATCGCCGCGCTCGACACCGTGCTCGGCCGCGGAATCGTCCGCATCGTGCGCGATTTCATCGGCAGTCAGACCAGGAAATAGGCCTTTCCGGGCAGTTCGACGCCACTTCAAACAAAGCCGGGGCGGATCCCGTATCCACCCCGGCCTTTTTGAAGGGTTCAGACCGGGGTGAAACCGGCTGGTCAAAGCGCGTAAGGAACGCGGTTTGCTTGCACGGTCACCTTTTTCACGTTACCCCTTTGCCCGGGTCCGGATGGCGGTATCCGGTTGAATTTGCGATGCGGGGCCGGCTCTTGTCGTTGCCAACATCATGGTGTTTTTTCCGGCATCGCCTGGCTTCGGTATTCGCAATCGGGAAGGTAGTGATTTGACCAGCCAATGGGGCAGGGATAGCGGTTTTCAATCCGGCCGGAAGCGCGGCGGTCCCGCGCTGACAGTCATTGTGGTGCTTCTTGCACTGCTGTTCGGCGCTGCCGGCGGTTATGCCGCCTTCCGCTTTGGTCAACCGTCAACCGGTGCCGCTGCCGATGCCGTGGAGTTGAACGCCGCACTGGACGCAGCCGGCAAAGACTTGAGTGAAGCCCGCGCCCGCGAGGCTTCCAGCGCCGCGCTGGTGGAAGAACTGAGGGCGGATATCGCCCGGCAGGCGGCCGAGCTTGACGCGCTGAGCGAAAAGCTTGCGGCCAACACGTCCGCACCGCAACAATCGCCGGACGATACCACGGCAGTCGATGCCTTGACCGGCGAGCGCGACAGGCTGGCTCAGGAAAACCAGACGCTGAAGACCAAACTTGCGGCACTGGAAACCGAGCGGGAGGCGCTTGCGCAGGACGCAAGCCTCACTGAAAAGCGTCTGGCGGCTGACCTTGCGCGGCTGCAGGATGAAATCGTGCCGGATTTGACGGCGGAGCGGGACCGGCTGCAGCGGAAAACCCTGATGATGCTGGCCGACCAGACCGATCTCAAGGCCCGCATCGAGATGGCCACTGAAGCGCAAGCGTCGGCGACGCAACGCATTGCCGAGCTTGAAGCCCGGCTCGCTGATGCCGAAGACGAACTGTCGGCCTCGCGGGAAGTGCTGGATGCGCTCAAGCTTGAAGCACGCGCCGCCGCGGTGGCAAAAACCGTGGCGGCTGGACAGGGTGCGGAGACGACAACGGAACAAACCGCGCCGGAAAATCCAACTCCCGATTCCCGCGAGCCCGAGGCAGTGGCACAAGCCTTGCGCACAACGCCTGGACTTGAAACCCTGTCTGAAGCCGACCGGCAGAGCTTGACCGACATGCTGGTTGCCGGAAAATGTGTGACAACCGCGTTGAAATCCGTGTTTGAGCGTGTGCCGATCCTGACGCTGCGCAACCTGATCCGCGATCTGAACAGCGACTGCTGACCAAAGGAGAACGCCCTTGAAATCCGTTGCCCTCACTTTTCGTGGCCTGATCTTTGCCGCCGGCGCCTTCATGCTTGCCAGCGGTGCGGGCCAGGCGGCCGAGTTCGAACGCAACATCATGACCGGCGGCCCGACCGGCACCTATATCCGCATCGGCAAGGATATCGCGGCACTCGGCGCAACATGCGGACAGACTCTGAACGTGATCGAGAGCGCCGGTTCGCTGGAGAATTTCGTTGGTGTGCGCAAGCGGCGCAACACCCAGTTCGGCATCGTTCAAAGTGATGTGCTCGAATATCTCAAGACATTCGAGGCCAATGACGCCGAGATCCAGGACGCCGTGCGCGGCGTGCGGATCATGTTCCCGCTTTACAACGAGGAGGTGCATGTCCTGGCGCGCGCCGGGCTCTCAGGCATCAAGGATCTCGAAGGCCAGAAGGTCGCGGTCGGTGTGAAGGACAGCGGAACATTTCTGACAGCTTCGCTGGTGCTCGATATTCTGCAGGTCAAGGCTGCGGAACGGTTGCCGCTCAATCCCGATCAGGCGCTGCCGAAACTGATCGCAGGCGAAATCGACGCCTTCTTCTATGTCGCCGGCGCACCAGCTTCGCTGTTTGCCAATGCCGCTATCGATCCGGCCAAATTCCATCTGCTGCCGATCACCGAGGCGCCGTTGCTGGCGACTTATACCAAGGCCAGCATACCCGGCGATACCTATGCGTTCCAGACCGGCCCGGTCGATCTGATCGCGGTCAAGGCGGTGCTGATGACCTATGATTATGATCCGAAGAAGAATGCCTATCACCGCGAGAGCTGCACCACGGTCTCGGATTTTTCCAGCTTCGTGCTCAACGGCATGAAGCAGTTGCGCGAGACCGGTCATCCGAAATGGAAGTCGGTGGATCTGACCGCGTTGCCTCCGGGCTGGCAGGTCGGCTCGTGCGTCAAAGCGGGGCTGGCGCTGGATTATGCTCCGGCATGCACCAAAGCTGCGGACGCGGCGCCTGCCGACAACAATGAGGAATATCTCAACCTGCTGAAGCAGCGTCTCAAGAACTGAATACAAGCATCAGGTATTGCCAATAAAAAACCGGCGGAGCCAGATAGGTTTGAACTGACCCCATTAAGTTGGACGGTTTATAGGCTGGGCAGATTTAAGGGCTGGGTCCTGTATTGTACAGGGCTCAGCCCTTTGAGTTTCATCTTGATCCTGTCGTGGTTATAATAGTGGATGTATTCCTCGATACCG
>NZ_JBDWHW010000243.1:0-12502 GCF_039975035.1 Hoeflea sp. | reverse complement strand
CTTGGGGGAGAAGGTGGACCGACGCGCAGCGGCGAGACGGATGAGGGGGCGGCCGCGCAAAAGATCCCTCATCCGTCAGCTGCGCTGACACCTTCTCCCACAAGGGGAGAAGGGAGGGCCGGCGGCACCCGAATGCTCCCTCGCCATCGCTACACCAAAAACGGCGAGAACATCGACAACATCACCGACCGGGCGCTCAAGCAGTTCCCGCCGGCGTATGGCAAGCACCTTCCTTCTCCCCTTGCGGGAGAAGGTGGATCGACGCGCAGCGGCGAGACGGATGAGGGGTGGCCGCGCAAAAGATCCCTCATCCGTCAGCTGCGCTGACACCTTCTCCCGCAAGGGGAGAAGGGAGGGGCGGCGGCGCCTCAGGCAGCCCGGTTGGGTGCGGCCCGGCGGGCGGTTTCGGCGTCGAGGCGGAAGTTGGCGACCAGATCGGTGAGCTGGGCTGCTTCCTGGGCCAGGGTGTGGCTCGAGGCGTTGGTCTGCTCGACCATGGCGGCGTTCTGCTGGGTCATCTGGTCCATCTGGTTGACCGCCGTGTTGACCTCCCCGAGACCGGTGGCCTGTTCGCGGCTGGCGGTGGCCATGGCGCCGACATGATCTGAAATTTCCTCGATGCGGGCGATGATGCGGGTGATCGCCTCGCCGGTCTCGCCGACCAGGGAAACACCGGAGCGGACCTCGTCGCCCGACGCGGCGATCAGTTGCTTGATCTCCTTGGCGGCACCGGCCGAACGGCCGGCAAGCTCGCGCACTTCCTGGGCGACGACGGCAAAACCGCGGCCGGCCTCGCCGGCGCGGGCCGCCTCGACGCCGGCGTTGAGCGCCAGCAGGTTGGTCTGGAAGGCAATCTCGTCGATGACGCCGATGATCCGGTTGATCTTGCCCGAGGCATCCTCGATGCGGCTCATGGCATCGACGGCGCGGGTGACCACCTCGCCGGAAGCGCGGGCATCGCGGGCGGTTTCGCCGGCGAGCTTGTCGGTGTCGGTGGCGCGGCCGGCGGCAGCACGCACGGTGGCGGAGATTTCCTCGACGGCGGCGGCGGTCTGTTCGAGCGAGGCTGCCTGCTGCTCGGTGCGGCGGGCCAGATCATCGGCTGCCGAGCGGAGCTGGCCTGAATTGTCGCTGATCGAGCGGGCGTTGTCGCGGATATGCTGCATGGCGCCGCGCATGCGGTCGACGGACTCGTTGAAATCCACACGCAGGCTGTCGAGCCCGCTGGCAAACGGGGTGTCGATGGTGGAGACCAGATCGCCCTGCGAGAGATTGCGCAGGCCGGCGCCGAGCTCACCCACTGCAAAGGCCAGCTGCGCGTCGGCTTCGGCTTTCGTGGTGTCGGCCTGCTCCCGCGCACGGGCCGCCATTTCGCGGTCGCGGCTGCTTTCGTCCTCGATGCGGATCTTGTCGATGGCGCTCAACTTGAAGACATCGAGGGCGCGGGCCATCTCGCCGATCTCGTCGGCGCGGCCGCTGTCGGCGACATCGACATCAAGATCGCCGGAGGCGACGTCGCGCATGGCCGAGACCAGACGGCGGATCGGGCCCTTGAGCGCGGCGATCAGCAGGACGGCGGCGGCAAGGCCGAAGCCGCCGATGACAAGGGCGGCGGTCAGGGTGAAGCCGCTGGCGCGATCCTTGACCACTTCGGCGCCGCGCTGCTGGCTGCTGGCGAAATCGAGAACGCTGTTCCAGGCCTGGTTGATGCGTGTCTGGGCCTGTAGGAACAGCGCGGTTTCGGCTTGCTGTTTGGCGACAAGATCGGCCATCAGCGCCGGAATGGTGACGGATTTGGCGCTCCATTTGGCGCCGATGGTTTCCATGACGGTTTCGCCGCCATTGGAAAAGGCAATCAGCTGGATGCTCTGGTCAACCGCGCTCAACCGCGCGGCCACCGCCTCCGCATAGGACTGCTCGGGCATGGCGACGAAATGCACCATCGCCAGTTCCAGCGCCGACAGATGCGCCAGAAACTCGCGGCTGTCGGTGATGATCTGCTGGCCCCTGAGAATGGAGGCGTCGAGTTCGCCGAAGGTTTCGGTGGCCTGGCGGGCAACCTGGGAGGCGAGACCCTGCAGCATGATGCCGGCCGGGCGCAGCGCATTGGCGAATTTCTGCAACTCGATCATGCCGGCTTCGCCGACCACACCGTTGTCGAGCGTGGCGAGCAGGCCGCCCATGTTGTCGGCGATCATGCTCTTGACCACCGGCTTGGTCGCCGGGATCGCCTTGGGCAGTTCGCGGTTCATCGCGGTGATGGTGGGTTTGAGATCCGCGGCGGCCTTGAACGCCGCTTCCGGGGTTGCGGCCTGCGAGATGGTGCTGGAAATATCGACCACGGACAAGGCGCCGCTGGTGAGCTGGTCGGCGGCGCGAAGCTTGCTCTTGGTCTCGTCCTCGGCGGCGGTCAGTTGCTGGCTGACCGTCTCGATCTGGTCGTTGAGGCGGCCGCGGACCGCCTCGATTTCTCCAAAGGTCTCGTCAAAGGCACCGTGGATGGCCTGCACCTCGCCATGCAGGGCCCACAGCGCGTCAACATCGCCGCGAAGTTCACCGGCGAGTTCGGTGGAGCGTTTGATGGCTTCGGATTCCTGCGGATTGTCGGCCAGCAGCAGGACCTTTTGCATGCGCTCGAGCTGGTCATCCAGGCTCTGCATGACGGTGGCGCGCTTGTCTTCATTCTGGTCATGCAGGAAATTGGTCATTCCGGCATAGGCTTCCTTGAAGCCGCTGAGGCTTTCGATGCTGGCGCTGGTGCCGGTCAGGCGCCCGCCAAGCAGCGAACCGGTGTACAGGTTGATCGCGGCAAGACCGGCCATGCCGGCAATCAACGGCATGACCAGAACAACGACCTTGGTCTGGATGGAGAAACGGGCAAGCAGCCTGTCAATGTTCATAGAACGAATCCTGCGGGAAGGGCCGGGAGACATGCGGGCAGACCGCCAAGACAGGGTGCATCATGCAGGAACGCCACGGTATCGCCGGGCGTGCGTCCTCCCTTCTTTCGTCATGGTGGCATTGCCGGGTTAACACCACCTGAACGTTTGTCTGCGAAATTCGAGGGCAAAGGACCCGGTTCCGGTGCTGCGCGCACGGCGCGACGATGCGCGCCAGGACCGTGGCTGGCGCGGCGGCGAAAAACCTCTATGATCGCGCCATTAGTGGCTAGCACATGGTGATTTATGGCATCCCGAAAGTCCGGCAAACCGGCTTCATCCAAACCGGCGGCGCAAGCAGCCGCGCCCAAATATCTTGACGCCAAACGCGGCGTCGCCAACTGGACCCAGGCCACCGAATGGCTCAGGGTCCGCGGCATCGAGGACATCGAGTGCATCACGCCGGATTTCGCAGGCGTTGCGCGCGGCAAGATGATGCCATCGTCGAAATTCACCTCGAACACGTCGCTGTCGCTGCCTTCGGCGGTGTTCCGGCACACGATCTCGGGCGAGTATCCCGAGGAAACCGGCGATTTCCGCTATGATCCGCTCGACGGCGATCTCAAGCTGATGCCGGATCTGTCGACCCTGTCGGTGGTGCCGTGGGAAAGCGACCCGACGGCGCAGGTGATCTGCGACATGGTCACCACCAAGGGCGATCCGGTGGCCTACACGCCGCGCAACGTGCTCAAGCGGGTGGTCGATCTTTATACCGAACGCGGCTGGAAGCCGGTGGTGGCGCCGGAAATCGAATTCTACCTGGTGGCGCAGTCAGACGATCCGGACTATCCGCTGCAGCCGCCCAAGGGCCGCTCGGGTCGGATGATTACCGGCGGGCAATCCTATTCGATCGCCGGCGTCAACGAGTTCGACGAACTGGTCGACGACATCTATGATTTTTCCGACAAGCAGGGGCTGGAGATTGACACGCTGATCCACGAGGAAGGTCCGGCGCAGCTGGAAATCAACCTGCGCCACGGCGATCCGATCGAGCTTGCAGACCAGGTGTTCCTGTTCAAGCGCACCATCCGTGAAGCGGCGATCAAGCACGGCATGTTTGCCACCTTCATGGCCAAGCCGATGCAGGAATATGCCGGTTCGGCGATGCATATCCACCAGTCGGTGGTGGATGCGAAAACCGGCAAGAACGTGTTCTCCAAGGCCGATGGCGATGCGAGCGAGGCGTTTTTCAACTTCATCGGCGGAATGCAGCATTACGTGCCCAAGGCGCTGGTGATGATGGCGCCCTATGTCAATTCCTACCGGCGGCTGACGCCCGACATGGCCTGCCCGGTCAACAATGCCTGGGGCTATGACAACCGCACCACGGCGTTCCGGGTGCCGCATTCCGAACCGGTGGCGCGGCGGGTGGAAAACCGCCTGCCCTCGTCGGATGCCAATTCCTACCTGGCGCTGGCGGCATCGCTGGCCTGCGGCTATCTCGGCATGGTCAACGGCATCGTGCCGAGCGATCCGGCCTACAAGACCGTCAATGAAGGCTCGGTGGATCTGCCGCGCGGCCTGCTCGAGGCGGTGTCGCTGCTGGAGAGCGAGCCGTCCTTTGCCGAGGTGTTCGGCCAGGAATTCATCAACACCTATGCCGGGGTCAAGCGTGGCGAGTTCGAGACCTTCATGCAGGTGATCAGCCCTTGGGAGCGCGAGTTCCTGCTGCTCAACGTTTAAGAAGTGCAAGACATGACCTACCAAAACCCAATCGCACCGGGTGTCTCGTTTTATGAGGCCACCCTTGGCGACCGACCGACCTATGCCGCGCTCACCGGGCCGGCGACCGCCGATGTGGTGATTGTCGGTGGCGGATTTACCGGCCTGCAGGCGGCCTATCACCTGGCGGCAAGCGGCAAGGACGTGGTGCTGATCGAGGGCGCGCGTTTTGGCGATGGCGCCTCGGGCCGCAACGGTGGACAGCTCGGCACCGGCCAGCGCGCCTGGGTGGAGGAAATCGAGGCCGATTTCGGCCGCGACGGCGCCATCCGGCAATTTGCCGTCGCCGAGCGGGCAAAGGCGCATCTGATGGAGTTCGCCAGCGCCCACGGCATCGAGGCCGATTACCGGCCGGGACAGATCTCTGCGGCGCACAAATCCGCCTATGTCAAGGATTACCGGGATCACGCGCGGGTCATGCGCGAGGAATTCGGCTACGAGGGATTGAGCTTTGTTGACCGCGAGGCGCTGGCCGAGATGCTGGGGTCATCGCGTTATCATGGCGGCACCCATGATGCGGGAACCGGGCACATCAATCCGCTGAAATATGTCGTCGGACTGGCCCGCGCCGCGGCAGCTGCCGGCGCGCGGTTGCACGAGGCCACTCGGGCGCGCGGGATTTCCAGTTCGGGCGGCATCGTGACGGTGAAAACCGACGCGGGCGACATTGTCGCCGGGCGGGCGCTGATTGCCTGCAACGCCTATATCGAAGGGCTGGAACCGGTGACAAGCGCGCATGTGATGCCGATCCGCTCGTTCATCGGCGCAACAGTACCGCTGGGCGACGACAGCCCGGTGATCCCGGGCGGTGAGTCTGTCGACGATTCGCGTTTCGTGGTGCGCTATTTCCGCAAGAGCGCGGATGGACGGCTGCTGTTTGGCGGGCGCGAAGCCTATACCTCGGACAATCCTGCCGACATCTCGAGCCATATCAGACGGCAGATCGTCGAGATCTACCCGGCGCTTGCGGATGTCGAAATCACCCATTCCTGGGGCGGCTCGGTGGGCATCACGCTGTCGCGGCGTCCGTTCGTGCGCGAGGTGATGAAGAATGTCACCTCGATCGGCGGCTTCTCCGGGCACGGGGTGATGCTGTCGAACTATTGCGGCAAGCTTTATGCCGACCATGTGCTTGGCGGTTCGGACGATCTGGAAGTGATGCGCGACCTCAGGGTCGGCCCCTTCCCCGGCGGCTCCCGCTTCCGCGCACCGTTGCTGTTCCTGGCGCTGACGTGGTTTTCGCTCAGGGACAAGTTTTAGAGGGGCGGAGCTAACGCGCGTCGCGTTGAAACGGATTCAGGTGACGCGCGTCAGTTCTTTGTTAGTGCGTGTCGTTGTCGCAAAACCGCTGCAGATTTTTGCGCGACACCCATCAGCGGTCAGGCCGCACGCCGGGCTTCGGCGCATCGCTTCAACCGCTCGCCCATGGATTTTTCGCCGGATGCAATGGCATCATTGGCCTCTTTGACGACAAGAGCCTCTATCAGGGCGTCTTCGCTCAGTTGGTCTCGCGAGTAAAACCACTGCGCCACTGACGGCCAGAGCCATAGCGGGCGATCATCCGTCACTTTGGCGACTGGAGCGGGAAAACCCACCCCGCGGTCGCCCTTCGCATACAATGAGACAGCGGCCCGCGAAACACCAACCCGCGTGGAGATATCCGACAAGCTGACCAATGGGTCGGGTTCAACCCGATCAACCACTCCACCCACACTTGTCACATCTTCAATGGCTGACGAAATGGCCGCATCAACGGACCCGGCTTCTCTGGCAAAGTCGACGATGATGTGCCCTTTCTGGAAGGACACCAAGGCATCGTCGCATCCGCCGTCATAAAACCTGGATTCAAAGTCATCGGCCTGCGGGTCCAGCCCAGAAGCGATGATACTGAATTCATAGGTCTTCATTATCCTGCTCCTTTTGTTTATGTGGACACCTCGCTACCGCGCGGTAAATCTGCCTCGCGTGGTTGCCGGCATTCCTCGGTGTCCCGTTTACGCCGAACTGGCACCCGTCACGGTCAGCGTGAGCGCAATACAATCGCCCCCAATGCCCCTGTTTTCTGAAGGTCCAGCCTTCGGATTCGGCATGGGCGACCGCTTCCTCAACCTCCTTGTTGGGGTGGCGTGACCTATGCATCGCGTAATTCCAATATGGCGTTGCCGTTAACATATGTCAACACTTTATGTTCCGGCATTTCAACTACGACATTGCCATCAAAATGCACCACGCCGTGGCCTCCTCCCTCGTCAACGACCTGGGCACGCGCAATAGGCGCGAGTATCAAGCGATACTACAACCGACTCAAATTTGTGCAAAGATTTCGAAATGGCCGCGCCTCGCCTTGACGTGCCTCGTGAGAGCCATCCGCCAAACTTGAAGCAGCAAAAATGCATCCGCCGCCTTCTTGGCTCTGGCTTTATCTAATCGATTAGATTATGTCTGTGGCACCGTTCACGGACAGGATGCCTCCCATGAGCCAGATCATCATTCCGGTCGACCCGTTCGACTATGTCGTCTTTGGCGGCACCGGAGACCTTGCCGAGCGCAAGCTGCTGCCGGCGCTGTTTCACCGCCAGCTTGCCGGACAACTGACCGAGCCGACCCGGATCATCGGCGCCTCGCGCTCGCAGATGGATCATGAAGGCTACCGCAGTTTCGCGCGCGACGCGCTGAACGAGCACCTCAAGGGCGAGGAGTTTGACGAGGAAGATGTCCAGAAGTTCCTGGCGCGGCTTTATTATGTCGCGGTCGACGCCAAATCCGACAAGGGCTGGTCAGAGCTCAAGGAACTGCTTGCAGAGGGTGCGGATCGGGTCCGGGCATTCTACCTCGCCGTCGGGCCGGCCTTGTTTGGCGACATTTCCGAAAAAATCCGCTCCAACGGACTGATCACCGAGCAGACCCGCATCGTCGTGGAAAAGCCGATCGGACGGGATCTCCAATCCGCGCGCAAGCTGAACAAGACCATCGGCGAAGTGTTTGACGAAGAGCAGATCTTCCGCATCGATCATTATCTGGGCAAGGAAACGGTTCAGAACCTGATGGCGCTGAGATTTGCCAATGCGCTCTACGAGCCTTTGTGGAACTCGGCCCATATCGACCATGTGCAGATCACCGTGGCCGAATCCGTCGGGCTTGAAAGCCGCGCGGGCTATTACGACAAGGCCGGTGCGCTCAGGGACATGGTGCAGAACCATCTGGTGCAGTTGCTGTGTCTGGTCGCCATGGAGCCGCCGCCGTCGATGGACGCGGAAGCGGTGCGTGACGAGAAACTCAAGGTGTTGCGCTCGCTCAAGCCGATCACCGAAAGCAATGCCGACAGCGTGACGGTTCGCGGCCAGTACAAGGCCGGCGCCTCGGCGGGCGGAGCCGTCAAAGGCTATCTGCAGGAGCTTGAAGGCGGTGTGTCAAACACCGAAACCTTTGTCGCCATCAAGGCGGAAATCAGCAACTGGCGCTGGTCCGGCGTGCCGTTCTATCTCAGGACCGGCAAGCGGATGAGCGAGCGGATCTCGGAGATCGTGGTGGCGTTCAAACCGATCCCGCATTCGATCTTCGGCAGCGGGGCCGGACGGATTACCGCCAACAAGCTGGTGATGCGGCTGCAGCCCGACGAGGGCGTCAAGCAGTGGATCATGATCAAGGAGCCGGGTCCGGGCGGCATGCGGCTGAAACATGTGTCACTCGACATGAGCTTCGCCGACCGGTTCGAGGAGCGCAATCCGGACGCCTATGAGCGATTGCTGCTGGATGTGATCCGCTGCAACCAGACCCTGTTCATGCGCCGCGACGAGGTGGAAGCGGCATGGAACTGGGTCGACCCGATCCTGACGGCGTGGGAAGAGACCGGCCAGCCGGTGCAGCCTTATACCGCGGGCACCTGGGGGCCGAGCCAGGCGATTGCGCTGATCGAACGCGACGGCAGGACCTGGCATGAAAGCGACTGATGTGACGCAAGCCAACATAAGGCAATCAAATTTCGGCAGCGGTGCTGACCTGGCCGAAGCGCTGGCTGACAGGGTGGCGGATGCATTGGCCATGGCGATCACGCAGCGAGGCAAGGCGACGCTGGCGGTTTCGGGCGGCAACACGCCCAGGGCCTTCTTCGCCGCCTTGTCCAGACGCGAGATTGACTGGGACAAGGTGACCGTGACGCTGGTTGACGAGCGCATGGTGGCGCCAGCGCATGAGCGGTCGAACCATCGCCTTGCCAGCCTGTTTCTGTTGCAGAACCGGGCGGCGGAGGCCGGGTTTGTGCCACTTTACAACCGTAACGGCGATGCCGCGGCGGTGGCGCAGGCCGCCTCGCAGGCCATCGATGCGCTGGCGCTGCCACTCGACGTGGTGGTGCTCGGGATGGGAACCGACGGACACACAGCCTCGTTCTTTCCCGGCGGAACAACGCTTGGCGCGGTGACCGATCCGGAGTGCCGCCAAAGCGTCATGACAATCGAGGCGCCGGGTGCGGGCGAGCCGCGGCTGACGCTGACGCTGCCGCGCATTGTGGAAGCAGGACTGATCGTGCTCCATATAGAAGGTGACGAGAAGCAGGCGGTTCTGGCGAAAGCGCTGGAGGCCGGAGCGGAAGCCGAAATGCCGGTGCGCGCCGTGCTGCACCATGCCGGCACACCTGTCGAGATTTACTGGGCGCCGTAGCGCCAGGCCGGCCAGCGGGCCGGGCCCGGCGTCACCAGGCGCCAACGGGGGCGAAGAGCCCCGTCACAACCTGAACAGAAGGATGCCAGCCATGACTGTCGATCCCCGCATTGCCGCCGTCACTCAACGCATTGTCGAACGCTCGAAGCCAAGCCGCGAAACCTATCTCGACCGGTTGCGCGAAATGGCCGGCAAGGGGCCGTACCGCTCTACCCTGTCGTGCGGCAACCTGGCCCACGGCTTTGCCGCCTGCGGACCAGCCGACAAGGCCAGCCTGGCGGGCGACGTGGCGCCCAATCTGGGCATCATCACCTCCTACAATGACATGCTCTCGGCGCATCAGCCGTTCGAGACCTATCCGGCGCTGATCCGCACGGCGGCGCATCAAGCCGGCGGCGTGGCGCAGGTGGCAGGCAGTGTGCCGGCCATGTGCGACGGCGTCACCCAGGGCCAGCCCGGCATGGAGTTGTCGCTGTTTTCGCGCGACGTGATCGCGATGGCGGCGGCCGTCGGGCTGTCGCACAACATGTTCGATGCGGCGGTCTATCTCGGTGTTTGCGACAAGATCGTGCCGGGGCTGCTGATCGCGGCGCTGAGTTTCGGACATCTTCCCGCGGTGTTCATTCCGGCCGGACCGATGACGACCGGGTTGTCCAATGACGAGAAGGTGCGCATCCGCCAGCTTTATGCCGAAGGCAAGGTTGGCCGTGCCGAGCTGCTGGAGGCCGAATCCAAATCCTACCACGGTCCGGGCACCTGCACGTTCTACGGCACGGCCAATTCCAACCAGATGCTGATGGAGATCATGGGGCTGCACACGCCGGGTTCGTCGTTCATCAATCCGGGCACGCCGCTCAGGGATGCGCTGACTGCGGAAGCGGCAAAGCGGGCGCTGGCGATCACTGCGCTCGGCAACGAGTTCACCCCGGTGGGCGAGATGATCGACGAGCGGTCGGTGGTCAACGGCGTTGTCGGCCTGCATGCGACGGGCGGGTCGACCAACCACACGCTGCATCTGGTGGCGATGGCGCGGGCGGCGGGGATCCAGCTGACCTGGGAAGATATTTCCGACCTGTCAGACGCGGTTCCGCTCCTGGCGCGGGTCTATCCCAACGGGCCGGCGGATGTGAACCACTTCAACGCGGCTGGCGGCATCAACTTCATGATCGACCAGCTTCTCTCGATCGGGCTGCTGCATGAGGATGTCCGCACGGTCTGGGGCAAGGGCCTGTCGGCCTATGCGGTGGAAGCCAAGCTCGGCGAGAACGGAGCCGTGGTGCGTGAGCCGGTGTCCAAGACAAGCGGCGACGCCAAGGTGGCGGCAACGGCGGACAAGCCGTTCCAGCCCAATGGCGGGTTGAAGATGCTGACCGGCAATCTGGGCAGGGGCGTCATCAAGATCTCGGCGGTCAAGCCGGAACGCCATATCGTGGAAGCACCGGCGCGGGTGTTCAATGATCAGGCGCAATTGCAGGCAGCCTTCAAGGCCGGCAGCCTGACCGGAGACTTTGTCGCCGTGGTGCGCTTTCAGGGACCAAAGGCCAACGGCATGCCCGAACTGCACAAGCTGACACCGCCGCTCGGGGTTCTGCAGGATCGCGGCCAGAAGGTCGCGCTGGTCACCGATGGACGCATGTCGGGAGCTTCGGGCAAGGTGCCCGCCGCCATCCATGTGACGCCCGAGGCCGAGGTCGGCGGGCCGATCGCCCGTATCCGCGACGGCGACATGATCCGCCTCGACGCGGTGGCAGGGACGCTCGAGATCTTGCTGCCCGCCGACGAGTTCGCCGCACGCAAACCGGCCACAGTCGATCTCAGCCACAATGAATGGGGTCTGGGACGGGAGTTGTTTGCCCGCTTCCGCGAAAACGCCGGAACCGCCGACGAAGGCGCCAGCGTGTTGTATTAGGACTTGATCTGGAGATCCCGCGGTGTCCGCGTCAGCATGGAGGCCGCCGGCGGTCTACCAGGACCGCAGGTCGAGAACCCGGTCACGATGGGCCGGATGATCGCTGTAGACAAATATCCGGTTCATTTCCCTTTCGGTGACCAGCCGCAGGAACCGCACCTGAATGGTGTCGTTGGTGTTGATGCGCGTCACCACGCAGCCGACCTTTGAAATCCGCGCTTCCGGAATATCGAGGCAGAACTGCTCGGGAATGGTGAACTGGGTGACAATGCCGAGAATGGCGCTGCTCGGGGAAATGGCAAGGATGGTGCAGCGGCGCGATGCCATGTGCATGACACCCTTCTCGGTATATTCGATCCGGGCATGATTGAGCGTCGGCTCCATCGGAAACCGCGTCTCGCGGTCGTACATGAAGGATTCTTCCCTCTGCAAATAGTGAGATCCCGAAATTGTCATGGTGCGCCCTCATCGCTTGTGTGCCGGTTATCCGGTTGCCTTTGAGCCAAATTTTACCAAACGAGATTTAACAGAAAATGATCATGTTCTGATTCCGCCGCCGCGACGCCCCGGTGATGCGCGGATCGACCAGGTGCTGCCCCTCGGACCACGCCGACCAGATGATCGCCCCGGAATCGGGTGGCTCGATACATGTTGGTGTGTGTATTTTGGCAGTCGGACCGCCGAAATCCGTGAAAGATTGATCACATTCGGCCATAAACGATCACGCGATGCGTGACCTGGCGTGAGAATTGACCCACATGCCGTCAGGTCGCCCGGCGACCTGGTCAGCGTGGCAAGGTTTTTAAGACCGGGAACGCCGAATTCGACCCCGTTGCAGTGATCACAAGCGCCCGATTGTGAACGGTGCGGGTCTCGTCCGGTTGACGCAAATGATCCATCCGCGCGCTCCATTTCATTCTAATTATTTGATTTTACAGGATTTAAAAAGTTCCATCACTTGAATGGCGACGACCCAATCACGCGCCGGGCACGCGCCGCTCACATTCATGTGGTTCGCAAGTTATCCGTCAAAGCTCCACATTCAACTCATCGAAACGGCGCGGCCCGAACGACAACACAGACGGGACGCACGCTTCAAACAAAATCGCAGACGGACACTTGAACCGACACACAAAGGAAAACGACCATGAACAAGATCATCATCGCCCTCGGCCTGACACTCGCAGCTTCCACCGGCGCTTTCGCACAGTCCAGCGCACTGGACGCCTATGTTCCCCAGGCACAAAACACTGCCGCGATCGACTACACCGCA
>NZ_JBDWHW010000242.1:0-1741 GCF_039975035.1 Hoeflea sp. | reverse complement strand
CGCGGTGTGACGTCTCGTCCGGGTATGGCCCATGCGGAAGTGAATGCGCTCAAACAGGCTGGTGACAAGGCCAAAGGGGCGACGTGTTATGTGACGCTCGAACCATGCTCTCATTATGGGCGAACACCGCCATGTGCTCTTGCTTTGATCGACGCTGGTATCAAGCGGGTGGTGATCGGCATGCTCGATCCCAATCCGCGTGTCGCGGGGCGTGGAGCAAATATGCTGAAAGAAGCCGGTGTCGACGTCACAGTTGGCGTTCGCCGATCCTCAATCCAGATAATGTATCACGGCTTCACACAACGGCAGCTGAAACAGCGCCCGAGTGTATTCTTGAAATTGGCTGTCTCGCAGGACGGATTTATTGGTCGCAAGGGCGAGGGGCAGGTGACGATATCCGGGCCGCTCTCAATGAGAAAAATGCACGGATTTCGCGCTGAATGTGACGCTATTCTCGTCGGTAGCGGCACGGCACTAGCAGATGATCCACAGTTGACATGCCGTCTTCCGGGACTGGCCGGCCGGTCTCCTGTTCGCGTGATTATTGATCGTTGCGCGCGCCTTTTGCTTCAGTCCAAGCTGGTTCAAACGTGTATTGATGTTCCCTTGTGGCTTGTCTGCGGCAATGATGCAGATGCAGACAAACTGTCTGAACTGTCGGAAGCGGGGGTGAACATCATTCGTGTGCCAGCATCCGCTGAAGGTATCGAACCAGCCGTTATACTGAGCGCACTCGCGACGCGGGGAATTACCAGGGTCATGCTGGAAGGCGGCTCTCGGCTTGCTTCCGCCTTCCTCAAAGCTGATCAGGTTGATGAACTTTGCGTTGTGACTGGCAATATTGTGATTGGCGCCGAAGGAATACCGGCCCTGCACGGACTTGAGCTTGCAAAAGTTTTGTCCAACCCCAAATTCGAGCGCATCAGCATCGGTCATTTCGACAAGGATCGCTACACATACCTCAGACGGCGTGGAGCCTGACATGTTTACTGGTATCGTCACTGACCTTGGAAGTATTCTGAAGGTAGAAGAAATTCCGGCGGGCAAACGCACCCGGATCCGCACGGCCTACGACACCGAAACTTTCGACATAGGCGCATCTATTGCTTGTGCCGGTGTCTGCCATACGGTGACGGCCAAACAAAACAGCTCTGATGGTAACTGGTTCGAAGTGGAATCGGCTGCTGAAACGCTCGCCCTGACCAATGTCTCAAACTGGAACGTGGGCCAGACCCTCAATCTGGAGCGCTCCCTGACGATGGGCGCTGAGCTTGGCGGGCATCTGGTATTGGGGCATGTCGATGGCCTGGCAACAGTCACTAAGCGCAAAGACCATCCAGACTCTGTCTATCTTCAGTTTGAAGCGCCAGACGACGCAGCGCCTTTCATTGCCAAAAAAGGGTCTGTTGCTCTGGACGGTACTTCGTTGACCGTCAACGAGGTTGATGGCCTGCTGTTTTCCGTGTTTCTGATCCCGCATACGCTTGAGGTCACCACTTGGTCGGATTGCCGTGTTGGTGACAAGATCAATCTCGAAGTGGACATGTTGGCGCGTTATGCTGCCCGTCTTGCGGAATTCGCAAAGACCGAGTAGGGGACGGTCCCGATACCGGTAAAAACTGCAAGGATTTTGGGTCGCATTTACCAGCCGACGGTTTAATCAGCTGCGCGTTGAGATCTTTCGCGTTTGAGACTGGACAAACCGGGGCGGACATGGTTCCTGTCGCGGCCTTACAAAGGA
>NZ_JBDWHW010000241.1:0-73722 GCF_039975035.1 Hoeflea sp. | reverse complement strand
GTGACGGGCTGCGCCAAGCAGCATGGCGGTGTGGCCGTCATGGCCGCAGGCATGCATCTTGCCAGGGGTGCGGGAGGCCCAGGGAACGCCGGTGATCTCGGTGATCGGCAACGCGTCCATATCCGCCCGCAGGCCGATGGCCGGTCCGTTGCCACCGGGGCGCCCATGAATGATGCCGACAACCCCGGTCCGGCCAATGCCGGTAACGACCTCATCGCAACCAAATGATTTGAGCTTTTCAGCGACGAAAGCGGCCGTGTTGTGCACATCGTACAGCAATTCCGGATCGGCGTGGAGTGTGCGGCGCCATTCGGCGACCTCGTCTTTCATGGAAACAACATCGGCGACAAGTTGCATTTTTCACCCCTATGGCTTCGTGATTTTATATCCGGCAAAGACGCCTGTGTGCATTTCGCCTTTTGCCATCTGACCGCCATATAGGCTAAGTAGGCGGTTATGACGAGTAAAAAGCGGTGGTTCGATCGCCTCGAGCCGGATGCGAAATGTCATTTCTACGGCGGGAAGCCGTTTAAAATGCTGGAAAACCGGGTGTCCAGAATGAGCTTGATGGTACAGATGCGCCGGATCGGCGCGGGAATGGTGGTTCTGGCACTGACGCTGCTGGTTTCCGTGGATGCGATGGCCACTCCGAAGATCGTTGTGGATGTGGGTTCGGGCCGGGTGATTGAGCACGAACAGGCGTTTCAGCGCTGGTATCCCGCCTCGCTGACCAAACTCATGACTGCCTATGTTGTGTTTTCTGCGCTCAAATCGGGTCAGATGAACCTCGAAACGCCGATTGCCATGTCTGTCCGTGCCAACAAGGAGCCGCCGAGCAAGATGTATTTCAAGCCCGGTCAGCGCTTCCCGCTGGATTCCGCGCTCAAATATCTGATGATCAAGTCCGCCAATGACGTGGCCATGGCGATCGCCGAGGCTGTTTCGGGCAGCGAGGAAGCCTTTGTCGCGGAAATGAACGCGACCGCGCTTCGCCTGGGCATGATCTCCACCCGGTTCGTCAATCCCAACGGTCTGCCCGGAAGCGGGCAGTACACCACGGTCCGCGACATGGCGGTGCTGGCGGTTGCCATTCGTCGCGAATTTCCGCAGTTCGCGCGGTACTTCAGCTATGAGGGATTTGCGATGGGCAAGTCCACCTACACCAATTACAATCTGCTGATCGGAAGATTTCCGGGCGCCGATGGCATGAAGACCGGCTTCATTTGCGCTTCCGGGTTCAATCAAGTCTCCTCGGCGACCCGTGCCGGCAAGACCGTGATCAGCGTTGTGTTCGGCGCACCGTCACAGGAAGCCAGAGCGGAGGAATCAGCACGGCTGCTGAACAAGGCCCTGACGGCGACCGGAGCGAGTGGCATTACGCTTTCGAGTCTGACGCCTTATGGCGAGGGGCGCGACGTGGTGGCGGACATTTCTGGCGATATCTGCACCAAGGCGGCACGGGAAGCCCGTTATGAAGGCCGCGATGTCGAGGGTAAGATGGTGCTCAACTCGCCCTATATTCTACCCATGACCCGGGAGCCGCGCCTTGTCCAGGCACCTGCGGATCTGCCGTCTGTGAGCACCGAGATCGCCCTGTCGCGCATTCCGATCCCGCTGCCGCGGCCAACCGGTACGCTTCCCGGGCAGGTCGAACCGTTTGCCGCATCGGCCTTTGCGGCGCCCGCCAAAACCGCACCCGCCGCAACGGCCATGCCGCTGCGTTCGAGTATCCCGATCCCGATCCCGCGTCCTGAAATCTGACCCCGAGAGACTTGAGTGATGACCACCGAGAGCTCACCCGAACGCGACTGGAAGGCCCCGCGCGGTGTTCCCGTGTCGATCCTGACCGGATTTCTGGGCGCTGGCAAAACCACCTTGCTCAACCGGCTGATCAGTGATCCCTGGCTCAGCGACGCCGCGCTGATCATCAATGAATTCGGCGATATCGGCATTGACCATCTGCTGGTCGAGAGCTCCGGCGACGGCGTGATCGAACTGTCCGACGGGTGTTTGTGCTGCACCGTGCGCGGTGAGTTGGTGGATACGCTGGCCGACCTGATGGACCGGATGCAATCGGGACGCATCAGGCCGTTTTCGCGAGTTGTCATCGAGACCACGGGTCTCGCCGATCCGGTTCCGGTCATGCAATCGGTCATCGGCCATCCGGCGCTGGGTCAATCCTACCGGCTTGAAGGTCTGGTCACCGTTGTCGACGCGGTCAATGGTCTCTCCACCCTCGCCGGACACGAGGAGGCGCGCCGTCAGGTGGCGGTTGCCGACACGCTGGTGCTGTCGAAAACCGGGCTTGTGCCGTCCTGCGACGAGTTGCGGGCGCGCCTGGAAGACCTCAACCCGCTGGCGCGGATTGTGGAGGCCGGCGATCCCGGGGTCACCGCGCAAGGCCTGTTTGACACCGGCGCCTATGACCCAGGCACCCGCGGTCTTGATGTGGCGCGCTGGCTGAGTTCCAAAGCCGCCGGCCATACAGATGAACATGATCATCACCATCATCATTCGCATGACGTGAACCGGCACAATGCCGATATCCGGTCGGATTCCCTCGTCTTCGAAAAGCCGATTTCACCCGACGCACTCATGATGTTTCTCGACCTGCTGGGCTCGGCGCATGGTCCCAATCTGCTGCGCATGAAGGGCATTATCAAATTGTCGGATGATCCGTCGCGCCCGCTTGTGGTGCATGCGGTGCAAAGCCTGATGTCGGAGCCGGTGAGATTGCCGGCCTGGCCGGAAGGCGCGCGCCCTGAGACCAGGCTTGTGGTGATCACAAGGGACATGCCTGAAGGTTTTGTCGGAGAGCTGTTCTCGGCGTTTGCCGATGAGCCCGGGATAGGGCGTCCGGACCGGGCCGCTCTTGCCAACAACCCGTTGGTCATTCCGGGCATGCCGTCACCGCGATAGGGCGGATCAGGGTTTCAACGTGTCAGGCCTTCTCTATCAAGAAGGCGTGACCGCCGTCGATCGCCTGGCTGCTTACAAGTTGATGGCCGTCTTCCTGGCAGAAGTGCGGAATATCGATCACCGCCAGCGGATCGGTGGTTTCGATCCGGATGCGCACCCCGGTGGCCAGATCGCGCAAATGCCGACGGGTGCGCAACACCGGAAGCGGACATTTGAGCCCGCGCAGATCGAGCGTATCGCCGCGGCTCAATTCTTGCTCCAGATTTTCCAGAACTGCTTTTTGGGTTGCTGGGCCTGAGGCTGCTGCTGTGCGGTGTTTATCTGTGCGGATGCCGCCGGATTGGGGGTCGGCACGGGTATGCTGCCCGGGGCAGGCGCCGGCGTTGCTTCTTCAGCCATGGCCTGCGCTTCAATCCCGGCCGCAGCGGAGGTTTCGGCGGGCGGTTGAGAGCTGGCGGCTTGAGAGCCCGGAGCCAGCGCCTTGAGGGGGTTGCCGGTCGAAAACAGGCTGAGAACCGGCACAGCAGCTGATTTTCCGCCATTGGCGGCGATCCTGGCGGCGGCTTCGGCCTCGCGTTCGGCGCGCCGGGCTTCGGTTTCCGCCTTGGCCTCATTGGCCGCGATCTGTTTGGCCTCTTCCCGGTCAAACCTTGAGGCTGCCTTGAGAAAATCCTGGTTCCAGTTTTGCTCGTAAGTGTTGTAGGCCGAAGCCAGGGGCGCCGGTACGCTTGCCGGCGGACATGTCGCGTTGGCCTGGAAGCTGGCGTTCTCGACCTGGGGGAACTGATTGAAGACGTATTGCCGTTCGCAGACATCCACTTTGGGTGGCCGTTTTGTCAGCTCGAAATGATCGTAGCCGACCTTCAGCATCTTCCAGAACTCGAAATGCTCGCTGTCGCGGTGCCGCGCCATATTTTCGGGTGTCATGCGGAACGGCAGCGCCTCGACCAGGAAAAACTCCTGCCCGCCCTTGAACGCGTCACGGGCGAAGCCGTAAATTTCCAGAACCTGTTCGTCGGTCATTGAATAGCATCCTGCCGACGAGCAGGCGCCATGCACCATCAGGTTGGAGCCGGTCCGACCGTAAGACCGGTCGTAGCTGTTGGGATAGCCCATGTTGAAGGACAGATAATAGCTTGATTTCGGGTTCATCTGTGCCGGGTAGATCCGGTAGTACCCTTCAGGCGCCTGTCGATCGCCCTCCTTGAATTTCGGACCGAGCTTGCCGGACCATTTGCAGATTTCATAGGATGCAATGACGTCGTAACGGCCATTGCCCTTCTGCTTCCAGACCTCAAGGATGCCCTCTTCCTTGAAGATCCGCATCATGATCGGCGACCGCGTGCTCATGTCGTTCGCCTTCATCTTGTTGACGAGCTTGGCGGGCAGCGGATGTTCGACCTTGTTGGAGACGGAATCGAGCGCGTCCTGGCAACCTGTCAGGCCCAGTAGCAGTATGGGGAGGAATCGCAGCGTTCGCAGTTGGGTCATGGTGTCTCTTGAACTTCGCAATTGCCGGATTTCGGCGCGGGCATAGTGCTTTCAAAGCGGCATGATGCCGGGAATTTCAGAGCAACACTATTCCAAACATGGTTCATGAAGCCTTACCACCATGGCGGCAGGCCGCAAGTATGCTGTCCTTGGTGGCCCAGATACCGTTGCAAATGTGGCCCGATTACGGCGGTTGCTAACCGATTTGCCGTCCGATCTTGAGGAATTTCTGGCGCCGGTCCTGCCTGAGCTCGTCGCCGGAGCGGCCGGACATCTCTTCAAGAGCTGCCGCGATGGTGTCTCCGGCGCGTGCGATCACGCCGTCATGATCGCGATGGGCGCCGCCAACCGGTTCGGGAATGATGCCATCGATGATGCCAAGATCGCGCAGGTCCTCGGCAGTGATCTTCATTGACGTGGCTGCGTCACGCGCACGCGTCGCGTCGCGCCACAGAATGGACGCAGCACCCTCGGGCGAAATCACCGAATAGATCGAATGTTCAAGCATGTAGACCCGGTTTCCGGTGGCGATCGCTATGGCGCCGCCGGAACCGCCTTCGCCGATGATGATTGAAATCAGCGGTGCGCGGAGATTGAGGCAGGTTTCGGTCGACCGGGCGATGGCTTCGGCCTGACCGCGTTCTTCCGCGCCCACGCCGGGGTAGGCGCCCGCTGTATCGACGAGTGTGACCACAGGGATCCCGAACCGGTCGGCCAGTTCCATGACGCGGATTGCCTTGCGGTAGCCTTCCGGACGCGCCGAGCCGAAATTGTGGCGGATACGGGACTTTGTGTCATGGCCCTTTTCCTGGCCGATGACGACGACCGGTTGGCCGCGAAAACGTGCGAAGCCGGCCTGGATTGCCGCATCCTCGGCGAACTTGCGATCACCGGCGAGCGGTGTGAATTCGTCAAACAGGGTCTTGGCATAATCACTGAAATGCGGCCGGTCGGGATGCCTTGCGACCTGAGTCTTCTGCCACGGATTGAGTTTGCCATAGATTTCGGCCATGGCGTCGCGGGCTCTGGTTTCGAGCCGGGCGATCTCGTCGGCGGTGTCGATGCTCTCGTCCTCGGAGGCAAGTTTCCTCAATTCATGGATCTTGCCCTCCAGGTCGGAGATCGGTTTTTCGAAATCAAGGTAATGGTGCATCAAACTTCTTCCGCGCGGGTATCCGCAGTTTTGGGTCGCCGGGCACAGTCAATCGCAGTCAGACGGATCTGTCACGCGTTTGTTCTTCGCGTGCGAGCGGGCTTAATCGCGATTTTTTGTGGCTTTTGCAAGGGGGTGATGATCATTGACAAGTTGTCGCAGCCGCTCATCGAGGACATGGGTGTAGATTTGAGTGGTCGAAATGTCGGCGTGACCCAACAATTCCTGAACCACTCGGAGGTCCGCGCCCCCGGCCAGCAAATGGCTGGCGAATGCGTGGCGCAGCACATGCGGCGAAACCCTGGCCACGGGTATTCCGGCGCGGCTGGCGAGCTCCTTGAGATCTCGCGCGAAGACCTGACGTGACAAATGGCCTTCAGCCGAATTCGCCGGAAACAGAAATCCGGCGTCTTCCGCTGCATCGCCGATGGCTGCGAGCCAGGCATCGAGCGCCGCGCGCGCCGGACGTGACATCGGCACCATGCGCTCCTTGGCGCCCTTGCCGCGAACAACCAGAAACCGGCCTTCATCAGCAAGCACGCGGTAGGGCAGGCTCACCAGTTCGCTGACCCGCATGCCGGTGGCGTAAATCAGTTCCAGAAGTGCGCGAAAGCGGATGCGCTGCAATTCTTCCGTCTTGTCGCGAGCCATCTCGATATCCGTTTCAGCCTGCGCCAGCAGCCTGGAGACATCATCTATGCTGAGCACTTTTGGCAGCGAGCGGCTCTTGCGCGGAGAATCGATCACGCCGGTAGGGTCGTCGGCGCGCAAGCCTTCGGCGTGCAGGAACTTATAGAATTGCCGCAAGGCGGAGAGCCGCCGCGCCTGGGAGGCGGGAGAAAATCCGCGTGCAGCCAGGTCGCTGATAACCGAGCGGATGTCGTCAGCCTGGGCGCTGGCGAGCGTCGATCCGATGGATTTGAGCACAGCGGAAGCGTCGTCGAGATCGCGGCGGTAGGCTTCAAGCGTGTTGTTGGCCGCGCCGCGCTCGGCGCTCATCATTTCGAGAAAAGCTTCGGCATTGGCGGCGCTCAGATCGCGCATGGCAGGGAATGGCCTCGTCAGCGGTTAAGTTTTTCCGTGGGGACGCGCACGGTGACTTCGCGGTCCACCGGGTCGACGTAAATTACCAGTGCGAACATGGCGCCGTAGACGATGCCAACGATCACAGCGCACAAGAACAGGAATCGGAACAGTGAGGGCATAAGAACTCCGTCGAACTGGCAAGGATGCTGTTATGCGGCAGGGTGCGCGCCGATTCAAGGTGGACGGGACGGTCGGCTGCGCTTGACGTGCCGCCGGACATGGCCAATAGAAGGCGCCAACCATTGGATTTCAGCGCAAAGCGGTAAAGTCCAGGCGCAAAAGAAGGCATAATACCCGATAACCGCGCATGGTCCTTTCTCCAAATCGTTTGCGGTTTGCAAGGGGACGCGTCAAGGGTGGGGGAGAGTGTTGACGCAACCGCAGGCAAGTGTTCCGGAGCAGGATATCGCTGAGGCGCGGCGTGTGCTCGGCCGCCGCAATCTGGTGTTTGTCGGTCTGATGGGCGCTGGAAAATCCGCGATTGGCCGGCTTGTGGCGCAGATGCTTGATATTCCGTTTGTCGATTCAGACCATGAAATCGAGCGGGTGTCGCGGATGTCCATCCCCGAACTGTTCGAAGCCTATGGCGAACCGGAATTCAGGGCGCTGGAAGCGCGGGTGATCAAGCGTCTGCTCAAGACCGGTCCGCGTGTGTTGTCGACCGGCGGGGGGGCATTCATGAACGACGCCAGCCGCACGATGATGCTGGCCAACGGCCTGTCGGTCTGGTTGAAGGCGGATCTTGATGTGTTGTGGACGCGGGTATCCAAACGCGAAACACGCCCGCTGCTCAAGACCGTCAATCCCAGACAGACACTGTCAGATCTGCTTGACCAGCGATATCCGGTGTATGCTCAGGCGGACCTGACTGTGCAGTCGCGGGATGAGGCGAAGGAAACAATTGCCGCGGAAGCCATTGCCGCGATCGCGCGGTTCATTACCGACCAGGAAAAGGCGTCACCGTCATGAACTCCAATGCTTCCCGTGAAATCGTTCGCGTCGACCTCGGCGAGCGCAGCTATGACATTGTCATTGGCTCCGGGCTGATCGCCGAAGCCGGTGTCGAAATCGCCAGACGCAAGCCAGGCATCCGCTGTGCTGTCATTACCGACCGGAATGTTGCCGCAGCGCATCTGGACACATTGCTTGCGAGCCTTGCCGCCGGTGGAGTGGAAGCCGTGCCGCTGGTGCTGGAACCGGGGGAAAAAACCAAGCGCTTCGAAGAGTTGATCCGGGTTTGCGACCACGTGCTGGGCGCAAGGCTTGAACGCGGCGATGCGGTGGTGGCGCTGGGCGGCGGTGTCATTGGCGATCTATCCGGCTTTGCCGCCGGCATCGTGCGCCGCGGCATGGCTTTCATCCAGATCCCGACCAGCCTGCTCGCACAGGTGGATTCGTCGGTTGGCGGCAAGACCGGCATCAATTCGTCGCATGGCAAGAACCTGATCGGCGTCTTTCATCAGCCGGACCTGGTGCTGGCCGACACCGATGTGCTCGACACATTGCCGATCCGCGAGTTTCGCGCTGGATATGCCGAAGTGGCGAAATATGGCCTGATCGACCGTCCGGAATTCTTCGCATGGCTTGAAAAGAACTGGAGCGAGGTGTTCTTCGGCGGGCCGGCGCGGATTCGCGCCATTGCAACCGGGTGTCAGGCAAAAGCCGACGTGGTGGCTGCGGATGAACGCGAAACCGGTGCGCGGGCATTGCTCAATCTCGGTCATACTTTTGGTCACGCGCTGGAAGCGGCAACGGATTATGACGGGCGGCGACTGGTGCATGGCGAGGGTGTGGCCATCGGAATGGTGCTGGCACATGAGTTCTCCGCCCGGATGAACCTTGCCAGCCTGGATGATGCCGCCAGGGTCCGGTATCATCTCAATGAGGTTGGCCTGCCGACCCGGATGTCGGATATTGAAGGCGAGCTGCCTGCAACCGATATACTGATGAAGCACATCGGGCAGGACAAAAAGGTCCGGCGCGGTGCGTTGACCTTTATCCTGACGCGCGGCATCGGGCAGTCTTTTGTGGCCAGTGACGTGCCGCCGGATGAAGTGTTTCGATTCCTGGAAGACAAGCGGGCAACATGATGCTGGAAACAATTGGCGCAATCCTGACCGACCACGGCCTGACAATTCTGGCGATCCTGATCCTCATCGGATTGTCGGGCTTCTTCTCCGGTTCCGAAACGGCGCTGACGGCTGCATCGCGAGCCCGCATGCATTCGCTGGAAACCAATGGCGACCTGAGGGCAGGGACCGTCAACATGCTCATCGAACGCCGCGACCGGCTGATAGGTGCGTTGCTGATCGGGAACAATCTGGTCAACATCCTGGCCTCGGCGCTGGCCACAAGTGTGCTGTTGTCGATTTTTGGCGACAAGGGCGTGGCGGTGGCAACGCTGACCATGACCCTGCTTCTGGTGATATTTGCAGAAGTTCTGCCGAAGAGCTGGGCGATTTCAGCTCCCGACAGGTTCGCCATGACGGTGGCGCCGCTGGTCAAGGCCTTCGTCCTTGTCGTTGGTCCGTTGTCGAGCTTCGTCAACTGGATTGTGCGTCACATCATGGCGCTGTTCGGGATTACCTTTGCGTCTGAAACCTCTATGCTGTCGGCGCATGAGGAAATCCGAGGTGCGGTCGATCTGGCGCACCGCGAAGGATCGGTGGTCAAGGCAGACCGCGACCGGCTTGGCGGCGTGCTCGACCTGGGCGAGCTTGAAGTTTCCGACGTGATGATCCACCGCACCTCGATGCGAATGCTCAACGCCGACGAAACGCCGGAAACCAATGTCCGCGCGGTGCTTGAAAGCCCCTATACAAGAATGCCGGTGTGGCGCGGCTCGACTGACAACATCATCGGCATCGTCCATGCCAAGGACGTAATGCGGGTGCTGGCGGAAGGCACCAGCGAACCGCACCGGATTGATGTGGTCAAGATCTCCCAGAAGCCCTGGTTCGTGCCGGATACGACCAGCGTGCCCGACCAGCTCAACGCCTTCTTGCGGCGCAAGGCCCATATTGCCATCGTGGTGGATGAATATGGCGAAGTGGAAGGACTGGTAACGCTAGAAGATATCCTTGAAGAGATCGTCGGCGATATCGCGGATGAGCACGACACCGAGGTTCAGGGAGTGCGCCAAGAAGCCGACGGGTCCATCGTGGTCGAGGGATCTGTCCCGATTCGCGATCTCAACCGGGCGCTCGACTGGTCGCTTCCCGATGACGAGGCAACAACTGTTGCGGGTCTGGTGATTCACGAATCGCAAACCATTCCGGAGGAGAAGCAGGCCTTCACCTTCCATGGCAAGCGCTTTGTCGTCATGAAGCGGGACCGCAACAGAATCACCCGGTTGCGCATCAGGCCGGCCGACAAGCTTTGAGGCGGCTCTTGCAGGACGGTCTGGCAGGACCGGGCGAAGAGAGCGCTGGTGCTACCAGCGGGTAGCTTCGCCAGGTGCGGACGCTTCGACCGCCATGGCGTGCAGCCCGCCATCGAGTTCGTCCTTGAGCAGGGCGTTGACGGCGCGGTGACGGTCGACGCGGCTCATGCCGGAAAAGGCCGGAGCGACGATGCGGATGCGAAAATGGGTTTCGCCGGTGCCATCGAAGGTATCGTCATGACCGCCGTCGGAATGGTGATGGCCGGCATGCAGATGGCTTTCATTGATCACCATCAGCCTTTCGGGCTCGAAATGCTGGGTCAGCGCTGTTTCAATACGGCTTTGGCGGGACATGAAGACGCTCCTGAGTGTTCGATGCGGTCATAAAATACGACTGTCACCATTTGCATGGTGGCATTCGAAGCCGAGACGGGGTACGCAGCTTGAATCATCCCTGTCAATCCTTGTTCGTTAACGTGCAGAGCACCATAGTCGAAGATATGAAACTGGATTCAAAATATTTTGACCGCATCCGGGTCCGCCGCAAGGGCGAGCGCCCGGCTGAACCCTCCACGCCTGAATGCCAGTGGGATGGGTGTTCCAAACCGGGCGTTCATCGCGCGCCGGTCGGTCGTGATGCCGAAGGGCAATACTTCCTGTTCTGTTTTGAACACGCGCGGGACTACAACAAGGGCTACAACTATTTTTCGGGCCTGTCGGATGGTGAGATCGCGCGCTATCAGAAAGAGGCGCTGACCGGACACCGGCCAACCTGGAAAATGGGCGTTGATCGCTCGGCCGGAAGCGGGCCGACCCAGTCCACAGCCAAATCCGGATCCGCCAGCGCTCATGCGCGGATGCGCGATCCGCACGGATTCTTCAACGGCCCCAAACCCAACCGGTCGGTGCGGGCGCGCAAGGTGAAATCGCTGGAGGCAAAGGCGTTCGATACCCTCGGCCTGGCCGCAAACGCGACATCGGCGGAGATCAAGACGCGCTACAAGGATCTGGTCAAACAACATCACCCAGACGCCAATGGCGGCGACCGCGGTTCGGAAGACCGTTTTCGCGCCGTCATTCAGGCCTACCAATTGTTAAAGCAGTCTGGTTTCTGCTAAGCGAACAGTCTAAGCAGGATCGGACAGGATAGACGGCCCGTGGGCTACAAACGCCAGGCCTTGGAGACAAGATGAGCAAGATCGACCTCGATATCACCAACCTGCCAGACACCACCGTCAAAGTGCGTGAGGTGTTTGGCATCGATTCGGACATCACCGTTCCCGCCTACAAGGAACGGGACGCCTATGTGCCTGACCTTGATCCCGATTACCTGTTTGACCGCGACACCACGCTCGCCATCCTGGCCGGATTCGCGCACAACCGCAGAGTTATGGTTTCGGGCTACCACGGAACCGGCAAGTCGACCCATATCGAGCAGGTCGCTGCCCGGCTCAACTGGCCTTGCGTGCGCGTTAACCTGGACAGCCATGTCAGCCGTATCGATCTTGTCGGCAAGGACGCGATTGTCGTCCGTGACGGCATGCAGATTACCGAATTCAAGGACGGCATCCTGCCCTGGGCCTATCAGCACAATGTCGCGCTGGTGTTCGACGAGTATGACGCAGGCCGTCCCGACGTAATGTTCGTGATTCAGCGCGTGCTCGAATCCTCGGGCCGTCTGACCCTGCTGGACCAGAGCCGCGTCATCAGGCCGCACCCGGCGTTCCGCCTGTTCGCGACTGCCAATACCGTTGGCCTTGGCGATACCACCGGGCTTTACCACGGCACCCAGCAGATCAACCAGGCGCAGATGGATCGCTGGTCGATCGTGACCACGCTGAACTACCTGCCGCACGATCAGGAGGTCGATATCGTCGCGTCCAAGGTCAAGGACTTCGCCAAGGGCGATGGTCGTGACACGATCTCGCGCATGGTCCGCGTGGCCGACATGACCAGGTCCTCCTTCATCAACGGCGATCTGTCGACGGTGATGAGCCCTCGCACGGTGATCACCTGGGCGGAAAATGCGGAAATCTTTGGCGATGTGGCATTCGCTTTCCGCCTGACCTTCCTCAACAAATGCGATGAACTGGAGCGGGCGCTGGTGGCTGAACACTATCAACGCGCCTTCGGCATCGAGTTGAAGGAAAGTGCCGCCAACATCGTTCTCAGCGCAACCGCCTGACGGATATCGAAATGGCCGGACGCGGCGACAACACCCGACCAAATCCTACCGGCACAGTGGACGCCGAGCCGTTCAGGCGGGCGCTCACCGGCTGTGTGCGGGCGATCGCCGGCGATCATGAGCTGGAAGTCGCGTTCAGCTCCGACAAGCCCGGGATTTCGGGTGAACGCGCCCGGCTTCCAGATCTTCCCAAGCGCCCGACGCGCAATGATTTCGCCGTTACCCGCGGCGTTGGCGATTCGATTGCGCTGCGCAAGGCCTGTCACGACGACGCCGTTCACGCCCGCATGGCGCCGCAAGGGCCTGATGCGCGTGCGGTCTATGATGCCGTCGAGCAGGCCCGGGTCGAGGCCATCGGCGCCAGGCGGATGACCGGTGTGGGTGACAATCTCGCTTCGATGCTTGAGGACAAGTACAAGCGGGCCAATTACCAGGGAATTGTCAACCGCGAGGATGCGCCGCTTGAAGAAGCGGTGGCGCTGATGGTGCGCGAGAAGCTGACTGGCCGCGCGCCGCCACCTTCCTCGGGTCATGTGGTTGAGCTGTGGCGTGATTTCATCGAGGGCAAGGCCGGCGACGTGCTGGAATCACTGGAAGGCTCGGTCGAGAATCAGCAGGCCTTTGCCCGGGTGGTGCGCGAAATGCTCTCGGCCATGGAAATGGCTGAGGACTACGGCGAGGACGACAGCGAACAGGACGACCAGGACGAGGTCTCTGACGACGATCAACCGCGCAGCGAGGAAGAAAACGATCAATCCTCGCAGGAGGAAGCCGGGTCCGACGCAGCACCCGCCGAGGAGAGCGAAACCTCCGACGAGCAGATGGATTCGGGCGAAATGGACGGCGCGGAAGCCGGCGATGACGATACCATCGACGACAGCGACGAAGATGCCGAAACGCCCGGCGAGACACGCAAGTCGAGCGACCCTTTCTCCGATCTCAACGAGAAGATCGACTACAAGGTTTTCACCACAGAGTTCGATGAGGAAATCGCTGCCGAGGAACTGTGCGAGGAAGCCGAACTCGAGCGGCTCAGGGCCTTTCTCGACAAGCAGCTGGCGCATCTGCAAGGGGTGGTCGGACGGCTTGCCAACCGGCTGCAGCGCAGGCTGATGGCGCAACAGAACCGGGCCTGGGATTTCGATCTCGAGGAAGGCTATCTCGACAGCGCCCGGCTGACCCGGATGATTATCGATCCGATGCAGCCGCTGTCGTTCAAGATGGAACGCGATACCAACTTCCGCGACACCGTGGTGACGCTGCTGATCGATAATTCAGGGTCGATGCGCGGACGTCCGATCACGGTTGCGGCCACCTGCGCCGACATTCTGGCGCGCACGCTCGAGCGCTGCGGGGTGAAGGTGGAGCTTCTGGGCTTTACCACCAAGGCCTGGAAGGGCGGTCAGGCGCGCGAGAAATGGCTGACCGGTGGCAAACCCGCGCTGCCGGGCCGGCTCAATGATCTGCGCCACATCATCTACAAATCCGCTGACGCGCCATGGCGCCGGGCAAGACGAAACCTTGGGCTGATGATGCGTGAAGGCCTGCTCAAGGAAAACATCGACGGTGAAGCACTGATCTGGGCCCATTCGCGGCTTCAGAAGCGGCCTGAGCAGCGCAAGATCCTGATGATGATCTCCGATGGCGCGCCGGTTGACGATTCAACGCTGTCGGTCAATCCGGGAAACTATCTCGAGCGCCATCTGCGCGCGGTGATCGAGGAGATCGAAACCCGCTCCCCGGTAGAATTGCTGGCCATCGGCATCGGTCACGATGTCACCCGCTACTACCGCCGCGCAGTGACGATTGTCGACGCGGAAGAACTTGCCGGCGCAATGACCGAGCAGCTTGCGGCACTTTTTGCAGATGAAGCCGCCGGGCCGTCTTCCCGCCGCGGACGCAAGCGGGCGTGATGCGGCCCAGGACCATGGCGCGGCTTTCGATCATCGCCAGCGCCGTGTGTGTGCTGGGTGCATCCGTGGTCATGCCGCTTCGCGCCGATGACGCGACAATCGACATCAGAGCCCGGCAGATCAACAGTTTCAAGGTCGGCTCCGATGAGACACGATTTGGCGACTTCGAATTTCTGGGCGGGCTGGAATTAAGCTCTTCAAGCCTGGCGCTTGGGGCCATGTCCAGTATTCGCCTGTCAGAGGACAGGACCAGCTTTCTTGGCGTCATGGATACCGGATTCTGGTATGCCGGTCAGTTCGAGCGGGATGACAACGGGGTGCTGACCGGGGTCACAAATTTTTCGGTATCACCGATTCTCGATGCCGATGGGGCGGCTTCAACCCAGAAATGGCGGTTTGACGCCGAGGGGCTGGCGCTGCGCGGTGACGAGGTGCTGGTCAGTTTCGAGCGAAACAGCCGGGTGGATATCTATCCTGCCAGGGCGCCGGGCGATTCCAGGCCAACAGGCTCACTGCCGTTGCTGATTCCGCTGAAGGAATTCCGCAGCAATCGCGGTCTGGAGACAATCACGGTCGCTCCCGACGCCTCGGCGCACGCGGGCGCGGTGGTTGTCGTGTCCGAGAAAAGTCTCAACGCCAGTGGCGATATTTATGCCGCCATTCTCACCGGTCCTTCCAAGGGCGTGTTCTTCGTCAAGCGGCATCCGCCTTACGACATCACCGATGGTGATTTCCTGCCCAATGGCGACCTGCTGCTGCTCGAGCGCCGGTTCTCCATAGCCGAGGGCATCGGCATGCGGATCCGCCGGATCGAGGGCAGCCGGCTGGGAAAGGGTAACCTGGTCGACGGTCCAATCGTGCTGGAAGCCGATTTCGGTGAGCAGATCGACAATATGGAAGGGCTGGACGTGACAACGGACCGTAATGGTCAGGTCATTGTCACGCTGGTATCGGACGACAATCATTCGATCCTGCAACGCAACCTGATGCTGGAATTCCGCTATCTGGGCGAAACTCAATAGGCTTCCCACTCAAAGGCAACCCGAATTGCCTCTCGCGTCAGATAACCGCGCGACGCTGCAGGACCGGCATCAGAATGCCATAGGGCGCGAGCATGGCGAGCCCGACCATCATCTTGACCATGAGGTCGCCCAGAGCCCACGATATCCACCGTGGCGCTTCCATGGCGAACAGTCCCAGAAGCGGCGCGGTTTCGCTGGCGAAGGCATCGCCGGGGCCGATGATGTTGGCTGCTTGCGAAAAGGCCAAGCTGAAAAAGATCAGCGTGTCGAGACACGAGCCAATGATGGTGGAGATCAGCGGCGGCAGCCACCAGACCCGGTTTCGCAGCCTGTTGAAAATCGAGACATCAAGCAATTGAGCCGTCAGGAAGGCCGAGCCGGAGGCAACCGCGATGCGCGGTGTGGCCAGCCAGACCGAAAGTGCGACGGCGACAAGGAAACCGCACAAGACCACGAGGCGGGCGGTTGCCGCGCCGAAGCGGCGATTGGCAAGGTCAGTTACCAGAAACGCCACAGGATAGGTGAAGGCGCCCCAGGTCAGCAGATCCGCCAGATTGAGCGAGCCAAGCGCGAAGTCGACCGGATACTGAACCAGAAAGTTCGATGCCACGACGACAGCGGCCATGACGGCCATGAACGGCAACAGGGAGAGGGTCATTCGCATTTTTTTATCCTGGGTTGATGCCACCAGCGGAAAAAACGAAGGCGGGCCAGAAGCCCGCCATCACGATGATTGATCTGTCAGCCTTAATCAGGCGGCAGTTTTCTCAACAATCTTCTTGGCGATCTGACGCTTGAGCAGACGCGCACGCATCGACAATTCGCCGTCCTTGGCCTTGGCCAGAAACGCGTCGAGGCCGCCACGATGTTCAACGGTACGCAGGGCGTTCGCCGAAATGCGCAGACGGTAGCGTTGGCCGAGTGCATCCGAGATCAGCGTCACGTTGCACAGGTTTGGCAGAAACCGGCGACGGGTCCGGTTGTTGGCATGGCTGACATTGTTACCGGACTGAACAGCCTTACCGGTCAATTCACAGCTGCGTGACATTTTGCACCTATTATCTCTTCGCCAGCGGACGGGCCGAGCCGGACTTGAGGCTCACCCAAAGGACCGCAGGCCTTTATCGGAAGTCGCGTGTCTATAGTCAGACCAGCCAGCCGCGTCAAGCGGGGTAGGGCATCGAAACCGGCGAAAGTGCGGCTTCAGGCCCGGATCGACTGTTTTTTATGCCCGCGAGCATGGAAATGTCGCATTGTATGCCAAGCCTGATGCATGGTGCATTCAAATGGACAGGTCGGGACGATAGCTCACATGCCTAATTTCACAGTGCCACGGTGTCCTTCGCGCAGTCCATTGAAAACGAGACGTTGGGATGCGTTGCGCCCGCTTGGGGCAGGATCAGGAACAATGATGGGCGGCGCGCGTACACATGATCGGGGAATTCGCATGAGACGGGTCCGGTTGACACTTTTGAGCCTGATGATGGCGACGATTTTGCAGTTGAGCCTGGAGACCGGTCTTCGTGCCGAACCGGTCAAATTCCAGACTGACTATTCCGTGCGGTTGATCGGTATTCCGGTGGCCTATGCCAGCTTTGTCTCGGAAGTCGACGGGACGTCCTACAAGATCTCGGGAAATCTGCAGACTTCGGCAATTTCCGACATCATCTTGAAAACCCGCGGTAGCGTCAGCGTGTTGGGCACCCAGGCAGACGACAGGCTGTGGGCGTCGAGTTTTGTGGTCAGTTATACAAGCGGCAAGGATGCGCAAAAAACGGAGATCGAGTTTCGCGAGGGCAATGTAAAGTCGTCGGTCAACACCCCGAAGCGCAAGGCTTCCGGCGCCGGCTGGGTGCCACTGTCTGCTGGCGACATGCGGTCGGTGCTTGATCCGCTCTCGGGCCTGGTGTTTCCCGGCAGTTCAAAAGTCTGTCCGCGCAGCCTGCCGATTTTTGACGGGCAATCCCGGGTGACGCTGCATCTGACGCCCAAGGGTGTCAGGCCTTTCCGGACAAAGGGCTTCTCGGGCGATGCGATTGCCTGCTCCGTCCGGTTCGAGCCGAAAGCCGGCTATAGAAAGGGATCTTCAGGAATTCAGTATCTGACAGAACTCAAGACGATGGAAATCTGGTTCGCCAAGCATGAGCAGGGTGATCTCTATGCACCCGTCTACGCCAAGGTGCCGACGAAGATCGGTCAGGTTATCGTTGCGGCCACCCGGTTTGGCGGGTAAAGGCGTCCCTTGTTCTAAAATGGATTGAAAGCCATTGCCGGCAGGTCTTGCGCTACGGCAATGCGGGGGTGGGTTTTGGGAAACATTCCAACAATGATCGGGTTTTCGGCTGTTGTGATGTGGTCGGCGCTGGCGGTGCTGACCGCAGCTTCGGGCGCCATGCCTCCGTTCCAGCTTTCCGCGATCTGCTTTCTGATAGGTTCGGTCATCGGCCTTTCGGCGATGATGCGTGATCCCACCCGGTTCAGAGCTTTCAAACAACCGGCCAAAGTCTGGGCGTTCGGCCTGTTTGGGCTATTCGGCTATCATTTTCTCTATTTCACAGCGCTGAGGAATGCGCCGGCGGTCGAGGCCGGGTTGATCGCCTATCTGTGGCCGCTGCTGATCGTTGTGGGATCGGCGCTGCTGCCGGGAGAGAGGCTTGGCTGGCATCATATCGCGGGCGCCCTCATGGGGCTGGCGGGAACCGCGCTGATCCTGATGCGCGGTGCCGAGGGTGGGTTCGGCGGTGGCAACCTGCTTGGATACACGGCGGCGGGTCTGTGCGCGCTGACATGGTCGGCCTATTCGCTGATCTCGCGGCGGTTTGGCGCCACGCCGACGGATGTCGTCGCCGGCTTCTGTCTGATATCGGCGGTGTTGTCGGCGGTCTGCCACCTGCTTCTTGAAACGACTGTCTGGCCGGACAATTCCGGTCAATGGCTGGCGGTCCTCGGCCTTGGCCTTGGACCTGTCGGGCTGGCGTTTTACGCCTGGGACTACGGGGTCAAGAAGGGCGATATCCAGGTTCTGGGTGTGGCGAGTTATGCCGCGCCGTTGTTGTCAACCCTGATACTGATCCTGTTCGGCCATGGCCGGGCGAGCATCGGCATCGTTGTTGCGTGCCTGTTGATCACCGGCGGGGCGTTCCTGGCGGCCAAGGATCTTCTGAAAGGAAACCCATCGTCATGACCGGATCGTTTGCCAATTTCGATATGGCCGGAAATGGTATCGTGGTGTTGTCGGCGCTGGCCTTTGCGGCCTATCTGTTTCTGCTCACACAGCCTGTTTCGCTGGTGCGGACAGTGGCCAAGACGCTCGCTGTCGGTCTGCTTTGCGTGCTGACGCTGATGGTTGGCGGCCCGAAGCTGCTGGCGCTTGCGTTGGCGTTGTCAGCCCTGGGCGACGCCTTTCTGGCGCATGAGGGAGACGTGGCATTCCTCGGCGGTCTGGGCAGTTTTCTTGCCGCTCACATTGTCTATGCCATGCTGTTCATCTCGTCGGGTCCAGGACTTACAGCGGCAGGCGTTCCGGGTTTTCTGGCCATTGCGGTTTTCGCGCTCGGAATGGGATACTTAATGGTGCGCAATGCAGGTCCGCTGGCGGGGCCAGTGGCGGCCTATGTGCTGGCGATCGCCATCATGGGGTTGGGCGGCGTGACGCTGGGCGGGCTGGTGCTTGCCGGAGTTGCGTTGTTCATGGCGTCGGATGCGATTCTGGGGTCGGAAAAATTTCTGATGGCGCAGACCAGTCCCTACCGGCATTTGACCAGCCCGGCGGTGTGGGTGCTGTATTATGCGGGCCAGTTGCTGATCACGCTTGGCCTTCTGGCTTGATCGGTGCGCCCTGAAACGGCGAGGGTCGCCAGTCCGGCGGCGCCATTTCGAAGCTGGAGAATTCGAACCCCGGCGCAACGGTGCAGCCGACCAGCGTCCAGGCGCCCAGAGAAGCGGCTGATTGCCAGCAGCCGGCAGGCACGACAATCTGGGGCCGTTCGCCATTGCTCAGGTTCATGCCCAGCCGGTGAGACTCGGCGTTGCATCCATCCGCCGACAGGGTCAGGGCTAGAGGCCCGCCGCCATGCCAATGCCAGATTTCCACGGCGTCGGTGACACGATGCCAATGCGAACAGTCTCCACCTTCAAGCAGATAGTAAATCGCCGTCGAATTGCCGCGTTCCCCACCTTCGGTATCCCGGAATGTTTCGCGGTACCAGCCGCCTTCGGGATGTACCCGCATGTCCAAAAGGGCAATGATTTCGCGAGCCGACAGGGTTGGGTTCATGATCAGAAACTGTCCTTGCGGCGGCGCAATTCGGCAAACACGGCGACGTCGCTGGCGGCCTCCAGGCCCAGGTGCTTGCGGATCGATTGATCGCCGGTTCGCATGAAGGGATTGGTACGTTTCTCAAACCCGATGGTGGTGGGCAGGGTCGGCAATCCCTCGGCGCGCATGTCGTTGATCTGCTTGGCGCGCTCGGCCAGCGCCTGATTGTCCGGATCGACGGTGAGAGCGAAGCGGGCATTGGATTGCGTGTACTCATGGCCGCAATAGACCCGGGTCGCATCAGGAAGCTCGCCCAGACGGGCAAGCGAGCCGAACATGTCCTCGGGCGAACCTTCGAACAGGCGACCGCAACCGAGCGCGAACAGCGTATCACCTGCAAACAGCAGATCTTCGTCAGCAATGTAAAAGCAGATATGCCCGGCCGTGTGGCCCGGCGTGGAGATGATTTTCACGATCCTGCCGGCAAATTCGAACGTGTCGCCATCACTGAGCGTTCGGGTCAGGCCCGCGATCTTGCCGGCCTCGGCGGACGGACCTATAACCTCGGGCGACCAGGCTTCAGTCAGGGCGGCAATTCCTTCGACATGATCCGGATGGTGGTGCGTGACCAGAAGATGGGTGAGCTCCCAGCCGGCCTGTTCAAGGCGCCTGGCGATCACGCCCCCGTCCGGCGCGTCGATGCTCGCCGTTTCACCGGTTAAAGGATCGTGCAGAATGACGCCGAAATTGTCCTGTCTGCAGGAAAACTGGTCGATCATGAGGCTTGTCATCCGCTTTTCTCCAAGAGAGATTGAATCAATTGCCCGAGCATAACCATGGGTGCCCCGTTCGTCACCTTGGGACCGGTCGCAATGCCAAGTTTGATGGATCGCAGGCTTCAGGACAAGTTGACTGAGATGGATTTTCCGGGTGTCGGGCTCGTCTCACGCGTGTAAGATTGCCTTCGAGGCCGCCCGATCCATTCAGGTTCACACTCATGCATGCCGATATTGTTGATTTGAGACAGTTCTATCATTCCCGGCTCGGCAGGCTTGCCGAACAGTCGGTGGCCATGGCGCTGTCTTCGATCTGGGCCAACCTGCCGGGCGAGCGGTTGATGGGGCTTGGCTATGCGGTGCCGTATCTTGACCGGTTCGGCCCCGATGCCGAGCGTGCCTTCGCCTTCATGCCTGCGGGCCAGGGTGCAGTGAACTGGCCAACGGGCGGCCCGTCGGCCACGGCATTGGTGTTTGATGAAGAGCTGCCGTTGCCGGATGCAGCACTTGACCGCATCTTGATGGTGCATTCGCTGGAATTCGCCGAAAACCCACGCGAAACGCTCAAGGAACTCTGGCGGGTGCTGGCGCCAGGCGGGCGACTGGTGATCGTCGCGCCAAATCGCCGAGGGGTCTGGGCCCGGTTCGAGCACACGCCGTTTGGCGCAGGCAGACCTTATTCCCGTGGCCAGCTTATCGCGATCCTGCGGGAAAGCAACTTTACCCCCGGTGCTTTCGCCGAAGCCTTGTTTTTTCCACCCTCGGAACGAGCGGTGATCCTGCGCATGCGCGCCGTGTTCGAACGGATTGGCCGCAAGATGTGGCCGGTGTTCTCCGGCGTCATCATCGTTGAGGCGCAAAAGCGGCTGTATCAGGGGTTGCCGGTGGCTGCGCGGGCTTCGCGCCGGGTGTTTGTTCCGGTGCTGTCGCCGCAGACGTCGCGCTCGGCGCACCGGAGAGTAAACCGCGCTGACTGACCCCACTCTCGACAAGACCGCTGCGAGAGGCTATTTCCGCCTCTCTACGCTTGGTTTTTCGTTTGCAAGGAACCTTTTCCATGAGCCGCACCGACATGCCCCGCCCGAAACCGGGCGTTATGGATATCGCCGCCTATGTGCCGGGACGTGAGACGGCTCACGGCGTGGCCAAGGTGCACAAGCTGTCGTCCAACGAATCACCGCTGGGACCCAGTCCGAAGGTTGCCGAGGCGCTGGCCGCCAGGAATGCCGATCTGGCGATCTATCCCGATGGCTCGGCGCATGTGCTGCGGGATGCGATCGGCCGGGCTCACGGGCTCAATCCCGCCAACATACTGTGCGGCAATGGGTCAGACGAACTGCTCGGGCTGCTGTGCCAGACCTATTTGACGCCAGGCGACGAGGGCTTGTTCACCGAGCATGGATTTCTTGTCTACAAGATCCAGATCATGGCCGCCGGTGCGACGCCGGTTTCAGTTCCCGATACCGATCTGACGACTGATGTCGACGCGATACTTGCAGCGGTCACCGACAAGACCAGAATCGTGTTTCTGGCCAACCCGAACAATCCGACCGGAACCTATATTCCGGTCAGCGAAGTTCGGCGGCTGCATGCGGGACTACCCGGCGATGTGGTCCTGGTGCTGGATGCCGCCTATGCGGAATATGTGCGCCGCAATGATTATGAAGCGGGTATCGAACTGGTTTCGGCCAATCCGAATGTCGTGATGACCCGGACGTTCTCGAAAATTCACGGGCTTGCCGGTCTCCGGATCGGCTGGATGTACGCCCATGAAGCCATCATCGACGCCTGCAATCGCGTGCGCGGACCGTTCAATGTCAACGCTCTGGCGATCACCGCGGGTGCGGCGGCGATTGGCGACCGGGCGCATGTCGAGCGCGCCGTCGAACACAATGAAGAATGGCTTGGACGCGTCTGCGAAGCGCTGGAAACCCTCGGCCTGAGGGCGACGCCATCTGTAGGCAATTTCGTGCTGATTCATTTCCCGGCGGAGGCAGGCAAGACCGCCGCGGACGCGGACGAGTACCTGTCTCAGCGAGGCTTCATCTTGCGCCGGGTGGCGGGTTATGGCCTGCCCGATGCGTTGCGGATGACTATCGGCAGCGAGGAAGCCAACCTCGGCGTGATGGACGCGCTGAAGGGATTTATGGCCTGAGCATATGAGTGATCCGCTGTTTGAAAATGTCACCCTGATCGGGATCGGTCTTATCGGCTCATCCTTGGCGCGTGTAATCCGTGCCAAGGGACTGGCCGGTCATGTCACAATCGCCACCAGAAGCGCCGAGACGCTCGACGCCGCGCGCGCGCTTGGTCTGGGTGATGACTATTTTCTTTCCAACGCTGAAGCGGTCGCCAACGCCGATCTGGTGATCGTGTCCGTACCTGTCGGCGCATCCGGGCAAGTGGCGCAGGAGATAGGGCCGCATCTCAAACCGGGCGCGATCGTCACCGATGTGGGATCGACCAAGGCGTCCGTCGTCCGCCAGATGCAGCCGCATTTGCCGGACAATGTTCACTTTATCGCGGGTCACCCGATCGCCGGTACCGAACAAAGCGGGCCGGAGGCCGGGTTTGCGGAACTGTTCGAGGGACGCTGGTGTATCCTGACGCCGGTGGAAGGCACTGACGCCAAGGCCATCGCGCGGCTCACCGAATTCTGGGAAGCCTGCGGGTCCACGGTCGAACAAATGGATCCGGAGCACCATGATCTGGTGCTTGCGATCGTTTCACATCTGCCGCACATCATTGCCTACAACATCGTCGGCACCGCCGATGATCTGGAAGCTGTGACCAAGTCGGAAGTGATCAAGTATTCAGCGTCTGGTTTTCGCGATTTCACACGTCTGGCCGCCTCGGACCCGGTGATGTGGCGAGATGTCTGCCTGCACAACAAGGATGCGATCCTGGAGATGCTGGCACGGTTCTCCGAGGATCTGTCCTCGTTGCAACGGGCGGTTCGCTGGGGCGATGGCGACAAGTTGTTCGAGCTGTTCACCAGGACCCGCGGAATTCGCAGGTCCATCGTCGAAGCCGGACAGGATACCGACGCGCCGAACTTTGGCCGCAACGCCAACAAGACAGACCTGAAGCCAGCAACCGAGTAACGGCCATCAGAAGTTAGGCAATTGTCCGAGCGGGAACATGCCCAGCGAGACGCGATTGTTCTCGATTGTCAGCGGCAGGGTAATGCCGTCCTTGCCCGGCTTGCTGTCGAGTGACGAAATCACCGGGGCGAAGCGATTAAACAGGTTGGCGATCTCCGGACTGATATTTGTCGAAAGCTCAATGAAGCGTTTCTGGTTGCGGACCGTCACCTCGAGAGTCCCGGATAACCGGCCGTCGGCGCCGATTTGAACCGGGCCGGAAATTTCCAGCGAGGATGTGTCATCCAGCTCGATTGCAAGGCGGTGGAACCGGACATCGAATGGGCCGGAAATCGGCTTGTAGGGCGCGTCCAGTACGCCAGCCTGGCCGGGCAGGGTTGCTTCCAGCGTGAAGGCTTTTGCGACCAGTTTGGTGACAAGATTGTTTTGAAGCTGCTCCCCATAGAGCGCGATATCGAGGTCCGGTCCATTCTTGCGGCCATGAGCGATAATTTTGTCGGCCTGGATCGCAAATTTTCGCGTCAAACCGGCGGCATCGATGTCGAAGCGGACGTTGCGGACGTCCAGCGAACCGCGGTTGAGTCCGCCGGGCGCAGCCTGAACGCTTGATTGCAGCACTTGCCAATCCACCCGGGCGTCGAGACCGGGCGCGGTGATCGCCAGTGGTCCATCGATTTCGGCGACGACGTGACCGGGCCGATAGAATTGCGCGGCCGAGCGCAACGCACCTGAAAGGACGGTCACGCCCTCGGAAGTATTGCCGTAGGACAGGGTTTGGCAAAACAGGCCGAAACGGAAAGGGTAACCGCGGACCTCCGCCCTTGCGCAGCCTGCGCTTGCGTTCGGGCCGCTGATCCGGGCCATCGTCTCCGGCAGGTTGTCTTCGATCTTTTCGGCGACGAGGAACCAGCCAATGGTCCAGAGCACGCACCCGGCGACCGTCGCCGCTGCAAGCCAGCCGATCTTGCGGGACGATGAAAATGAGTGTGGTTCTGGAGAAATGGATGGCATTGCGTTCTCGCTTTACGGCCTGCAATAAGGACAGTCATTGTGGTCGGAACAAGATCCGGAAGGATTTGCCAGCCGGAAAGGTGGATCAAGACACAACTGCCTAGCTTCATAGGGCGGTCGCGCTTGACTATATGGATTCGGATATGGACGATTTTTGGGTGTTTGGCTACGGATCGCTGATGTGGCGGCCGGGTTTCGATCATGAAGAAACCCGACAGGCGCGGCTATTCGGTTATCACCGGGCGCTGTGTGTGCGATCTTTTGTTCACCGCGGCACGCCGGAAAGGCCGGGGTTGGTGCTGGGGCTTGATCGCGGCGGATCATGCCATGGAGTCGCCTTCCGCGTGCGGTCGGATACCCGGGATGCGGTTCTTGCCTATTTACGCGAGCGCGAGCTTGTTACCAATGTCTATGTCGAAAAAACCAGCCTGGTGCGGCTGGAGACCGGTCACCGGGTCAGCGCTGTTACCTATGTGGTTGACCGGGGCCACACCCAGTACGCTGGCGGGCTTTCCGTTGATGACGCGCTGGCCCGGGTGTCGGGTGCTGTCGGCCAGTCAGGCAAAAATGAAGAATATGTTCTCAACACCGCCGATCATCTCAAAACCCTGAGGATTCGGGATGTTCACCTTGAGGCCATCGCGCACCGGATCAACTCGGGCGGGCTGCCAAGCGCCTTACAGGTCTTTAACGACTGATGGAAGCGCGCCGAGCTCGGCCAGCCTGCGGCGGGCGTCCTGGCGCAGGGGGACCTGCGGATTGGCCTTCACCGTCTCGACGAGCAGTTTGTCGCTTGCGGTTTCCATCTCATCGATCAGCCTTTCCATGAAGGCGTCAGGGTCCAGGCCGGGCTCGATTGGCGGAAGAACCTGAACCTTGAAATGTCCCGGAAAGCGCAGGAACTTGCGTCGCGGCCAGAACAAGCCCGGATGCATGACCACCGGCACGACCGGAACATCGAGGTCCCGGTACAACCGGGCAATTCCGTATTTGTAATTTGGTGGCGCTCCGGCGGCCCGACGGGTGCCTTCGGGATAAATGATCAACTGGCGGCCATTTGCGATCTGGGCTTTCGTGCGCTCCAGAACCGCTGCCATGACCTTGCCCTTGGCGCCGCGATCAACCGGGATCATTTCCATTTTGGAGACATACTGCCCGAAAAGCGGGATCCACATCAGTTCGCGCTTGAGAATGTAAAACGGATCGTCGAGCCAGGGCAGAAGCGCATAGGCATCCCAGAACGACTGGTGCTTCGGAGCGAAGATATAGCCTCCTGCCGGGATGTTCTCGAGGCCTTCGATCTCGAAGGTGGTGCCGACAATCTTCTTTTGCAGCCAGTGATTGGCCAGGACCCAGTTCTTCGGCACGCTCCAGGCCGCCTTGCGCTCTGCCAGGAAATAATAGGGGGAGAACACGATCATGCGACCGATCAAGTTGATGTAGAACGCGATATTGAAGAGTATGGATCGAAGAACAATCATTGCGGATTCCGGATTGGCGTGCGGCCCGGCCGATGCTTCCGGCAGACCCATGGGATCCGGGTTACACCATCGGCTGGCGGCGGAAAACCTTTGCGCGGGCGAAAATCAGTGCAAACTGGCCGAGACCGGACGATCACCGCCAGTATCGGCGCGCAAACCGCTTGCAGTCTTGGCGCCGCTCCAGCTCCGCAGCCGGGCGAGGGAATATTTGGCGTACTCCACGAACAGGGTACGCAGTGCCACGGGGTCGGACAGCCAGGTTTCCGTTTTCAGATCGGCATGGGTGACCGGGTGGGCGATGAAGGTCACATCGGGGCTGGCTTGCGAGAGTTCGAGCAGGCTTCGCGGGATATGGTAGTTGTTGGTAACAACCAGGATCCGGGTATAGTGATGCTGGCGGATCCAGACGGCGGTTTCGTTGGCGTTGCCAATGGTGTCGAGCGCTTCATAGCCGATGTCAACGCAGCAATCGAAAGTGGCGGATTCCGTTCCGGTGGCGCGGCGAAGCGCTGCACTGCTTGTCGAAGGGTTGACGCCGGAGATCAACAGGCGCTCGCCAACACCGTCTTCAAGCAACGCCAGCGCCTGATCTATTCTCTGGTATCCGCCGGTCAGGGCGACAATAGCATCGACGTCGCCGGGCGTTTCAGTGACTTTCAAATCCGCGATGATGTCGGTAAAGCGGAAAAAACCCATCGCGATCAGGGCTATGGCGATGATTGTCGCGATAGTGGCCATGCGCAGTCCATGATGACCCACCCGCCGGAGACGGCGGATCGCATCGGTCTTCGAAGTTCCCGGTGTTGCCGGTTCTGGCTGTGCGGATTCCACACTCATGATGAATGAATACTCCGAGATTCTGGCGAGGACCAGTCGGATTTACGGCGAAAACCGGGCAGTTAACCGATTTCCGCCGAGGACGGATCGGCACGCTGCCGGTCGATCTCGCGGATGGTTCGGATCACGGTAAGGCGGGTGGTCAAGGCGGTCATTGCCGATATGAGGATGATAATTCCGGCGATGCCAAAATAGCCGGCCCCGCTCAGGGTGAAACGGCCGAACAGGGCGGTAACTTGATCATTGAGCGCCGTGGCCATGGTGTTGCTCTGCCAAGCGGCGAGCAGCAGAAACGCCACTGCTGCAACACCGCCGCCGAATGCAGCACCTTTGAGCCCGATCAGCAAGAACCGTTTCTGAAATTGAGATGCGATGAAACTGGTCTCGGCGCCGACAAAATGCAGCACTTCGACAATGTGGCGATTGCCCGCCATTGCACCGCGTGTGGCAAAAATCACGGTCAGCATGGTGGTGGCGAGCATCAACGCCAGGATGCCGACGCCGATAAGGACGGTGATTCGGGCCATGGAGATCAAGCGGCCCGCCCAGGCGCGGTGATCGTCAAGCGTGGCGGCGGGAACGGCTTCGGCGAGGGATTGGCGCAAGGCGGCGAAATCCGGAGGGGCGGCCTCGTCAATGGTCACAATGACCAGGCGCGGCACCGGCAGTTCGTCCATGTCGAAGCCTTCGCCCAGCCAGGGTTCGAGCAGCCTGGCGGTCGAGGCGCGATCGACGATTTTTGCCGACAAGGCGCCGGGAGCGGCCAGAACGATGTCCCGGGTCATGGTCAGTGCGGCTTCCATGTCCAGCCCCTCGTCAGGCTTGACCTGAATGGTGATCTCGCGGGACACATCGCCCTGCCAGGCTTCGGCCTTTTCCTGCACCATGGTCACCGTGCCGAGGGTAACGGCGCACAAAAACGCCATGATGGCGATCACCACCACCAGGGCGCGGCCCGAGACATTGACCGGCGGCACGATCGGCGTCATCGGCCGCAAGGTGACCAGGCGTTCCTTTCTGCCGGGATTCCGGGTGCTGGCGGCGGGTTCAGTCATAAATATCGAGCCGTCCCTCGGAGAGAATCATCCGGCGGGCATTGACCCGGTCCATCAGGCTTAGATCATGAGTGGCGATGATCACGGCCGTGCCCAGCCGGTTGAGTTCGATGAACAGGTTGAGCAGGCGCTGGGCCATCGGCGGGTCGACATTGCCGGTCGGTTCATCGGCCAACAGGATTTCCGGCTGATCGATCAGGGCGCGGGCGATCGCCACCCGTTGCTTTTCGCCGCCAGAGAGAACCGGCGGCAGCACGTTGATTCGCTCGCCCAGCCCGACCCATTTGAGAAGTTCGATCACATCGGAGCAGTAGCTTGATTCATCCTTGCCGCGCACCCGAAGCGGCAGGGCGACATTCTCGTAGGTGGTCATGTGGTCAAGCAGCCGGAAATCCTGGAAGACGATACCGATCCTGCGCCGCAGCAGCGGCAACTCCTCGCCCGGGATCACGGAAATATCGCGATCGAACATGCGAATCAGTCCGCGTGTCGGTTTGAGCGACATGAACAGCAACCGCATAAGGGTCGTCTTGCCCGCGCCTGACGGGCCGGTCAGGAACTGGAAGGATCTTTTGGGGATGTCAAAAGTCAGGTCGCGCAGGACCTCAGGTCCCATACCATAGCGCAACCCGACATTTTCGAAATGGATCAACGGTCAATTCCTGTCGCGGGGGGCGGATATGCGCGGTCGCCAAGCCACGCACGCGCTGGACCATACACTCACCGGGCATGGTTAATGCGAAGTTAAAACGCCAGTCAAGCCGACCTTATCACATGGCCTGTTCGTCAAGCGTTAACCATTTCCGTTTACGCGTTGGTAATTGATGTTTCAATGCTTTGTGGATGACAGAGGCGCAAACGGAGTGGTTGATGGGCGTTTCAAGCCGCACGACACGCACAATCGAGCCGGGAAACGGCGATCTGCTGGTTCCTGAACAGGGCAGGAGGCTGCGTGCTTCGCGTACGCGCGATGTCGAGGACGCGTGTTTCGAAACCGTCGGGAGGTCTCGCGATGGCTTCTCAGTCAAGTCATCCACCGGTGAAAATGGCAGTGTGTTCAAATCGCGCCTTACCGGATCACCCGAGCATGGCCCGTTCCCTCCCGATTTCGCGCATTTTGATGATGTGCCCCGCCAGGCGACGGACCGGAACCGGCGACTGGGCGTGTTTGGGGGCAAGGCGACTGTGTTTGCGGCCGGTGAAAGCCGGCTGTCGGTGGTGGTTCCCGCAATTGTCCTGACGGTCTGCGGGTTTGCCGCAACGGTCCTCTGGATGGCGGGCAGTCCTGTGCCGGAGCCGTGGCCTCAAGCGCGCGTTCAAATCCCGTCATCGGTCCCGGCTGCGGCAGCATCGCAAGTCTCCGCCCCGGCACCGCTGGCAGCGGACCCGGTGGTCACATCATCAATTCCTGTCAGGGAAACGGGGCGCGCCAAGGCCGGTTTCACTGCTCCCACGCCAAGGCCGGCGCGGATCGAAAGAGCCGGTTCGATCCTGATGATACGGCCGGCCGGAGGCTAAGCCCATCAATCCGGGGCAGATCGCCTGACGCGAGCGGGTCATGGGTCGCCCGCCCTGTGGAAAGATCATCCTCAAACCGGTTTTGATTTGCCGAGTTTTGCGTTAGGAATGGTCAAGAATTTTGACCAAACCTCCTGGAGAACGGCAAATGCCGGTTGTGCGCGGAAAACAAATCGAACCCCTGTTCACGCCGGAGATGATCGCCGAGCGAAATCGCACCATGGCGGCCGAGATCGCCGTCAATCCGAAGAAAGATCTGCTGGTCATCTCGATTCTCAAGGGATCATTCATTTTCGCCGCGGATCTGATCCGGGCGCTGCATGACGCCGGGCTCGAACCCGAGGTCGAATTCATCACCCTGTCGAGTTACGGCAAGGGAACCACGAGCCAGGGCGTCAAGATCATCAAGGATATTGACAGCGATGTGCGCGAACGTGACGTTTTATTGATCGATGATATTCTCGAGTCGGGACGGACGCTGAGATTTGCCCGTGACCTGATGTATGAGCGCGGAGCCAAGAATGTCGACATCGCGGTGCTTCTTGACAAGCGATCACGCCGTGAAGGCAGTCTTGATGCTGAATATGTCGGGTTTGAATGCCCGGACTATTTCGTTGTCGGCTACGGCATGGATGTGGCCTACGCCTTCCGGGAATTGCCTTTTGTCGGGATCGTCAAGGGCGACGCCTGAGCCTGCCTGATCTCCAACCCGCAGGCAAAAGCCGGTGTGTGGTCACGTTGCGACAAGGTTTAAGCCCTAGGTTCCGTTCAACAGCCGGAGGAATGGACAATGGCCAGAATCCTGATTGCGGAAGATGAAGATACGCTCAGGCGCTTTGTCGCCCGGGCGCTCGTCATGGACGGGCACGATATCGTCGAGGCAGCCGATGGCGCTGAAGCGCTGGAGCATCTGGAGGCCGAGGCGTTCGATCTGCTGCTGTCGGATATCCGCATGCCGGTCATGGATGGCATTGCCCTCGCCTCGGCAACTGCCGATCTCTCCCCGGAGATGCCAATCCTGCTGATGACAGGCTACGCGGAGCAACGCGAACGGGCAGAACCGCTGATGCGCATTGTCGTTGACGTCGTTGCGAAGCCGTTCACCCTGCCGCAAATCCGGCAGGCTGTGGCGGATGCGTTGACATCAAAGGCAGCCTGACATTCAGCACCCAGGTTCAAACAGATATCACTGAAGATCGAGCAGGCGTTCCAGATAACGCTTTTCGATTTCCGGCGACAATTGATCGCCCAGGCGTTTGCGAATCGCGTCCAGTATCTCGCGGGCGCGCTGGATATCGATCTCGTCGGGAACCTTGACCCGGCCGCCGAAATCCGGCCCGGTGGTCGAGCGCGGCCGACCGAGCGGATCGCGATCATCAGCCGAGCGATTGCCGTTGCGGTCCGGCCCCTGGCCTTCTGCCTCGCCCTGCTGGGCTCCCATCGCCTGCATCATCTGGTTCATCATGTCTTCGGCGCCCTGACGCAAGGCCTGCAGGGCACGGCCCTGATCTCCGAGCGCCTGTCCGGTTTCCCCCTGCTCAAGGTTTCCGGCCGCATCGCCCATGGCGTCACCGGCTTCGCCGAACCCTTCCGACGGATTGATGCCGAGAGCCTCAAGGTCGCTTTGCAACTGCCCGAGCGCGTCCCGCAGCTCCTGCTGGCTGCGGCCCAGGGCCCCCAGCATGTCTTCCAGCGATTGATCGCCCTGTCCCTGCTGACCCTGATCCTGGCCCGAACCAGGCTGCTGCTGTCCCTGTTGCTGGCGGTCGCGGCCCTCTCCGGACTGGCTCTGGCGATCACGATCGGCACGCATGGTTTCATCCATGAGTTGCTGCTGCTTTCGCATCAGTTCTCCCAGCTTGTCCATCTGCTGGCGCATCGGACCGCCTTGCTGCTGCGGACGCTGCTGCCGGCCGGCCTGAAGATTGTTCATCATGCGCTGCAGTTCCTGCAGCATCTGCTGAGCCTGGTCGCGGGCGCCGGATCGGGCCAGATTCTCGATCTGGTCAAGCATGTTGTCGAGATCGCGCTGCCGCAGCATGTTTTCAGGCGTCGCCTGCTGATTCTGGCCGTTCTGGTTGGCCGGATTCTGGCGTGCCAGTTCACGAATATAGTCTTGCATGGCGTCGCGCAGCTCATCCATCAGCTGAGCGATCTCTGCATCCGTGGCCCCGTTTTCCAGCGCTTCGGCCAGCGCATTCTGGGCGTCGCGCAGACGTCGTTCGGCCAGGGACAGGTCGCCGTCTTCAAGCTGAAGGGCCACGCCCCACATATAGTCGATTGCCGCGCGCAAATCCTCATCCGAACGGGCGTTCTCAAGACGACCCCGGACCGATTGCAGCAACAGAAAGTGGGTCAGGTTGGGAATGGTTTCCTCAGGGGCGATGGTGAGTGCATCATGCAGATCAAACACTCTCGGGAGATTGTTGGCGTCGAGCGCCAACACACCGCGTTGTTCGACAACCGCGCCCGCAAGCGGTTCGGAAAACCGGCGTCCGGGCAGAACCGTCTCAAGCGTCTCGCTGCGGCCTTCCTGTCCGGCGCCATCGGTGGCGATCAGGGTTATTCGCACCTTCTGACCGGCGAGCGGATGCTCGGTCAGATCGTGGCTGGAAACCGCCCGGTTGTCCTGCGAGGAGCGCCGCGGCAGCGTGAGCCGGTATTGGGGCGGATCAAACAATGGTCGAGCGTCAGGTGCCGGTTCGGATGCAGACACGATCTCGGCTTCGGCTGTGGCAATTCCATGGTCATCGGACAGCGTATAGGCCAGCTCCAGAGCACCATTGGTTGCCCGGCGCGGCGTTTCAATGAAGGCCGCGACCGGTGCTTCATCGGCAATGACATGAATGGCAAATTCGGCTGCGGATCGCCCGGCGTTGATCTTCAACCGGCCATCGGCGTCGGGCTTGAAAATCCAGGTCGACCCGTTTGAGGATGCAGCCTGGGCGGGATGGGTTGCATTGGCCTGCTCCACCGGGCTCAGCGACGTCTCATCGGGTCCCCACATCACCTGTGCATTTGCGTTTTCGCCGTCGCCGCCGATGCGGATGGTTATCTCGCTGCCTTCGATGGCGCCGACGGTCTCACCGTCAGGACGGTTGAGACCTGTCAGGAACACCGGCGCCTGATTGACATAGGATGGCGGCGTAATCCAGGCGTCGATACGGATGTCAGGCAGGCCGTTCTCCACATGGCTTGTGAAGGCGTCCCCGGGCCGGCCGGAATTGCCAGAGAAAGAATAGCCAAAGGCTACAAACAGCAAAAGTGTGATTGCGACCCGGATGCCCCAGGGATCGTGCATCGGCAGGCTCGAGCGCGGCAGGCCGGTTTCAAGCGCTCCGATCTGTTGCGCCATGCGGCGGCGGTGTTCTTCCCAGAGCGCGCGTGCGAAGGGGCCGGCGGCTTCGATCCTGTCGTCCTGGGTGGCAATCGCCTGATTGGCGATCTTGTTTTCCGCTTCCAGACGGGCGTCGATTTCACCGCGGTCGGGCGAACGGAACCGCGTCAGTGGCCAAATTGACACCAGCAACCCGACTGCGAACAGTCCCAGCAGCATCAACCGCAGCCAGTCCGGAACAATCCGGAAAATGCCGAACCAGGACATGGACATGAAAACTGCGATGATACCGAAGAGCGGTGCGGCAAGTGTGATCAGGCGGCCAAGCGAGAGATTGAGGCGCATTCGCAGACGGCCAAAGGCAACCGAGCGCCGGGTCTCGTCGCCAGGGTTCTCTGGGGGCTTTGTCATGCCGTCGGGTGTGCCTGCCATGTCATCTTCCTTCAGCGTCAGACAAGAAGATAGCAGCCTTTGCGGCCAAGGCGAGGCCTGTGACATAAAAGTGAGGCAGGATTGCCTCCGTCAGTGAAATATTACCGGTCTGACGAAGACAGGACAAAGCTGGACCGGGCTCAGTCGAGCCAGGCGGGCACTGAATCGAGGCCGATCAGGTCGTCATAGGAGGGCCGTTCGCGCACGACGTGGAAGCGGTCGCCATGGACCAGCACTTCCGGGACAAGAAGCCGGGTATTGTAGGTTCCCGCCTGAACCGCGCCATAGGCGCCAGCGGAACCGACGGCGATCAGATCGCCGGATTTGAGCGCCGGCAGTTCACGGTCTTTGGCGAGATAATCGCCGCTTTCACAGACAGGACCGACGATATCGGCGCGGATGCGCGGGGCGCTTGCAGCCGACAGTCTGACCGGCCGGATTTCATGCCATGCTTCATAGAGGGTCGGCCGGATCAGATCGTTCATGGCAGCGTCGACAATGACAAAGGTCTTGTCGCCGCCGTCCTTGACATAAATGACTTCGGACACCAGCACACCAGCATTGGCAACGATCAGCCGGCCCGGTTCGAGAATGATCTTGCAATCGAAATCGCGCAAGCGGGCCTTGACCATTTCGCCATAGGCATCAGGATCGGGCGGCGCAGCATTGTCATCGCGATAAGGCACGCCCAGGCCACCGCCGATATCGAAATGACTGATGGCATGGCCATCCGCGCGGAGCGTGCCGATGAGTTCCACCATCAGCTTCAACGCGTCATCGAATGGTTGCAGCTCGGTGATCTGGCTGCCTATGTGCATGTCTATGCCGGTGACCCGCACCCCGGGAAGACCTGCTGCATGTTTGTACGCTGCCCGGGCGCGCTGCCAGGAAATACCGAATTTGTCCTCCTTCTTGCCGGTGGAGATCTTGGCGTGAGTTCTGGCGTCGACATCGGGATTGATCCGGAACGAAATCGGCGCGACCTTGCCCATCGCCAGTGCGCGGGCATTGAGCAGCTCAAGTTCGGGTTCGGATTCGATGTTGAAGCAGTAAATGTCGGCGGTCAGCGCAGCATCGATCTCGCGCGCGGTTTTGCCAACACCGGAAAACATGATTTTCGAGGCGGGAATTCCGGCGGCCAGCGCGCGCCGCAGTTCGCCCTCCGAGACCACATCCACGCCCGATCCGAGCTGCGCCAGGGTTTTGAGCACCGCCTGGTTGGAGTTGGCCTTCATGGCGTAGCAGACCATCGAATCGATATCGGCGAAGGCGCCTGAAAACACCTTGTAGTGCCGGGTCAGAGTCGCGGTCGAATAACAATAAAACGGAGTGCCGACCTGGGCTGCAACGTCGGGCAGGCTGACGTCTTCGGCGTGCAGAACGCCATCCTGATATTCAAAATGATTCACCGGGCGCGCCTATTCGAGCAAACCGTCAAGGACGAAACGCCGTTCCTTGGCCGGAGCGGGATCAGTTGCCGCATCTGCCGCGTTTGCCGGCACCACTGCCACACCCGGGCGCTCGAGCGGACCTTTGCGCCCACAGCCCGACAGGACTGCTCCGGAAAGGGCTACCGCGCATATGATTTTGATCCAGGGACCGGTCGTCATTCGCTGTTCCTCACAATAGCCCGATATGGCTTTACACTTCGCATGGGGCAGGCTGGCCTACATACAAGTTTTCGGTGCGATGTGCACCCCGTTTTGTCCGCCGAATCGCGGTGGCGGTCTCAGCTTTGCGCCCGCCACCAGGCGATTTGTTTGCGAACCTGCGAGGGTGCCGTGCCGCCAAAGCTCTGACGGCTGGCGACCGACGCGTCGACGGACAGGACGTCAAAGATTCCGTCGGTGATCGCAGGGTTGATGGTTTGCAACTCCGCAAGCGACAATTCGGCGAGTTCGCAGCCTTTTTCCTCGGCCATGGCGACAGCGTGTCCGGTGGCGTGATGGGCATCGCGGAACGGCAGGCCCGCTTCGCGTACCAGCCAGTCGGCAAGGTCGGTGGCGGTGGAATAGCCTGATCCGGCGGCCTTGCGCATCTGATCCGTGCGAATCGCCATGTCCTGCACCATGCCGGTCATCGCGGCGATCGACAGCTCCAGGCTCTCGGCTGAGTCGAAAACCTGTTCCTTGTCTTCCTGCATGTCCTTGGAATAGGCGAGCGGCAACCCCTTCATGATGGTCAGGAGCGCGATCAGCGAACCGTTGATGCGGCCGGTCTTGGCGCGCACCAGCTCCGCTGCATCGGGGTTTTTCTTTTGCGGCATGATCGAGGAGCCGGTGGAGAACGCGTCGGAGAGCCGGACAAAGCCGAATTGCGGCGTCGACCAGATAACGATTTCCTCGGCCAGCCGTGACAGGTGAACCGCACAGATCGAGGCGAGTGACAGAAATTCAAGCGCGAAATCGCGATCGGACACGGTGTCGATCGAATTGCGGGTGGGTTCGCGAAAGCCGAGAGCCTTGGCTGTCATCTGCCGGTCGATCGGGAAGCCGGTACCGGCAAGGGCCGCGGCGCCGATCGGGCTCTCGTCCATATGTTCGATGGCATGGCGCACACGCTGGCGGTCACGGCCGAACATTTCGACATAAGCCATGCAATGATGACCAAAGGTGACCGGCTGCGCCGACTGGAGATGAGTAAAGCCGGGCATCACGGTGTCGGCATGCAGGTCCGCCTTGTCGAGAAATGCCGTGATCAGCCGGGTCAGCGCCGCTTCGGTGCGGATCAACTCTTCCTTGACCCAGAGACGGAAGTCGAGCGCCACCTGGTCATTGCGCGAACGAGCCGTGTGCAGCCGTCCGGCAACGGGCCCGATCAGTTCCGCAAGTCTGGATTCGATGTTCATGTGGATGTCTTCGAGTTGGCGCGAGAAGACAAACCGGCCTTCTTCGATCTCTGACAAGATTGTGTTCAGTCCGTGAGTAATCTTGTCGCAGTCTTCGCTCGAAATTATGCCAGTCTTGGCAAGCATGGCCGCATGTGCGAGGGAACCGCGAATATCCTGGGCATAGAGCTTGCGGTCGAAATCGATACTGGCGTTGATTTCCTCCATGATGGCATCTGGTCCGGAGGCAAATCGGCCACCCCACATCTGGTTTGACGCCTGTTTGTCCTTATCTGTCGACATGAGCCTGCCTTGGAGTTTGTCATGAGCCAATCGCGCAACCGCCTGTCCACCGCCACCCTGGTCGCAATCGCAATTGCGTTGGGCGCTGTTGTGGGGGCTGCCGGGATATACTGGAAAGCATCGCCCTCTGGCAATGCGCCTGCCACGGAAAGTCTCGCTGCTGCCGAAAACACGGCGTGCAAGGCCGATCCCGAGATGCTGGCGAAGCTGAAGCCGCTCGCCAAAGGCGAGGTCGCTGCAATGGGTATTCGGGAAAAACCGGTGGTGCTCCCGGAACTGGGTTTCGTGTCCGAGCAAGGCGATGCAATGACGCTTGCCGATTTTGCCGGTCAGGCGATGCTGGTCAATCTGTGGGCAACGTGGTGCGCGCCCTGCCGCGCGGAGATGCCAGCCTTATCGGAATTGCAGGCGGAGCTGGGCGATGACGGCTTCAAGGTGTTGGCGATCAACATCGATACTGGCGATGTGGCGAAACCGAAGGCTTTTCTGGACGAGATCGGTGTCGCCAATCTGGGGCTTTACCGGGATGCGTCGATGGACGTGTTCAATACGCTGAAGAAGGAAGGGCTGGCGTTTGGACTTCCGGTGACGCTGATTGTCGGCAAGGATGGCTGCATGATTGGCGCCATGAACGGTCCGGCGGAATGGGCCAGCAAGGACGCCAAGGCTCTGGTTGGCGCACTCAAGGGAAGTTGAAAAACACTGGGCCCGGACGGAAATTCCGCCCGAGCCCTCGGTATTGCGCGTTAAAGTGGGTGACTTTGGGTGTTAGCTGCACGCGCAACCCGGTTTTACACCCATTTTCTTGAAGACCATGGCTGCCGGGCAAAAGCCGGTGAATGAGGACTGGATCAGGTTGAACCCGACGAAAACAGTCAGCCAATGCCAGTAGGGCGATACGTACACAGCAAGAGCCACGGACACGAGCACCATAAATCCCGCGAATATCAGTATTACACGATCAAGCGTCATTTCGATTTCCTTTACGCGATTCGGGGCCTTGCCCCGCCGCCAGGTGTCCTGGCGGCTTCAAACTGAACCCATATATAGCAATTTAAGATTCTATATTCAATATGTTTTATATAAATGATGTGACATTGACGTCATAGGCCAGCAGGGCCGTTTGTCGAGAACAATGCCAGGAATTTGCTTTCGTTACCCGCTTATGCGGTTTCTTGTATCTGGCTTGCGCCTGATGTGCAGGGTCTTGGTGACGCGCGCGACAGGATCGCCGTCGGTGTTGACGATCTCGACCGGAAAGCTTCGAAGATATCTGGCGCCGTCTTCGGTCGTATTGGCGCGGATGTCGTCCAGGGCTTCATTCGTGAGACGGAACCGGGCTGCGACCGTGCCGTGTCCGGGCCGCAGGAATTCGATCCCTGCGGATTTGTCCCAGACCGTGTAGCTGCGATCAAGATTGCGCATCACCATCAGCATCCAGAACGGGTCGGTCATGGCAAACAGCGAGCCGCCAAAATGACAGCCGACATAGTTCTTGTTGTAGAACCGTTCGCGGAGTTCGACATCGACCGCGCGGAAATCATCGCTGATGTGCATGATCCGGATGCCGGCACCCAGCAGCGGCGGCCACAGGTTCATGCTGCGGCGGAGCGATCTGGCTTTCATTGACCGGTTTACCGCGTGGGAACAGGGATATCGCCACGATAGTCATAAAATCCGCGGCCGGATTTGCGGCCAAGCCAGCCGGCCTCGACATATTTGACCAAGAGCGGGCAGGGCCGGTATTTCGAGTCTGACAACCCGTCATGGAGGACCTGCATGATCGACAGGCAGGTGTCCAGCCCGATGAAATCGGCCAGTTGCAGCGGCCCCATCGGATGATTGGCGCCAAGCTTCATGGCGGTGTCGATGGCCTCCACCGAACCGACGCCCTCATAGAGGGTATAGATTGCCTCGTTGATCATCGGCAGCAGGATACGGTTGACGATGAAGGCGGGGAAATCTTCGGCAACGGTAATTGTCTTGTCGAGGGTCTCGATGAAGGCACGTGCGGACTTGAAGGTGGTTTCCTCGGTGGCGATGCCGCGCACCAGTTCGACCAGTTTCATCACCGGCACGGGGTTCATGAAGTGAATGCCGATAAAGCGTTCGGGCCGGTCGGTCGCCGAAGCCAGACGGGTGATCGACAGCGATGAGGTGTTGGTGGCGAGGATCGCCTCGGGGTTCAGGACCGGGCAGAGCTGCTGATAAATCTTGCGCTTGACCGTCTCGTCCTCGGTCGCCGCTTCGATGACCAGGTCCATCGTCGCCAGGCCGTTCATCTCGGGGGAGAAGTGAATTCGGCCAAGCGCTGCTTCGCGCTCGGCTTCAGTGGTCTTGCCCGAGGCAACCTGCCGGGCAAGATTGCCGCTGATGGTGGCGAGCATGGCCTGCAAGGTGTCAGCGGAGACATCATGAACGTGAACATCGTATTCCGCCATGGCGCAAACATGGGCGATCCCGCCGCCCATCTGTCCTGCGCCAATGATGCCGACACTCTTGATCTGGTTGCCCATTTGTCCCGCCTGACTGATTTTAGGATGCTGCCGGGTGCCTATGTGTGAGGATGCCCGGGACATAAACCTAAATGGCCGGGCTGGAGACGTCCAGCCCGGCCATTGATCTTGCCGTCAAATTCTGACGGATCAAAGCGCTTTTTCAAGTTCGGGCAAGGCTTCGAACAGGTCCGCGACCAGTCCGTAGTCCGCCACCTGGAAAATCGGCGCCTCTTCGTCCTTGTTGATGGCGACGATGACCTTGGAGTCCTTCATGCCCGCCAGGTGCTGGATAGCGCCGGAAATACCGCAGGCGATGTAGAGGTCGGGTGCGACCACCTTGCCGGTCTGGCCGACCTGCCAGTCATTGGGAGCATAGCCCGCATCAACGGCAGCGCGCGATGCGCCGACGGCGGCGCCGAGCTTGTCGGCCACAGGCAGAATGACGCTCTGGAACTTTTCCGAGGATCCAAGCGCACGGCCACCCGAGATGATGATCTTGGCCGATGTCAGTTCAGGACGATCGCTTGTGGCAATCGCGTCCTTGACGAAGGAGGACAGGCCTGGATCGCCCGCCGCAGCAACGGTTTCGACAGAAGCCGATCCACCTTCTCCAGCAGCGGAGAACGACGCTGTGCGCACGGTGATGACCCGCGTGGCGTCGGTCGACTTGACCGTCTGCAGCGCGTTGCCGGCATAGATCGGCCGCTTGAACGTGTCAGCCGAGATAACCTCGATGATGTCGGAAATCTGCATCACATCGAGAAGCGCCGCGACGCGCGGCATGACGTTCTTGCCGGACGTGGTGGCGGGCGCCATCAGCGTGTCGTAACCGTCGGCAAGTGAAACGACGAGGGCTGCCAGCGGCTCGGCCAGGCGGTTGGCGTATTCGTCGCCTTCGGCATGGAGAACCTTTGACACGCCGTCAAGCTTGGCGGCTGCGTCGGCAGCAGCCTTGGCGTCCTTGCCGGCTACGAGAATATGCACGTCGCCGCCAATCTGGCTGGCTGCGCTGACAGCCTTTGCGGTCTGGTCGGACAGCGAGGCGTGGTCGTGTTCGGCTATGATGAGAATGGCCATGATAATATCTCCCTTTCCCGCGCTTACAGCACGCCTGCTTCGTTCTTGAGTTTGTCGACGAGTTCGGCGACCGAGCCGACCTTGACACCGGCCTTGCGGCCGCCGGGTTCCTCGGTCTTGATGACCTCGAGCCGGGCTGCGATGTCGACGCCGTAATCCGCGGCTGTCTTCTTGTCGAGCGGCTTCTTCTTGGCCTTCATGATGTTGGGCAAGGAGGCGTAACGCGGCTCGTTGAGACGCAGGTCGGTGGTCACGATTGCCGGCAGCTTGACCGAGATGGTCTGCAGGCCGCCGTCGACTTCGCGGGTGACGTCGGCCGTGCCGTCGCCGATTTCGACCTTGGAGGCGAATGTGGCCTGGCTCCAGCCGAGCAATGCCGACAGCATCTGGCCAGTCTGGTTGGCGTCGTCATCGATGGCCTGCTTGCCGAGAATCACCAGATCGGGGCTTTCTTCGCCGACAATGGCCTTGAGGATCTTGGCGACAGCAAGGGGTTCGACCAGCGTGTCTGCCTCGACCAGGATGGCCCGGTCGGCGCCCATTGCAAGTGCCGTTCGCAGGGTCTCTTCCGCCTTGGCAGGTCCGATGGAAACGGCGATCACTTCCGTGGCCTTGCCGGCTTCCCGAAGCCGCAGGGCTTCTTCGATGGCGATTTCATCGAACGGATTCATCGACATCTTCACATTGGCGAGATCGACGCCGCTGCCATCTGGCTTGACCCGTATTTTGACGTTGTAGTCAACAACCCGCTTGACCGGCACGAGAATTTTCATCGGTTTGCTTTCCTCACTTTGCTAGGCCTCACTGTTTCGGCCGTGTCCTGATTAGCCCGGATAATCCCGGCATCAGGCCGATAATCCGGATTTTGCTTGTGCAAACGCCACCCGGATAGCCGATTGGCGACATGGATACGCGATTTCTCTCCAAATTCAATCGCTGTTGCACAGGAGATTTTGCAATGCGAAATAAATGACGCGTACGTTCGCGTCAATTCCGGAGTGCCAGCACTAGCGTCCCCACTTCGGCGGAGGAGCCTTCGCGGCTGAGTTTTGTGGTTCCGGTTGCGGGGGTTCATGGATCACGGCTTTCGGGGTGTCGATGGTTCGGTCAAACAACGGAACGCCGGACCGGCGCAGGAACAGCACCAGAATCGCTCCGGCTATGATGCCGCCGATATGGGCGCCCCAGGACACCTCTCCGCCAAGATCGCTCACGACCATGAAGAATTGCATGCCGACCCAGAACACAAGCGGAATATAAGCAGGCAAGGGCAGCGGGATACGCCCCAGCACAAGCACCCAGACCCGTACCCGGGGATGAAGTAGGAGATAGGCAGCAATGACGCCCGCCACCGCACCGGACGCGCCGATCAAGGGTCCTTCGGAGTCCGGCAGAAGCAAACCGTGCATGAAGGCGCCGGCGGCGGCGCACAGGAAATAGAAAATCAGAAACCTGATGTGGCCCATGGCGTCTTCGACATTGTCGCCAAAAACCCACAGAAACAGCATGTTCGAGCCGAGATGGAACAGGTTCGCATGCAAAAAGCTGTAAGTGATATAGGTCGCGTCTTCGGGCACGAGAACGAGCGACGTTGGCAGTTCGACAATGTCGTGGACCACGGAGGGAATGAAACCCAGGCCCAGGAATGCGGCGTTGGTAAACTCGCTGTCTTCGCCTGAAAATCCGGTCACCACCCAGACAAGCACATTGATGGCGATCAGAGACCATGTCACCCATTGCAGCTTGATGTGCTTGAGGTCGTTGGAATCATGCAGTGGAATGAACATTTCGGATTCCCCCTATCGCCCTGGCTGCTCCCAAGCCGTTGGTGTCGAACCTAACGGTTTATACCAGGAACCCAAAGCACATCGGCGCGGCCATGATCATTGACCCAGCGGGCGGCAACAAAGAAAAAATCAGAGAGCCTGTTGATGAACTGGATCGCCGCCGGATTGACCGTCTCGCCGTCCTGAGCGGCGAGTTCGACCATCAACCTTTCAGCGCGGCGCGCGACGGTGCGGGCCAGATGCAGATGCGCGGCTGCTTCGGTGCCGCCAGGTAGGACAAAAGAGCGCAGCGGTTCAAGATCGGCATTGAGCGCGTCGATGTCGGCTTCGATCCTGGTCACCTGAGCCTCGACAATGCGCAACGGTTCATACTTTGCCTTCTCACCTGTGTCGGGTGTGGCGAGATCGGCGCCGAGGTCAAAGCAGTCGTTCTGGATGCGCATCAGCATGCCGTCGAGCACGGGAAGGGAGGATGTGTGCAGCCGCACCAGTCCGATGACCGCGTTGGTTTCATCGACGGTGCCATAGGCCTCAATTCGCGGGTCGTATTTCGCGCGCCGCTCACCTGAAACCAGACCGGTTGTCCCGTCATCCCCGGTTCTGGTGTAGATCTTGTTGAGTTTGACCATTGCGCATGCTTTCTGCCTGGGGCCGCGGGTTGACCCGGATTACGGAATACGCCCCATCCGAGGGGGTGTCGTCAACGGCCGCCGCCGGTGAGCCACAACGTGGCGACGATCAGAATGATGGCGACAAACTGCAAAAGTACACGGGCCTGCATCAGCTTGTTGGAGAGATTGCCCGAACCGCCACGCGCCATGTTGACCAGACCGCGCACCAGCACGGCCGCCACGGACAGCATGACGATGATGGACAAGACATAGGTGACGGACGACATCATGCGGTTTCCTTGAGCTGGTCTGTGGATGGGAACATAGGCTGTTTTTCAGGCATGTCCATTGTCAGGGCTGCTGGCGGGGAGGGTTCAGACCTGCCTCGCCAGCCAGGGGTAGAACAGGCGCGCCGGCAACAACCGGCGGGCCAGAACGCCCAGCCTGGCTTCACGGGTTACCGCGTAGTGGTAGCGTGGGCGGGACGCCGTCAGGGCATGACGCAGAACCTTGTGCACGGCCTCGGGGCCAAGCTTGCCGCTGTTTGACTGTTCCTGCTTTTCGAGGCGGTGCAACTGGTCCTGGTAATCCTGGCGGTGGACCGAGTTCCCGATGTCGATGTTGCGATGGAAATGCTTCAGCGCATTGGCCCTGAACCGGCTGACGATGGCGCCGGGCTCGATCAGGCTGACATGAATCCCGGAGCCCTCCAGTTCCATCGCCAGCGTGACCGACAAACCTTCCAGTGCGTGTTTGGACGCATTGTAAGCGCCGCGAAACCGCATGGGAACCAGACCGAGGATCGATGAGCATTGTACGATGCGGCCATGGCCCTGGGCCCGCATCACCGGTATGACCTTGCGCGTCAACTCGTGATAACCGAAGAAATTGGCTTCGAACTGGGCCCTCAATGCCGCGACCGGCAGGTCCTCGATGGCGCCGACCTGCCCATAGCCGCCATTGTTGAACAGCGCGTCGCAACGCCCGCCGGTGGCGGCCATCGCCTGCTCATGAAAATCGGTGATGCTGGCCGTGTCGGCATAATCGAGACGAAAGGCCTCGATGCCGTCGGCGTTGAGTTCCGAGATGTGGTCCTTCGTGCGCGCCGAAGCGATCACCTGCCAGCCCTCGGACTTGAGCGCGCGAGCGCAATAGGCGCCGATTCCACTGGAACATCCGGTCACAAGGATTGTTTTTTGTCGGGGCTCACCCATCATAATACGGACTGTTCCTGTTTCTGATAGGTTTTAAAAACCCGGATGCACGCAGGTGTGATAACGCCGGATCGGACAAACGGCAACAAGGCAGGGAGTCATCATTGCTACCGTTCAGAGCCGTCATCATGGATGCTGTTACTCATTTCAACAATGATGATGGCTGGGCGATGGCCAGTCACGTTGCCCTGTCGATTCTGATGGCGCTGTTCCCGTTCATGATCTTCGGAACGGCGCTGGCGAGCTTCATGGGCGCCGAAGCCTATGCGGAGACGGCCTCGCATCTGATTTTCGATACATGGCCCGAATCCATCGCGGCGCCGATCTCGCGCGAGGTGGTCAAGGTGCTCACGGTCGAGCGCGGCGGGTTGCTGACCTTGTCGGTGCTTGCCGCCGCCTTCTTTTCGGCCAACGGTGTGGAGGCGCTCAGAGTTTCGCTCAACCGCGCTTACCGGGTGACGGAATCGCGGGCATGGTATGTGACGCGCGCGCAAAGCCTGGGTTTCGTCATCATAGCCGTGATGGTCATCACCTCGATCAGCTTTCTGCTGGTCCTGGCGCCGCTGGTGCTGAAACTGGCGAGACAGTTCGCGCCATGGATGGGAACCCTGATTTCGGCGGTGGACAACTGGCGCATTCTTATCGCGGCCACGGTTCTGGTGCTGGGGCTGGTGTTTTCGCATCTCTGGCTGCCGGACGGCCACCGCCGGCTGATCGACGTGCTCCCCGGAATCGGCGTGACGGTGGTCGCCTGGATGGCAGGGGCCTTGATGTTTGCGAGCTATCTCCAGGAATTTGCGACCTATGTTTCAACTTACGCCGGTCTCGCCTCGATCATGATTGCCCTGGTGTTTCTCTATATCGTCGCGGCGATCTTCATTCTGGGTGCCGAGTTCAATGCGGCGATACTCAAGGCGCGCCAGCGTGCCAGAATGGAGCAGGAGAGCGCGAGCCCCGAAGGTTAATTATTAAGCCAGATTCACGGTCAGCCACCCGTTCCACGTTTACCATGCTAGATTCCCTGCGGTGCCAAGGCGCACCTGAACAGGAGATTGGTTGATGTTTGCCGGGCTGTCTTCAGACATGATTCTGTACTTTGTCGCATTGTCGATCGCCGCTTCGTTTTTTGTCGGCAACGCCATGGATTCGGTGCTGGGCGCATTGGGTTTTGGTCCGTTGGGCAACATGCTTGTGTTGCTGGCCGGCTTCATCATTGGTCTCAATCTGGTGGATGTCATTCCTTTCGGGCATGTTCCATCGGCGATGATCATCCCGGTTGCGATTGCCGCTGCTTTCACGGTCCTGTTCCTGCTTGCCATCATCAAGCGGATGGTTCGGCCGACATAAATCAAGCCTCAGAATCCAGCCTGGCCATGGCGATGATATCGGCCGGGGTTGCGCCCTGTTCGCGCCATGATGCGATCGACGTCGCGTCTTCACTCTTGGAAAGCTTCCGGCCACCGGTGTCGAGGACCAGCCCGTGGTGACGGTAACGCGGGACTGGCAATCCAAGCAATTGCTGCAGCAAACGGTGCACAGATGTCGCCGCGAACAGGTCTTCCCCGCGAATCACATCGGTCACGCCTTGAATGCTGTCATCGATGGTTACCGCCAGATGATAGCTTGTCGGGATATCGCGCCGGGCCAGAATGACGTCGCCCCATTCTGCCGGAGTTGCTGTTATTTTGCCGGTTTCACCGTTCGGTCCGGCTCCCAATTCGTCCCAACACATCGACCCCGCGAGGCCGGTGAGTGTTGCCTTCATGTCCAGCCGCCAGGCATGCGGTTCACCATCGGAAATGCGCTTGGTGCGTTGCGCAACCGTCAAAGTGCGATCGTCGCCGGGATAATGCGGCGCGCCATCTGGATCGCGCGGCCAGTTTCTACCGCCGGCTTCGGCTTTGCGCACCCGTTCGGCTGCTTCCGTGCGGCTCAGAAAGGCCGGATAGATCAGATCAAGCTTGCGCAATTCGGACAGCGCCGTCTCGTAATCGGAAAAGTGCCGGGACTGACGACGAACCGGGCGGGGCCATTCAAGGCCGAGCCAGGCGAGATCCTCAAATATCGCCGTCTCGAATTCGGGCCGCGCCCGTGTAAGATCGATATCCTCGAGCCGCAGCAAGAACTTGCCACCATTGGCGTGGGCGAATTGCCAGTTGAGAAGCGCCGATCTGGCATGACCGACATGGAGCAGTCCGTTCGGGCTGGGGGCGAAGCGGACAATCGGAGTGCTCAACCCCGCGTTGGCTGTGGCGTTGGCGTTTGACATAGTGTTTCATGTCATTTTTTTCCGGTCTCGTCACCGGGCAACCCGAGCGGTATGCATCACGTGCCAGGAAACAGCGACATGCGCCGTATCGACAGCAGCGAGGATATTGCGGAGGGTCTTTCGGCGTTGGCGCACTGCGATTCGCATCTGGCGCGCGCCATCGCTCTGGCTGGACCTGTTCCGTTGAGACGCAAACCACCTGGCTACGCGGCACTCGCGGAAATCATCCTGTCGCAAATGGTGTCGAAAGCCAGTGCCAATGCCTTGTGGCGCAAGCTGGAACTGGCAGCGGGAGAGATCAGCCCGGCGTCGGTTCTCAATCTGTCGCCCGAGACGCTGAGGGCAGCGGGCCTGTCGCGCGCCAAGGCCGAGACATTGCAGCGGGTCGGCAAGGCGGTGCTTGCCGGCGAACTCGATCTTGAACACCTTTGTGCGCTTGATGGTCTCGAGGCGATCGGCGCGATGACGGCGATCAAGGGCGTCGGACCGTGGACCGCCGAGGTCTATTTGTTGTTCTGCGCCGGCCATCCCGACATTTTTCCCGCCGGTGATGTGGCGTTGCAGAGTGCGGCCGCGCATGTGCTGGGTCTTGAGGTGCGGCCGCAATTGAGGGAGCTGTCGGATCTGGCCGCCCGGTGGAGCCCGTGGCGCGGCGTGGCGGCGCGGCTGTTGTGGGCCTATTATGCCGAAATCATGCGCCGCGACGCCACCCCGCTCGGTGCCTGAAGCCGGTCTGATTGCGCCCAGAAAATCATTTCAAAAGCAGGTGCTTCACAATACTGTCATGACCAGCCTAATATGTTGCTTGCAGATGCCGAATCGCACTCGCTCAGGAGAGCCGCTTGACGATTTTTGTATCCCCGCAGTCCTTGCCAGCGCTCGTCCTGAACGCTGATTACAGGCCTTTGAGTTATTATCCGCTGTCGCTGTGGTCGTGGCAGGATGCGGTCAAGGCCGTCTTCCTTGATCGGGTGCAAATCGTTGCGGAATATGATCAGGCTGTGTCTTCCCCGACATTTTCGATGCGGTTGCCGAGCGTGGTCTGCCTGAAGACCTACATCAAGCCATCACGCTTCCCGGCATTCACGCGGTTCAACCTATTCCTGCGCGACCGGTTCGAATGCCAGTATTGCGGATCGCCGAATGAGCTGACCTTTGACCATGTGATCCCGCGACGCTGCGGCGGAGAGACGACCTGGGAAAATGTGGTGGCGGCGTGCTCCCCGTGCAATCTGAAGAAGGGCGGTGCGATGCCCAAGCAGGCGGGCATGATCCCGCGCCAAAAGCCCTACCAGCCCAGTGTGCAGGACCTGCACAACAATGGGCGGATGTTCCCACCCAACTTCATGCATGAAAGCTGGATGGACTATCTCTACTGGGATGCCGAACTGCAGCCGTGATGTGATTGACGTCGCGCATCCAATGGAGTGCGCATAAGACGCTGCATCACTTTATAAGCCTGTGCAGATCAGCCTTTCGCCAAGGCGCCGCGGAAAGCTAATGCAGCGAGTGCGGCGCTGGCTAGCACATTCCAGCCGGCGAATGACAGTCCCAAAACGCGCAATGCGGCGGCATCGCAGGAGGGCGGCTTTTTCGAGGTGAGATCGCCAAGCAGCGATCCGGCGTCAGTGGTCACCGCGTCTGCGGATGTCGCGCAGGATGCGGGGCCCTGCCACCAGTGCCATTCGACGCCGGAATGGTAGATACCGAGCCCGAGGCCGTACAGCATCAGCAATCCGCCGACGCCGAGCAGACCACGGACCGCCCATGAAGGCCCCCCCGCCGCCGAGATCAGCGCGGCGATCAGCATCAGCGGGGCGCCTATGTAATAGGGAGTGCGCTGGGTCAGGCACAGGGCGCAGGGAATGTAGCCGCCCATATGCTCGAACCCGAGCGCCGTGCCCACGACAATCGCCATGGCTGCAGCCAGAAACAGCGCCGTCATGGTTCTCGTCCGAGGGCTTGCGGGATGAGAGAGATCAGAAATTGACATGATCAAAACACATATTTGATTGCATAGAATCCGCCGACGAGAAGCACCATAAACAGGGTGAAAAGAAGGCCAAGATATTTTTCGATGAAAACCCTGATCGGTTCGCCGAACCGGGACAAGAGCCAGGTTACCAGAAAGAACCGGAATGAGCGGCCAATGATGCTGACGGCTGCGAAGACAGCCAGATTGAGACCGGTAGCGCCTGAAAAGATTGTCAGGACCTTGTAGGGAAACGGTGTAATCGCCGCAAAGAGCACGCCCCATCCGCCCCAGGTATTGTACCATTCGGAGATTTTCTCGAACTTGTCGGCGGCGCCATAGGTCTCGAGCAGCCGAACTCCGATGCTTTCGTATAAAAACATACCGATGGCATAACCGACAAATGCGCCTATGACCGATGCGATGGTGCAGATGAGGGCCAAGCGCAACCAGTTCCGCGGCTTGGCAAGAGTCATCGGAATGAGCAGCACGTCCGGCGGAATCGGAAAGAACGAACTTTCCGCGAAAGACACCGAGAACAACGCTTTTTCGGCATGCCGCGTAGCGGCCAGCGACATGGTCCAGTCGTAAAGTCTGCGAAGCATGAAGAACCTTCTTCTCGGGCAACGGCAATGGCTGCGTCTTAATTGGAAAGCGGGTCCGGGTAAACAGCGGGAAGCCGGAGCCGTTCGATATTGGTTTATGACGGAAGAATTCCTGAAAAAGCGTTTGACCGGAACAAATCGCCGACTATAGTCCCGCCGTCCATGCCGGTTCGACCGGCGTGTTGCCCCTTTGGCGGAATTGGTAGACGCGCCGCACTCAAAATGCGGTTCCGCAAGGAGTTCCGGTTCGAGTCCGGAAGGGGGCACCATTTCCTTGTGTTGCCACGCCGCCTACGCGGTCAATCGTTTTGTTTTCGAACCGGCAAGGAAGTCTGGTCCGGGCCATATGGCGGCTGGACCGAAATGGAAAACAACTGGACCTCGGCGCGGAGTTCTGGTTTCGACTTCAATCCGGTCAGCTTATCGGTCATTTGGGTGGCTGCTTCAGGGTTGGGGCCATGTTTGCCCGGTCGATCCAGCGCAATCTGTTCCCGGCAAGTCGCCCTGACCAGCGTCACGCGCGTTATTTCTGGCTGCTGGCAGGGTGTTCCCTAATTCTTGTAATGCTCATCAAGATATTGAATCCAATGATTAAAATTGCTTTCAAGGGCATGCAGATCGCGATTCACTTCATCCTTGACACCCGTCCAGAGAGCCCCATCCTTTTCGGCCAGCTTCTTGGTGAGTTCACCTGACTTGCCGCGAATCGCATCGGCTTTTTCAGACACGTCAGGCGCGGGGGGCTTCGCGCCAAACAGTGCCCGGAGTTTTTCCGCCAATTGGGTTTCCAGGGTTTGGACTCTCTGCATTGCTTCCGAAATATCCTTGCTCTCGCGCATCAGGTGGAACTCCTTTGAAAAATTGAAAGAATGCGAACATTGGGCAGGCGGCGGCTGAAGCTCAACTCCGGATCCACCGCCAAGCCTGATTAAGTTGATCGGGACGGAAAACCTCGATGGCGTCATAGTCGGTCTTGGTTCACTTGCCGCCGGCACGAATACCAATCGTGTTGCCGTTGCTTTCACTCATAAACTCAATCACTGGCTTTCCTCCGTTTCAAAGCGAAAAGTACGCCCTGTAGCCAACCGCGTGATCTCCAGATATCCACGAAATTAATGTTCAAGTTTGGCGAAGATATGGAATGATAGCGTGATCCCGGTCCGTCGCCTTGATGGACATCAATCCATGTCTGCGAGTTTCGGGGATGGAAACCAGCTTGAATCCGGGCTGCACCATATGTTCATGCCGGACCGGTCCGGCGGTTAAAATGCTGGACCTCTTCAAACCAAACCCAACGCCTGATAGGGATTGCCGACCCATATTGTCTTATCGCCAATCAGTCTCGCTGCGGGCGGACCGAGGCGTTCGTGCAAGGATTATCATTCATGCTGTTGCCGGCCGGACAGAGTCTTGATGACATCGCCTCGCGTTTCGAGTGGGACGTTCCTGAATTCTTCAATATCGGCAGTGCCGTATCCGACGCTTGGGCAGAGCGCGATCCCGGGCGGATCTGCCTTGAGCATTTCAATCCTGACGGGGCGCCGGACCGGTTGAGCTATGAGGAACTGGCGCGGCGTTCCAATGCGTTTGCAAGGGGGCTCAGGTCTCTTGGTGTGCAAACCGGGGATCGAGTGGCGCTGATGCTGCCGCAAGGATTTGAAACGGCCATCGCCCATGTCGCGATTTACAAGCTGGGCGCCATCGCCGTGCCGCTGGCGCTGTTGTTCGGGGTTGAGGCCGTTGAACACAGGCTGGCCGCCTCCGGCGCCAAGGTGCTGGTGACCACTGCCGGGGGGCGGGACAAGGTGATTGCCATCCGGCAGCGTCTGAGCGGGCTTGAAGCCATCATCGTCGCCGGAGACGATGCCGGAGATGAGGCCCTTGATGATGCAGATGCTGAGATCTGCTTCAGCAGGCTGGAGAATGGTCATTCAGATGCGCCGGTCGCGATTGAGACCCGAGCCGAAGACCCTGCGATGATGATCTTCACCTCCGGCACGACCGGTCCGCCAAAGGGCGCGTTGCACGGGCATCGTGTGCTGATCGGCCATATCCCGGGGGTTCAAACCCACCATGAATTCATGCCGCAACCCGGCGACAAGCTGTGGACGCCGGCGGACTGGGCCTGGGCCGGCGGCCTGCTCAATGTGCTTTTGCCCGGGTTGATGCTGGGTGTTCCTGTGGTTTCGTCCAGGGCGCAGAAGTTCGATCCGGAACTGGCCTACCGGATCATGGCGGAGATGGAGGTTCGCAATGCGTTCATTCCGCCAACGGCGCTGAGAATCATGCGCACCGTGTCCGATCCACTGGCGCGCCACCGACTCGGACTTCGCACGATTGGATCCGGTGGCGAAGCGCTGGGCCGTGAAACCTATGAGTGGGCGAAAGCGGTCCTGGGACTGACCATCAACGAGTTCTATGGCCAGACCGAATGCAATCTGGTGCTGGCATCCGCTGTCGGGCTGGGTGTCAGCCGTGGCGGCGCCATTGGCAAGCCCGTTCCCGGGCACCAGGTCGCAATCATTGATGATCAGGGGCATGTTGTTGCCGACGGGATCTCCGGCCAGATCGCCGTCAAGCGTCCCGATCCGGTCATGTTTCTGGGCTATTGGCAAAACGAAGAGGCGACCGAAGCCAAATTCATCGGAGACTGGATGCTCACCGGAGATCAGGGCGTTCGAGACAGCGATGGATATTTTTCATTTTTCGGCCGCGACGACGATGTGATCACGTCTTCCGGTTACCGGATCGGACCGGGCGAGATCGAGGATTGCCTGACCGGCCATCCCGCTGTGGCGCTGGCCGCGGTTGTGGGCAAACCCGATCCCATGCGCACCGAAATCGTCAAGGCCTATATCGTGGTCGCGCCCGGGGTTGAGGCGGATGCGGGTCTGGCTGCGTCGGTTCGCGATTGGGTCAAGATCCGGCTGTCGGCGCACGAGTATCCGCGTGAGATCGAATTTGTCGACAGTCTGCCCCTGACCACCACCGGCAAGGTTATCCGGCGGGTTCTCAGAGACCGGGCGATTGACGAGGCAGGTATCCGAACGACAGCAGACGAGACCTGATTAGCGGCGGGCCATGCCGCGTATTTTTTCCCGCAGAAGCCGGGCTATATTGCGGGTGTTGCGGTAGATATGGAGCTGGGTTGCGACCTGCCGCACATCGCGGTCATGCTTGGGATCAAGACCAATGACCATTGTGCCCATCTTTTCCCGCTCCGTCCACATGCGGCTCATCACCGGATGATCCGGCACCGCGCAGGAATCGGTGCGCAGAATGTTGGGATCATCCAGATGCCACTCGGTGAGCCGGTCAACCAGCAGCTTGCCCGGCGAATAGCGCGCATAGGTTTCATCATAGGCGGTTTTCCAGGTCCACGCCTCGCCGGATGCGACGAACACGATCATTGACGCAATCGGCTCGCCATCGAGCGCCAGGCTGTGAATGCGCACGCTGTCGGTTTCGGCGAGACTGTTGATCGCCTCCCGGGCAAAGGCCGCGCGATAGCGGTCGGCAACCATTGCGGACTTGCGGCGGCCTTTCCAGCCCGAGTCCTCAAGCGTCAGGAACTCCTCGAGGTGGAAGCGGACTTCTTCGGGCTGGCGGGCCACCGTGTAGGTGAGTTCTCCGTGCTCGGACAGGCGGCGCCATTGCCGGCGCATCTCGTGGCGGTGACGCCGGGAAACCGAATGGGCGAGATATTCATCGACGTCCAGCGTGCTTTCCAGAAATGGCCGCTCAAGCTCGTCGGTGACGACGACTGAAAGATTGCGGCCCGCGGCAACAGCGCGCATCAGGCGAGCCACGGGACCGTTCAGCCGCATATCCGGCAATACGAGGATGCCGGGCAAGCCGGAATCAGGCCGGCCAAGCGCTTCAAGCATGTTGTCGAACGTTTCGGCGGCATCTTCACGATCAAGCAGCGGGGTGCCCAATGGACCGAAAGGATTGGCCCAGGCGCGGATAATGGAAGCGCCGACCGAAAATCCGGGTTTTTCGACCGAGAACGGCAGCATCAGCCGCATGCGGGAATGCGTTTCGGTTTCATCACGCATCAGCATGAGGCGAATGACCCTGTCTTCAAGCCTTGGCATTGCAGGTGCCAGGAAGCGGCCCGAGAAGAACACATTCGGTTCCAGGGCCCGGTTCGTCAGAAAATCAAGTTCTTCCTGCAGTTCGTAGCCCGCGCGTGCGGGATAGATTGCCAGATGCCTGCCCCGGCGGCCGACAGCGATTTCGTGGTCGGGCAGCGGGCGGGCAGTCTCGACATCGGCGAATTCGCCAATCAGCGTGTTGGCCTGGCTCGCGACTTCTTCGTGAGTAATGGGACTGGAAGCCATGATCTTATACGACCTCCGCTGTGGAATGTCGGTGGCTTGCAGGCGCGCGGGACGCAATGAACATGACGATTCCAAGTCTCCGCCGCACGATGATGTGAAGCAAACTCGCCTCCACCACCATGGCGGAGGCTGTAGCGGTCGCCGCGCCGAGCAATCCCCAGGCCGGGATCAGCGTGACATTGAGGGCAAGATTGGCAGCCAGAGCCACCGCGTAGATCGCCGCGCAGATCCTGTGTTCACCCGCCATGGTCAACAAGACTTCGCCAGGACCAATCATGGCTTTGGCGAGAATGCCGGCAAAAAGCACAACCATGATCATGTGACCATCCTGAAATGCCGGTCCAAACAGGGAAAGCAGGAACGGTCCCGCGGCGATCACCAGACCGCCAACCAGCAGCGAGGGCCAGAAGGTCCACTGCACGGTCTGGCGGGCGAATGCCGCCAGAGCGGCGTGGTCGGCGCCTGATACAAGGCCTGAAAACCTCTGTGCCGCGGCGGCCTTGACGGCGAAATAGACAAAGTGGACCATCGCCATGGTCTTGGCTGCGGCGAAATAAACGGCCACCTTTTCCGGTGGAAGGTACAGCCCGACAATGATGACATCGGCATTGGTGAGCATGAAGTAGAAGCCCTCGATCAGGAAGATCGGGAAGGCGACCAACAGCCACGTCCTGAAATGGATCTCCACCCGGCGGGCCGGAAACCGGCTCCGGAGTTTGCCGGTCACCACAAGAAACTGGACGATTGTCGTCAGATAGGCCGCTGCAAGCGCTGCGAGAATGGCGGTATTGGCGTCTGCCATTCGTCCCAGCCCAATGGCGCAGGCGACGAAGGCAAGAATGAGCAGCGGGCGTACAATGTAGGTGGGGCTGAGCGCGTGAACGGGCCAGCCATTGGCGCGGGCGGTGCCGTCGAGCACATCCCCCAAGGCAATCATCGGCAGCACGAAGGCGCCTACGAACAGCGGCTGGACGTAGTGGGATTCGATCTTGTCGCCAAGCAGATACAGCGCGGCGATGCCGGTGGCGGCTATCAGCGTGGCCGACACCATCGCAAATATCCGCGCTGTCGCGGTGAGCCCCATGATGGCTTCGTCAGCTCCCGCCGTTCGATATTGTGGAAGGAACCGGATAACGGCAGTGTGAAACCCGAGGCAGGAAAGATTGCCCAGGATAATAACGATCACCCAGACAAAGACGAAAACGCCGTATTCGAATTCGCCCATCAGGCGGGCCAGGATTATCTGGGAAACAAAGGCGATCGCTGCGCTGACAATGCGGATGGCAAAGGCAATCATGGCCATGCGGCTTGCCGCACTGGTTTCGTCCGTCGCGGTCAGGAGCGTGGTCAGACGATCACATACCGGCATCAGCCGCGCTGCGTAGCGCGGCGGCAGTATTTTGCCGGCGGTGTTGATCAACGTCATGGTCAGGTGTCTATCCTGTTGTTGCGCAAGCACCTTGTCATGGCGATGTTAAGAAACGGTTTGAGTGGCAACGTCAGGAATTGTGTATTTCGGGACTGGGATGATCCTGCCGGCACAACACCGCAACGGTCTGGTTTATCCGGCGCGGGCGCGAGATTCCCCGGCTGGAAAATGCGCCAGAAATGCATGGGATGATGTCTTGGAATTCGCAGGTGCGGAATCGAAAATGGCCGAACCCGCGCCTGCGGATCCGGCCATTTTCAATCAGAAACCCGGTCTGAAGGATGAACGGGCCTAGTGGTCTGACCGAAACAGATGATACCCATCTGTTTCGAAAAGTCAGCCCACAAGCTATTGATCTGGTGGGGCGATTTGTCCTGACAGATGGGAACCATCTGTCAGGATCGCACCACTAGTAGGCACCGTGACAATGCTTGTATTTCTTGCCCGAACCGCACGGGCAAGCCTCATTGCGGCCGACCTTGCCCCAGGTGGATTCGTCTTGCGGGTCACGGTCTTCGGGCGCCACGACTGCTGCGGCCAGTTGCGTTCCCGATGAATCGAACTCATCTTGTCCGGTTGTGGCGTCGACGTGGTGGCCTTCCATGCCTTCCGGCAATTCAGGTTCCGGAGTGGCGGCGGCTTCGCGCACGATCTCGACCCGCATCAATTGTGCCATGACGGCCTGTCTCAAATTGGCGAGCAGGGCCTGAAACAGTTCAAAGGCCTCGGATTTGTATTCCTGAAGCGGATCACGCTGTGCATAGCCGCGGAATCCGACCACCGAGCGAAGGTGGTCGAGATTGACCAGATGCTCGCGCCAGAGATGGTCGAGCGTCTGGAGAACAACGGACTTCTCCACATAGGTCATGATTTCGGGACCGAACCGCTCAGCCCGCTCCCTGGCGAGATTGTCACTGGCTTCGATGATGCGGCTGCGGATGTCGTCTTCGGCAATGCCTTCTTCCGCTGCCCATTGTTCAATCGGCAAATCGAGATTGAGATAGGCCTGGACGCCTTTCTTGAGCTCCGCGACATTCCATTGTTCGGCGTAGGCCCTTTCAGGAATGTGCAGGGTGACCAGCCCGTCAATGACTTCCTGCCGCATGTCCTCGATGGTCTCGGAAATCGATTCCGAATCCATCAGTTCCTTGCGCTGTTCGAATACAACCTTGCGCTGGTCGTTCATGACGTCGTCGAATTTGAGCAGGTTCTTGCGGATGTCGAAGTTGCGGGCTTCGACCTTTTTCTGCGCGCGCTCCAGCGCCTTGTTGATCCAGGGATGGATGATCGGCTCACCGTCCTTCAGACCAAGCGTCTTGAGCATGCTGTCCATGCGCTCGGAGCCGAAAATGCGCATCAGATCATCCTGCAGCGACAGGAAGAACTTGGAACGCCCGGGGTCGCCCTGACGACCCGCCCGGCCACGCAACTGGTTGTCGATGCGTCGGCTTTCATGACGCTCTGTGGCAAGGATATAAAGGCCTCCGGCTGCGATTGCTTCATCCTTGAGTGCCTTGATCTCGGCACGAATGACTTTTTCTTTTTCATCGCGCTCGGGACCTTCGGGCATGTCCCCGAGTTCCTGGGCAACGCGCATGTCGGCGTTGCCGCCAAGCTGGATGTCGGTGCCGCGGCCGGCCATGTTGGTAGCGATAGTGACCGCACCGGGGACACCGGCCTGGGAGACGATATAGGCTTCCTGCTCATGGTAGCGGGCGTTGAGCACCTTGAAGTCTTCGATGCCTGCCTTGCGCAGCAAATCGGCGAGGATTTCCGACTTTTCGATGGATGTGGTCCCCACCAGAACCGGTTGCTTTTTCTCACGCGACAGTTTGATGTCGTCGATGATGGCCTGATATTTTTCCTCGACGGTGCGGTACACCTCATCATCTTCATCAATACGGGCGATCGGCACGTTGGTCGGCACCTCCACCACTTCAAGTCCGTAGATGTCGCCGAATTCCTCGGCTTCTGTCGAGGCCGTGCCGGTCATGCCGCCAAGCTTGGAATACATCCGGAAATAGTTCTGGAACGTGATCGATGCCAGCGTCTGGTTTTCCGGCTGGATCTTGACGCCTTCCTTGGCTTCCAGCGCCTGATGCTGACCTTCCGAATAACGCCGGCCCGGCATCATGCGGCCGGTGAATTCGTCGATGATGACGATCTCGTCGTTGCGGACGATATAATCCTTGTCGCGGGTGAAAAGCCGGTGGGCCTTGAGCGCATTGTTGATGTGGTGGACCACGGCGACGTTTTCAACATCGTAAAGTGATTCACCCTTGAGCATATCGGCTTCAGCCAGCATGGCTTCCAGCTTTTCGGTGCCGGATTCGGTGAATGTGGCGGACCGCTGCTTCTCGTCGAGTTCGTAATCGTCAGGTTCAAGCTGCCCGATCAGCACGTCGATTCTGTTGTAGAGATCCGAGCGGTCATCAAGTGGTCCGGAAATGATCAGCGGCGTGCGGGCTTCATCGACCAGGATCGAGTCCACCTCGTCGACAATTGCGTAGTTGTGGCCACGCTGAACCATCTGGGCGCGATCATATTTCATGTTGTCGCGAAGATAGTCGAAACCGAGCTCATTGTTGGTGGCATAGGTGATGTCGCAGGCATAGGCTTCCCGGCGTTCATCATCCTCCATACCGTGCACGACGATGCCTGTCGTCAGGCCCAGGAAGCCATAAATCCGGGCCATCCATTCGGCGTCGCGCCGGGCCAGATAGTCATTGACGGTGACAACGTGCACGCCTTTTCCGGCCAATGCGTTGAGATAAACCGCCAGGGTAGCGACCAGCGTCTTGCCTTCGCCGGTCTTCATTTCGGCGATGGCGTTTTCGTTGAGGATCATGCCGCCGATCAGCTGCACGTCAAACGGCCGCAATCCGATGGCGCGGCGCGCAGCTTCGCGCACGGTCGCAAACGCCGGCACCAACAGATCGTCGAGCTCGGTGCCCGCGGCAATCTGATCGCGGAACTGTTTCGTCCGGTCCGCCAGTTCAGTATCGCTGAGCGCTACGAGTTCCGGTTCCAGAGCATTGATCGCGTCAATTTTAGGTTGATAAGCCCGGATCCGGCGGTCATTTGATGAACCAAACAATTTACGGGCGATTGCGCCGAACTTGACCATTACAATGGTCCTTTCCTAGGGCTGCACTTGGAGCAAGGCTAAAAACCGGCGCTGGCCTGCGACCGGCAAATCGATTGAAAAACGCCGTCCCGATAACCTTCTTCAGGCGAAAGCCGTCTGGACGGACGGTTGGCTGACAGATAAGAGGGGGCTCGAACGATGTCAACGGCGGCGAAAGGTCGTCTTAAGGTGGCCCAGATTCACATGCACCTGGTTGGCCGCCCGGAACAAGCCTCACAAGGAAAGGTCTCCCCATGCGCTTATCGCAGCTCGCAACCACGCTTCTCTTCAGTGCAATCGCTTTTCTGCCAGTCCAGGGTCATGCGGCTGATGAAGCCGACCCGGTGGTGGCCACCGTCTCAGGTGTAGAGATTCTTGCGTCGGAGCTGACGCTGGCGGAGGGTGATCTTGACCCGCAGTTTGCCCGGCTGCCCGATGATCAGCGTCGCGTCGCGGCTCTCGCCGCCGTGATCGATATCAAAACGCTGGCCCGGAAGGCCGAAGCCGAGAAGCTCGACCAGAGCGAGGACTTCAAGAAACTGATGGTGTTCCAGCGCGATCGTGCCCTGCACAACGCCATTTTCAAATCGACCGTTGTCGATCCGGTGACAGATGCCGATATCAAGGCGCGATATGAGAAGGAAGTGGCTGCCACCCCCACGGAAGAAGAAGTCAACGCTCGCCATATCCTTGTCAAAACCGAGGAAGAAGCCAAGGCAATCATCGCCGAGCTTGATACGGGCAAGGATTTCTCCGAGTTGGCCAAAGAGAAGTCCACCGGCCCAAGCGCCGCGCAAGGCGGCGATCTGGGATTTTTCACCAAGGGTCGTATGGTTCCCGAGTTCGAGGCCGTTGCTTTTGCGCTCAAGCCTGGTGAATACGCCAAGGAGCCGGTCAAGACCCAGTTCGGCTGGCACGTCATCAAGCTGGAAGACCGTCGCCAGGCCGCACCACCTGCGTTCGAGGAGGTTGCCGACCAGGTGCGCCAGGTGGTCATGCGCGAGCGCTATGGAGATCTCATCAAGGAAGCCCGCGGGGAAGTCGAAATCGAAGTTCTCGACCCGGACCTGAAGACTGCCTACGAGGCCATCAACCAGCAGCAGTAAAGGCCGTTCCGGCCGGACGTTTGTAGAGAGGGTCGCCTGATGTCCACCGATATATCCCCGCTGGCTCCGAAATCTTATGCCGAGCTTCCGCCGATTGCGGGCGTTCGCATTCAAACGGCAGCGGCCGGGATCAAGTACAAGGACCGGACGGATGTCATGCTGATGGTGTTTGACAAGCCCGCGGCGGTGGCCGGGGTGTTCACCACCTCAAAATGTCCGTCCGCTCCGGTGGATTTTTGCCGGGGCAATCTCGGTGGAGGTCAGGCGCGGGCGCTGGTGGTCAATTCCGGCAACGCCAATGCCTTTACCGGCCAGAAGGGCCGCGACGCGACCGACCTGACCGCGAAGGCGGCAGCGGCGGCGGTCGGATGTTCGGAAAGCGAGATATTCCTGGCTTCGACCGGTGTCATTGGCGAACCGCTGGATGCAAGCAAATTCGCAATGGTTCTGGACCAGATGGCGGTTACGGCAAGCCCGGATCGCTGGATTGATGCGGCGCGGGCTATCATGACCACCGACACCTATCCAAAAGTCGCCACCAGGACTGCGCGGATCGACGGTGTGACGGTTACACTCAATGGCATGGCCAAGGGTGCGGGAATGATCGCACCTGACATGGCGACCATGCTGTCCTTCATCGTCACCGACGCCGATATCGAGCCTTCCGCCTTGCAGGCGATGCTGAGCCGTCACGTCGGCGCGACATTCAATGCGGTCACGGTCGACAGCGATACATCGACCTCCGATACGCTGATGGTGTTTGCGACCGGTGCTGCCGCCGAACGCGGGGCCGGCCTCATTAGCCTGGCCAGCGACCCTCGTGCCCGGGATTTTGCCAAGGCCTTGTCCAGCTTGATGGAGGATCTGGCAATCCAGATTGTGCGCGATGGCGAGGGTGCCCGCAAGCAGGTCGAAATCACTGTCACCGGCGCGGCTTCGGCAAGAGCGGCGGGTCGGATCGCCCGGTCAATCGCCAATTCGCCGCTGGTCAAGACCGCGATTGCCGGCGAAGACGCCAATTGGGGCCGCGTTGTCATGGCGGTTGGCAAGGCCGGCGAAAAGGCGGAACGTGACAAGCTTGCGATCTGGTTCGGTGATGTGCGGGTGGCCGTGGATGGCGAACGCGATCCCGGCTACAGCGAAGCGGCCGCGTCGGACGTTATGAAGCAGGATGAAATTGCCATCAGGGTCGATCTCGGGATTGGCCGCGGCAGGGCTCGGGTCTTCACATGCGACCTGACGAAAGCTTATGTTGAGATCAATGGTGACTACCGCAGTTGAGCGGGAGAATTCATCGTCGAAAACGGGGCGTGCCGTGCCAAACCTAGCCATAGTCAGAAGGCTTGAAGCCGTTGGATTTCGCGCCTGGCCCGCCGCGTCGATCCAGTATGACGGCAGTTGGCAGATCAGGCTGACCGCGGGTCATCCGTCAAAACGGCTCAATTCCGTCAACCCGCTTGATCCTTCAGACCATGACGATATCGAAGTCCGGGTTGAGCGCGCTGCCCGGCGGTTTGATTCCTATGACCGGCCGCTGGTGTTCCGGCAGACCCCACTGGCGCCGCCACCGCTGGAATCATACCTTGATGCGCTCGGCTGGCGCCGTTTTGAAGAAACGATAGTCATGACCGGTAAAATTGACGATCTCGATATTGATGGCGGGATGGATCATCTGCCGCTCAAGGATGTCGGTCGCTATGTCGATGCCGCCATTTCGGTGCATGATCGTGATCAATCGCTCAAGCCGGGCCTGACCGAGGTTCTGAGCGCGATCCGTCCGCCCAGTGGATTGTTTGTTCTGGAGGAAGAGGCGACAGGCCCGCTTTCGACCGCGCTATGCGTTCATGACAATGATCTGGCCGGATTGTTCGAACTTGCCACGCGGATTGACAAGCGGCGCGCAGGGCATGGTCGCGACGTCGTCAGGGCTGCACTTCGTTGGGCGCGGTACCGAGGCGCTGAAACCGCCTGGCTGCAGGTCGAGAGTGCAAATATCGCGGCAGTCGCGCTCTACAAAGGGCTGGGATTTGATGAAGTCTACCGCTATGCCTATCGCCAGCAGCCGGGTTACTGATCCAATGAGTATCAAGAAAATCATGCTGGTTGCCGCCTGCGCGCTGGTCGATGCCGATGGGCGGGTGCTGTTGACGCAGAGGCCGGAGGGAAAAAAGCTCGCCGGACTCTGGGAGTTCCCCGGCGGCAAGGTCGAGGCAGGGGAAACACCCGAAGCGGCGCTGATTCGCGAACTCATCGAGGAAATCGGGGTGACGACCAGGGAAGCCTGTCTCGCCCCGCTGACTTTCGCCAGTCATAGCTATGACGATTTTCATCTGTTGATGCCGCTTTTCATCTGCCGCCGGTTCGAGGGAACCGCCCAAGGGCTTGAGGGCCAGGCGCTGAAATGGGTCCGCCCTCGTGAAATGCGAAATTACCCGATGCCGCCTGCCGACGAACCGCTCGTTCCCTATCTCATCGATCTTGTGTGAGTTTTTCGGCTGTGCTGATCCGTGATGCTTTTACATGCATCATTTCAAAGCCTTATGGTGTTATTTGTGCACCCGATTGGATGTGCGGCTCACTAAATTTCGATCGTCGATATTAACGTTAATAAAACTTCAATTCCCTTCACGCACTATCAGGGTGAGCGACTGATCCGGATGGATTGTCAGTGGAGACGTTATGCCCGACGGTGATTTTTGGATGACTGTAATGGACCGAGACGGCGTGGAAAACCCGCCCAAGCGATTTGGCGCACTTCGCGTAGCACTGCTTTTTGGGACCGCTGCAGTGGCTGTCGCTACCATTCTGACGCCGATCCTTGCTGAACGTTCACCGGCGTCCCGGGTGGCCTGGACGCCCGACCAGTATGACAACATCACCACCGGATCGATCCCGCAAAGATCGAAAAACGCGACCTACACGGTCCGCAAGTCGATTTTGCAGGATAGTCCCGGCGCACTTTGCATCATCGGAAATGATGGCACAAAGACCGGAGATTGTTGACCTGGCCCTGTTAGTTCACCACACAACCAGAATCGGAATTTGAGTATGAGATCAATGATTTGCCGGTTTCTGGCTGACAAGTTAGGCGCAACAGCAATCGAGTATGCGCTCATTGCCTCGCTGATATCGGTCGCCTTGATTGGAGGAGCCACGACACTTGGCAATGCCATCAATGGTTCGTTGGATGGGGCGGCGCAACACCTCAAGAACACCCAGTAAGCTCGCGTGCCGTGTTCAAATGGATCCATTTGAACGATAAGGCAAAAGCATCAGCGCGGCAGTTTTTGTTCCGGCGTGCGCAGGGCATCGGCAAGCCGCGCCTTGGCGGACCCCGGTTTGAGTGGCTTTTGCTGGCTTTCATGCGGCGCCCAGCCGGACAGGTGAATAATCGGAAAACTGGCGCGGATACGACCGTCGGGGTCCGAAAATCGTTCGGCATAGATCTGCGCGGCCCGTATGAAAAGAGACCTGTTCACCGGCATGCGGCTTCGGTCGGCAAGCAGTGAGGTCATGCCCATTGCGCGCAGATCCTTGAGTAGGCCGAACATATCGGCATATCTGACCACAATGTCATCAATATCGGTCACAGGCAGCGCGAAGCCCGCGCGTTGCAGCAAGGCTCCATAATCGCGAATATCGGCGAAGGGATGAACCCTGGCATTGGCGCCGCCGGTCAATTCGCTTTCCGCTGCGAGCAGGCTTTCACGCAGTTCGCCCAAGGTTCCGGCGCCGGGTGTGGCTGCGAGCAGTAATCCGTCGGGCTTCAACGCACGGCGCAATTGCACCAGAACTCCGGGCGTGTCGTTGGTGATATGCAGCGCCAGCGGCGAGACGATCAGATCCGCACTTCCCGCAGCCAGAGGAACATGATCAGGATCGGCGAGATCCACGGCGTCGACATCAAGGCCCGGCAAGGCATATTGGTCGACAAATTTGAATTGGCCTGTTTTTCCTGTCGCGGACATCAGTTCGGCTGCAACGGCGAGGCCGCCATGCACCTGGACAGGGTGCTCGAACTGGCGTTCGACCACCGAAAGGCGATCGGCCATATCTTCGGCGACCCTGCGGACCAAGAAGTCCGCACCCGGTTTGAACCCGGCAAGTGCGCGCAGTCTGCGTTGCCGCATGAGAGTGTGGTCAAAGAGGTGGTCCATGATCCAATCCGCTGGATTAACTCCGGCTCGCTTGTTGGATGGAATGGCGGTAATGTCAACCAATGAACCCTGTGGAAGCAAGTCATGCCAGCAACGGACGGTCGGTCGCCGAACATCGGCTGAACCGGCGTGGGTTGAGAGGCTCGCTTGGGCGATGCGCGGCACAATTGATGCAGGTGGTTTACCCGCCGGTGTGTGCCGGATGTGGGAAAATGACCGCAAAGGCCGCGGCGTTGTGCCCTGATTGCTGGGGGACGGTGCGCTTCATAGAGCGCCCCTATTGCGAGATTACCGGCCTGCCGTTCGATCATGACAGGGGCGAGGGTCTTGAGTCACCTGACGCGATCGCCAATCCGCCCCCTTATCAAAGAGCCCGCGCGGCAGTGCTTCATGACGGGGTAGCACGCAATATCGTCCATGGGCTGAAATATTCCGATCGGGCTGATCTGGCGGTGATGATGTCGGCATGGATGGTTCGGGCAGGCAGGGACGTGATCGACGACAGCGATGTGATCGTCGCCGTGCCGTTGCATCGCGGCAGGTTGTTTGCGCGGCGTTACAATCAGTCAGCGGAGCTGGCGCGGGCGCTTGCACGGTTGTCGGGCAAACCGTTCATGGCCGGCGCGATGCGCCGCGTTCGCAAGACAAGACAACAGGTGGGATTGGGGTTGAGAGCCAGGCAGGACAATGTCCGGGGCGCATTCTCGATAGAGCCCGCACAGGCGCAGCGGTTGCTCGGGCTGAAAGTCCTGCTGGTCGATGACGTGTTCACCACCGGCTCAACAGTTGAGGCGGCGACACGTGCGCTGCTGCGCGGCGGTGCCAGCCAGGTCAATGTGTTGACCTTTGCCAGGGTTGCAAGCCAGGGAGAGGAAACCATATATGCCTGAAGAGCCCGATTGGCGGCACAACAGCTGGAGAACCGAATGGCCGACGTAACCCTTTATACCCGACAGTTTTGCGGATTTTGCACGGCGGCCAAGCGGTTGCTGGATGGAAAGGGTGTGGGCTACACTGAGCACGATGCGACATTTTCGCCGGATTTGAAACAGGAAATGATCGCCAAGGCGAACGGTCGCGCGACGTTTCCGCAAATCTTCATTGACGGCGTTCATGTCGGAGGTTGTGACGAGTTGCACGCGCTCGAGCGTGCCGGCAAGCTCGATACGATGCTGGCAGGAGCCTGAACCATGAACGAACTTGTTGTCGCCGCAGTCCAGATGCGTTCGGGTGTTACGCCGGAGGCGAACATCGCGGTGATGCAGGAACTGGTTCGCGAAGCTGCTTCGGGTGGCGCGCGATATGTTCAAACGCCGGAGATGACCGGCGCCATCCAGAAAGACCGGGCAGGGTTGCAGCGGATTCTTAAACCAGAGTCCGATGATCCGGTGCTGCGCGCCGCCTCGGCGCTGGCAGACGAACTTGGCATCTGTCTGCATATCGGTTCCACGGCAATTGACGTGGGTGGAGGAATGGCCGCAAACCGGGCGGTGGTGTTCGGATCCGATGGCAGTGTACTGGGCCGGTATGACAAGATCCATATGTTCGACGTTGATCTCGACCATGGCGAGAGCTGGCGTGAAAGTGCGGTTTACCGGCCGGGAGAGGTTGCCCGGACTGTTGATCTGGATGGCACAACACTGGGATTGGGCATTTGTTACGATATCCGGTTCCCGCATCTGTTTCGCGATCTGGCGCTTGCCGGCGCAGAGATTCTGACCGCGCCGGCGGCTTTCACCCGACAGACCGGCGAGGCGCATTGGCATGTGCTGCAGCGCGCCCGGGCAATTGAAAACGGCGCATTCATGATTTCGGCGGCGCAGGGCGGCGTGCACGAGGACGGGCGGGAGACTTATGGTCATTCGCTGATCGTCGATCCGTGGGGCCGGGTGATTGCCGAAGCCAAGGGCAGCGAACCCGGTGTCATTGTCGCCACTCTGGCGCTTGAAGAGGTCAAGATTGCGCGGGCCAGGATTCCAAATCTGAAGAACGCCCGGAGTTACCGGATTGAAAGTGAATTGCAATCAGCCAAGGGAGCGCAAGTGGCGTGATCCGGTTTTCTTTGCATTGCGACAAGGATCATGAGTTCGAGGGATGGTTTGCATCGAGCGCGGATTTCGACGGGCAAAGCGAACGCGGCCTGGTCGAGTGCCCGCGTTGCGGATCACGCGAGGTCGGCAAGGCGCTGATGGCACCGGCGGTCGCCGTCTCGCGGGATACTCCGGCGCGACCATTGGCAATGGATCCGGAAAAGCGCGACATGATGCGCAAGCTTCGGGATATGGTGAAAGCGGTCAAGCAGAATTCGGAGGATGTCGGTGACCGGTTCGCCGACGAGGCGCGCAAGATTCACCATGGCGAAGCCGAGGCCCGCGGCATCATTGGCCAGGCCTCGAAGGAAGACGCCAGGTCACTGGTCGAGGAAGGCATCGAAATAGCGCCCCTGCCGGAATTTCCCGAAGATCTGAGTTGAAATGAGCACGTCCGGCTTTCATCTGGCGATGTATAATTTTGGCCTGCATGTCGCCAGTTACGATGCTCCCGAAGTGCAGGGTTTTGTGCGCCGCGAACCGGTGAATTTTGCAGCAGCGGAGAAAGCTGCGGGCTTCGTCGGACGATCCGGTTATGTCGGTGAGCCGGGGCCGGGAAGCTGGGGCGTTCAGGTGTTCCCGCGTTTTATCATGGGCAGCGGGCATGACTCCGGGCCATCATCATTGTCACTGTGGGAAGATATCGAAAGCCTGTCGGCGTTTTCCTATGCCGGAGTGCATGCCGAGGCGCTCAAAAATGCGCGCAACTGGAACACCAGGAACGACTGGCCGCCGCTGGTGTTGTGGTGGATTGAAGCGGGCAGACGACCGGACTGGGAGCAAGGCGCCAGAAAGCTCGAGCGGCTGCACGATCATGGTCCGGGGCCGCTGGCTTTCACGTTCAAACACCCATATTCCATGGAAGGACAACCAACACAGGTTGATCGCGCACGGGTGAAGGCTCTGGTGGAGGCAAATGCCCCGGGACAACAGGATATGTTGGAGCAAGTCCGGTCGATGCCGGTCTGAAATCAGACGGCTTTCGATCTCTCGGCCAGCATCATGTAGTTGACATCCATATCCCGCGACAGGTTCCACTGATCCTGCAGCGGATTGTAGAATACGCCGGTCCGGTCAATGATGCGCAATCCCGATGCCGCAAGCGGCTTTTCGATTTCTTCCGGCCGCACCAGCCTTTCGTATTGATGGGTGCCGCGCGGCAGCCAGCGCAGTACATATTCCGCTCCGACGATCGCGAGTGCCATCGCCTTCATGGTCCTGTTGATGGTGGCGATGAACATCAGGCCGCCGGGCTTGACCATTTCGGCGCAAGACGTAAGGAACAAATCGACATCGGAGACGTGTTCGACGACTTCCATGTTGAGGATCACGTCAAACTTCTCGCCGCGCTCGGCCAGTTGCTCCGACGTCACCGCCTCGTAACTGACATTGACGCCGCCTTGCCTGGCGTGAATTGTGGCCACTTCGATATTGGTCTGCGATGCATCGGCACCCAGCATTTCCGCGCCCATGCGCGCCATAGGCTCGCAGAGCAGCCCGCCGCCACAGCCGATGTCGAGAATCCTAAGTCCCGCCAAGGGCTTGTCACCCCTGGGATCACGGCCAAAATTCGCTGCAACATGATCGCGAATGTAAGTCAGGCGCACCGGATTGAATTTGTGCAGCGGACGGAACTTGCCTTGCGGATCCCACCATTCCGCCGCCATAGCCGAGAAGCGCTCGACTTCGACCTGATCAATCGTTGTCCTTGCGGTCGGGTCCATCGGTCTCTCCAGCGTTAAATCCTGTGCCTTCAACTCGGGCGTCGGGCCGGACTTGTCAAGGGTCGGCAAAGTCGCACGATCCATCCGGTTGCAGGCTGCGGGAAATTTGGTTATGAGACCGCCACTCTCCGCTCCCGAACAAGGAGCGGTTTTTCTTGCCCGGAAACGGGCCAGCCAGCGGATAATTCAATATGGCCCGCATCGTGATGAAGTTTGGCGGCACATCGGTTGCCGACCTTGACCGGATCCATAATGTTGCCCGGCATGTCAAACGTGAAGTTGACGCCGGGCACCAGGTGGCTGTCGTGGTCTCTGCCATGGCCGGCAAGACCAACGAGTTGGTCGGCTGGGTGCAGGCAATGCCAAAGGTCACCGGCGCCAGTGCATCTGTCTATGATGCCCGCGAATATGATGCGATTGTTGCTTCCGGCGAACAAGTGTCCAGCGGCTTGCTTGCCATTGCGCTGCAATCCATGGGCGTGGACGCCCGTTCATGGCAAGGCTGGCAGATTCCGGTGAAGACCGACAATGCCCATGGCGCCGCGCGAATTCTCGATATCGACGGGAGCGAACTCATCCGGCGTTTCGAAATGGGGCAGGTTGCGGTCGTGGCCGGATTCCAGGGGATCGGCCCGGACAACCGGATCGCCACACTCGGCCGGGGCGGATCGGATACCAGCGCTGTGGCAATCGCTGCGGCCGTCAAGGCGGACCGCTGTGACATCTATACCGATGTCGACGGTGTCTATACCACCGATCCACGTGTTGTGCCCAAGGCACGACGGATGAAAAAGATCGCGTTCGAGGAAATGCTGGAAATGGCTTCCCTGGGCGCCAAGGTGCTGCAGGTCCGTTCAGTGGAACTGGCCATGGTGCACAAGGTGAGGACCTTTGTACGGTCGAGTTTTGACGATCCGAATGCGCCCGAGATGAGCGATCTGATCAATCCGCCCGGAACTCTTATTTGCGACGAGGAAGAAATCGTGGAACAGGAAGTCGTTACCGGAATTGCCTACGCCAAGGATGAAGCGCAGATTTCGCTCAGGCGGCTTGCCGACCGGCCGGGCGTTTCTGCGGCGATATTCGGGCCACTTGCCGACTCCCATATAAATGTCGACATGATTGTCCAGAACATCTCCGAGGACGGATCCCGCACCGACATGACGTTTACCGTCCCGTCGAGTGATGCCGACAAGGCGCTTTCGGTGCTGGAAGGCGAGAAGCCGGCGATCGGTTATGACGTTGTCCAGAGCGAATCAGGTCTGGCCAAGGTTTCCGTGATCGGTATCGGCATGCGCAGTCATGCCGGCGTCGCGGCCACCGCTTTCAAGGCGCTTGCTGAAAAGTCGATCAACATCAAGGCGATAACAACCTCCGAGATCAAGATTTCCATCCTGATCGACGGAGCCTATGCCGAACTTGCGGTTCGGACTTTGCATTCCGTCTACGGTCTGGATAAGACTTAGTCCAACGAGACAAAATCGAACGGCCAAAGCCGAACATTGAACCGGCCGGGAGCAGTCCCGGACCGGCCACACGAATTGGGAGAATGAAGCGCGATGAGAGACCTTTCAGCGGGTCCGCGCGTCCTTCTCAGGCGGCTTCGCGAATTGATGGCGGAGCCCCTTGAGCCGCAGGAGCGCCTTGACCGTATTGTCCGCCAGATCGCGGCCAATATGGTCGCCGAAGTTTGCTCGTTTTACGTGCTGCGCGCCGATGGCGCTCTGGAGCTGTTTGCGACTGAAGGTCTCAACAAGGATGCAGTACACCTGACGCAGCTGAAAATGGGTCAGGGCCTCGTCGGTACCATCGCATCAAGCGCCCGTTCGCTCAATCTGTCCGATGCGCGGTCGCATCCCGCTTTCACCTATCTGCCGGAAACCGGGGAAGAAATCTACAATTCCTTCCTGGGTGTTCCCATACTCAGGGCCGGGCGGTCACTGGGCGTGCTGGTCGTTCAGAACAAGGCGCACCGGAAATACCGCGAGGAAGAAGTCGAGGCGCTGGAAACCACGGCAATGGTTCTTGCCGAAATGATCGCCACGGGTGAACTCAAGCAGATTATCCGGCCGGGACTGGAACTTGATCTGAGCCGACCGGTAACGATTGAGGGTGATGCATACGGGGACGGATTCGGCCTCGGGCATGTCATCCTGCACGAACCGCGTATCGTGGTCACCGAACTTCTCAATGACGATATCGACGCCGAGCTCAAACGTCTTGAAGAAGCCCTGGGATCGCTCAGGGTATCGATTGACGACATGTTGTCGCGCCGGGAGGTTTCGATGGAGGGTGAGCACCGGGCGGTGCTTGAGGCCTACCGGATGTTTGCCCATGACCGTGGCTGGGTGCGGAAGCTTGAGGAAGCCATCCGCAACGGGCTGACCTGCGAGGCAGCGGTGGAAAAGGTGCAGAGCGATACCCGCGCCCGCATGATCCACATGACCGATCCCTATCTGCGCGAGCGGCTGCATGATTTTGACGATCTGGCAAACCGGCTGCTCAGGCAACTGACCGGCTTTGTTCCGGGCGGTTCCGGTCTGCCGCAGGATGCGATCATCGTGGCCCGCGCCATGGGAGCGGCGGAATTGCTCGACTATCCGCGTGAGGCAATCCGCGGGCTGGTGCTGGAAGATGGCGCCGTCACCAGCCATGTGGTGATTGTTGCGCGGGCAATGGGAATCCCGGTTGTCGGCCAGGTGATCGGCATAGCCTCACTGGCGGAGAACCGCGATCCGATCATCGTGGACGGTGAGGACGGCATTGTCCATCTGCGTCCGATCTCAGACGTTGAGAGCGCCTATGCAGAGAAGGTGCGGTTCCGGGCCACGCGGCAGGAACAGTTCCGGGCCCTGCGTACGGTTGAACCGCGCACCCGCGACGGCCAGGATATCACGCTGCAGATGAATGCAGGCCTGTTGGTGGATTTGCCGCAATTGAGCGAGTCCGGCGCCAGCGGCATCGGGTTGTTCCGAACGGAACTGCAGTTCATGATCGCCTCGACCATGCCCAAGGTCGATGAGCAGGAAAGTCTCTACCGCAGCGTGCTCAAGCAGGCTGAGGGCAGCCCGGTTACTTTCCGGACTCTGGATATCGGCGGTGACAAGGTTGTGCCCTATTTCCGCTCGGCGGAAGAGGAGAATCCGGCAATCGGCTGGCGCGCCATCCGGCTTTCGCTGGATCGCCCGGGTTTGTTGCGCACCCAGTTGAGGGCCTTGCTGAAGGCCGCCGCAGGCACTGAGCTCAAGTTGATGTTGCCGATGGTCACCGAGGTCAACGAAATCCGGCTGGCGCGTGAACTGCTCAACAAGGAAGTGCGGCATCTGTCGCGCTTCGGTCATCAGTTGCCGCGCAGCCTGCAGTTTGGCGCGATGCTGGAGGTGCCCAGCCTGTTGTGGCAGCTTGATGAATTGATGGAAGAAGTGGACTTCGTTTCCGTCGGTTCAAACGACCTGTTTCAGTTCGTGATGGCTGTTGACCGGGGCAATTCCCGCGTTGCCGACCGTTTCGATACCTTGGGCCGGCCGTTCCTGCGGGTCTTGCGTCAGATCGTTGTGGCGGCCAACAAGGCCGGTACGTCCCTGACGCTGTGCGGAGAAATCGCCGGAAAGCCGCTGTCCGCGATGGCGTTGCTGGGTTTGGGGTTCCGCAATATTTCGATGTCGCCGGCAGCCATAGGCCCGGTCAAATCGATGCTGTTGTCGCTCGATCTGGCCAGGCTTGAGGAAGGCTTGTTGCCCGCAGTCGCCGACACGCGGAGCGAAAAGACAGTGCGCGAGTTTCTGATGGACTTTGCAGACGCCAACGGCGTGAGCCTTTAGGATCAGACAATGGCACAATTGCCGACCCAGAAAATTCGTGAACTCGAACGTCGGTTTGACGAGGTCGAGGCCCGCATGTCCGCAGGCCCGGATGCGGAAACCTATGTAAAACTGGCCTCTGAATATTCGGGGCTGCAGCCGTTGGTTGGCGAGATCCGCGAGCTTCAGAAGGCGCAGGCCGAGCGCACCGATCTGGAGGTCATGCTTGCAGACCGGTCAACCGATCGCGAAATGCGCGAGTTGGCTGAAGCGGATCTCAAGATAGTCAGGAACAGGATCGAAGAGCTTGAACAGGCAATCGAGATCATGCTGTTGCCCAAGGATGCCGCTGACGAGCGCAGCGCTATCGTCGAGATCAGAGCCGGTACAGGTGGTTCGGAGGCGGCGCTGTTTGCTGGCGATCTGTTCCGGATGTACGAGCGCTATGCTTCGTCGCGGGGGTGGAAGGTGGAAGTCCTGTCGGCGAGCGAGGGCGAAGCCGGCGGTTACAAGGAAATTATTGCCACGGTGAGCGGCAAAGGCGTGTTCGCGCGGCTCAAGTTCGAGTCCGGGGTGCACCGCGTGCAACGGGTTCCGGAAACCGAATCGGGGGGTCGCATTCACACTTCGGCGGCAACCGTTGCGGTGTTGCCGGAAGCCGAGGACATCGACATTGAAATCAAGCCCGACGATATCCGGATCGACACCATGCGGGCCTCGGGCGCGGGCGGACAGCATGTCAACACGACGGACTCGGCTGTGCGGATTACCCATTTGCCGACCGGGCTTGTGGTGACATCTTCGGAGAAATCGCAACATCAGAACCGCGCCAAGGCCATGCAGGTTCTACGTTCGCGCCTTTTCGACATGGAGCGGCAGAAGGCAGACAGCGAACGGTCGGCGGACCGCAAGAGCCAGGTTGGCTCCGGCGACCGCTCGGAGCGGATCCGCACCTATAACTTTCCGCAGGGACGTGTGACCGACCACCGGATCAACCTGACGCTCTACAAGCTGGACAAGATGATGATCGGCGAGATCGACGAAATCGTAGACGCCCTGATCTCCGATTATCAGGCGGGCCAGCTGGCGACGCTTGGCGGCCATGACAAGGCCTGATTTCGCAAGCGCGCGGACGATTGGCGATGCCTGGCTGGGCGTTCGAACCATGTTCCGGTCGGCCGGTCTGGAAACAGCCGATCTGGATGCCCGGTTGCTGGCGGCAGGTGCGTTTGGACTTGATCCGCATCATCTGGTGACGGATGGGGATGTCGCGCTGACCGGCACCCAACGCGCGCGGTTGGCGCAGGCGGCCTGGGACCGTCTGAACGGCATGCCGGTCCACCGTATCCTTGGCGCAAGGGAGTTTTACGGGCTGTCGCTCGGGCTTTCCCCGGCAACGCTTGAGCCGCGGCCGGATACCGAAACCCTGGTTGACGCAGTTCTTCCGTTCGTGCGCTCGACGGTGGCAGCGAACGGATCATGCAGCATTGTGGATCTGGGTATAGGAACAGGGGCCATCGGTTTGGCCCTGCTGGCCGAATGTCCCGAAGCCGGGTGTCTTGGCGTTGACGTGTCGGCGGATGCCGTCGACACGGCGCTTGAAAACGCAAAGTCGCTTGGTTTGTCGACACGTTATGCCGCGGTAACCGGCGATTGGTTTGCAGGTATTGAGACGAGGTTTGATCTCATCGTCTCCAATCCGCCTTATATCCCAACCGCAGATCTGGCATCGCTGGCGCGGGAGGTGGTCGATCATGACCCGGTGCTGGCGCTCGACGGAGGATCCGACGGTCTGTCCGCCTATCGGACGATTGCCGCCCAGGCGCCGGACAGACTCAAGCCAGGAGGCTTGGTGGCGCTTGAAATCGGGACCGGCCAGAGGGTCTCGGTTGCGGCGCTTTTTGTCTCGTTTGGCTTTGAATTGTCGGGCGTTATCGCGGACCTTGGTGGCGTTGACAGGGTGCTTTTGTTCAAGAACTGAGGCGGCCGGGCAACGACTTGCAGTGACTTTTCGCAGGACAGGCAAGAAAAGGCTTGGAATCGCAGGCAAACATGGCTAGTTTCCCGGGCAGCGCCGGATAGCAAGTCTTGAAACAGATTCGATCCGACGTGGCTCGGTTCCAAGAACCCGCCAGTTTGGCGGCTGGTTCACAGGACAGCCTCTGGCGCGGGTATCTGCATTTGAACCCATAACGGTGACGGGATCGGTGGACGATCCTCTGTCGCGGCGCAACCTGCGAGCCGGTTTTCGGCCAACGCGCCCAACAGTTTTTTCAGGAACATAACCAGGTGACTATCGAATGAGGCCAGGACAGCAAAACAAGCGCGGTCGCGGACGCGGCGGAAACAATCCAAATAACGGTGGCGGCAATCGCAAAGGCCAGAACCCGTTATCGCGTACCTACGACAGCTCCGGTCCCGATGTAAAAATCCGCGGAACTGCCCAACATGTGGCGGAAAAATACATGAACCTCGCACGTGATGCGCAGAGTTCGGGTGACCGGGTCATGGCTGAGAACTATCTGCAGCACGCCGAACACTACAACCGGATCATTCTGACGGCGCAGGCCCAGATGCAGGAACGGTTCCAGCGCGATGATAACGCATCGCAAAACCGCGATTCGCAGGATCAGGACGATGATGATCGCGATGCAGATGATGACAACAACAACAACAACAACAACAACTCGCAGGATCAACGCGGCGACCGTAACGACCAGCAGGCCCGTTCGGAACGGCAGCCGCAACAAGATCGCGGTGAACGCAATGATCGTCAGGATCGCGGCGAACGCCAGGATCGTGCCGACCGGAATGATCGCCCGGAACGCAGTGAACGGCGTGAACGCCAACCACGGTCGGATCAGCAGCCCAAGCCGGCTTTTGACGCTGATGCGCCGCAACCGGTGATCGAGGGCGTGCCGGCGGAAGTGGCTATCGGTCAGGATGTCCCGGAAGCCGATGCCGCGCCACGGCCAGCGCCGCGGCGTCGCGGGCGACCGAAGCGGGTGCGCACTGAGGACAGTGCCGATGGAGCGGCCAAGGCCGACGACACTCCGGCTGCAGTCGAGCCGGCGGGAGCCGACTGATTCCCCCGAGTTTCTTTGATGTTCCTAACCCCGGTTGTTCGCAACCGGGGTTTTTTATTGATTGGGAGGTCTTTTCACGCGTTTGTGAATACCCATATCAGTTTTATCATTCGGGCTTGCCGGTTGCGGGAGCCTGTCCGGACCTACTGTCCCGTGCCAAAAAGGGCGGGGCGTGAAAAGGAGCAGACCATGAATATTGAAAAATACTCGGAACGCGTTCGCGGGTTCATCCAGTCGGCGCAATCTTACGCATTGGCCCAAGGTCATCAGCAGTTCATGCCGGAGCACTTGCTCAAGGTGCTGATGGATGACGACCAGGGCATGGCGTCGTCGCTGATTGAACGCGCCGGTGGTCGCCCCGCCGATGTCCGGCTTGCCAACGAGGCGGCTTTGGCGAAATTGCCGAAAGTCAGCGGTGGAAACGGCCAGCTCTACCTTTCGCCGCCCGTCGCAAAGGTGTTCCAGTCTGCCGAAGACGCCTCCAAGAAGGCCGGCGACAGTTTTGTCACGGTTGAGCGGTTGCTTCTGGCCTTGGTGGTTGAAACCTCGGCGGAAACCTCGAAGATCCTGAAGAATGCCGGTCTGACGGCACAGGCTCTTAACCAAACAATCAATGATATCCGCAAAGGTCGGACCGCTGACAGCGCCGGAGCCGAGCAGGGTTTCGATGCCCTGAAGAAATACGCACGCGATCTCACCGAGGTCGCGCGCGAAGGCAAGCTCGATCCGGTGATCGG
>NZ_JBDWHW010000240.1:0-22316 GCF_039975035.1 Hoeflea sp. | reverse complement strand
GCCAGGCATGCTCGACGCCGCGATCCTGCCCCGGCTGTTGCCCTGGGCTCAGCAACCGGCGCAACGTCCGCAGAGCCCCACACGCATGGCCCGCATCCGCCTGGCCTTTGGCCTGAACGATTTCCCCTGGGACGAGGAACGCGTGGTCGACCGCTATGAGCTGCTCTATGAGGCAGGACTGCTTGCCGAGGCCGTCACCGATCAGCAGGTCGAATCCACCGGGCTCACCTCGCGGCTTGGCCGCGCCATGCGTTTTGACCATCGCCGGATCGCCGCCACCGCGGTCCAGCGCCTGCGCGCCAAGATCAAATATCGTCCTGTCATCTTCGAACTGATGCCGCCGGAATTCACGCTGACCGAACTGCAGACGACAGTGGAGGCAATTTCCGGCCGTCACCTTCACAAGCAGAATTTTCGCAGACTGGTCGAGGGCGCCGAACTGGTTGAACCCACCGGCGCATCCAGCTCGGCCACCGGCGGCAGGCCCGCCGCGCTTTACAGGTTTCGCGCGAAGATCCTGGAAGAACGGCCCGCGCCAGGGTTGCGGCTGGGCGCTCGCGGATAGGTTTCCGCTCAGCGATCGTAAATCCTTCATCCGTCGACGATGCCCGAACTTCGGCAGCCGCCGTTTTCCAAGCCGGATATGCACCCATGTCCGAAGCGTAGATTTTGCTGCTCTCACTCGTCCGGATGCCAGCAAATCCAGCGCCAGCGATCCGTCAGAACCTCCTGGAGCACCGTAATCCATTTCATGTCGTTTTCGCGCCTGTCCACACCACCCGGTGCGCTTTGGTTTACAATCGCACTTTCAATGGGTTAGTGTTGGTTCGGATTCGGCACGTTATCAATCGATAACGCATTATTAACAGGCAGTTACTTTCTTCTTGCCTGAATACTTCAGTAGTATTGGCGAAATTCATGCCGATAAAACAGAAACGGGGGAGATAGATGTATAAAAATATAATGGTGCCCGTCGATCTTGCGCACACCGATAAACTGGAACTTGCGCTCGATACCGCCGCCAAACTTGCGAAACTATACAATGCCCCTGTGACCTATGTCGGCGTCACTTCGGCGGCACCCGGAGCGCTCGGACACAGTCCGGCAGAGTACAACCAGAAGCTTGAGGCCTTTGTTGCCCAGCAGGCAAAAGCCCATGGTATCTCAACCCATGCCAAGACAGTGGTCAGTCATGATCCGGCGGTCGACCTTGACGATGCGCTGATCAAGGTCGCACGTGACGCAGGCAGCGATCTCGTCGTCATGGCGACGCATATTCCCAATGTCGCCGATCATTTCTGGCCATCGAACGGCGGCCGGCTTGCGACCCACACCAATGCATCCGTCTTTCTCGTGCGCGGCTAGGCACAGACCAGCGGCACTTGCCATAATAAAACACAAGCGGGAGAACACCCAATGAGCGACAACAGCGACCCGGGTATTCCGGTGCCGGAAGGCCCGAGCAATCTGATCGACACAGAGTACGAGGTCGGGCAGGACAACATTTCGATGTCGGTTGGCCCGTTCGGGCTCGACATTCACAATCCGGTTTTTGCAATCTCCGGATTGAGCATCGTCGCCTTTGTCTTTTTAACCCTGGCCTTCCAGGAAAGCGCCGGCCCGGCCTTCAACGACCTGCGCAACTGGTTGACCGGGACCTTCGACTGGTTTTTCCTAACGGCGGCGAACGTTTTTGTGCTGTTGTGCCTGTTCCTGATTGTCTCGCCCTACGGCAAGGTCCGCATCGGCGGCAAGGAAGCGACGCCGGACTATTCCTACACCGGATGGTTTGCGATGCTGTTCGCCGCCGGCATGGGCATCGGGCTGATGTTTTACGGCGTCTCGGAACCGATCTCCCACTTCTCTTCTTCTTTTGCCGACGACGCCGGCACGCCCGAAAGCTGGGCTCCGCTAGGGGGTGCAGCGGGTGATGCAGTCGGAGCACGCAATCTGGGCATGGCCGCAACGATCTTCCACTGGGGCCTGCACCCGTGGGCGATCTACGCCGTTGTCGCGCTGGCACTGGCACTGTTTTCCTACAACAAGGGACTGCCGCTGACCATGCGGTCGGTGTTCTACCCGATCTTCGGTGAGCGCATCTGGGGCTGGACCGGGCACATCATCGACATTCTGGCGGTTTTCGCCACGCTGTTCGGACTCGCCACATCACTGGGCTTCGGCGCCGAACAGGCAAATGCCGGCCTCAACCACCTTTTCGGGCTTCCGGTCAACGACGTTTCCAAGGTCTTGCTGATCGTGGCGATTACCGGTGTAGCGCTGCTGTCGGTCGTCGCCGGCCTCGATGCGGGCGTCAAACGCCTGTCCGAAATCAACATGATGCTGGCCGCCTTGCTGCTGGTCTTCGTGCTGATTGTCGGACCAACCGTGGCGATTTTCACCGGCTTCTTCCACAATCTCTATGAATACGTCCGCTACCTGCCCGAACTTTCCAATCCGTTCGGACGTGATGATGACAATTTCCGTCAGGGCTGGACAGCGTTCTACTGGGCCTGGTGGATTTCCTGGTCGCCTTTCGTCGGCATGTTCATCGCCCGCGTCAGCCGCGGTCGGTCAGTGCGCGAGTTCCTCACCTGCGTGTTGCTGATCCCGTCGGTCGTCTCGGTGCTCTGGATGACGGTTTTCGGCGACACGGCAATCAGCCAGCTGGTCAATGACAGCTACCAGCTCATCGTCGAAGCGCCGCTGGAACTGAAGCTGTTTGCCATGCTCGAAGGCTTGCCGCTGCAGCAGATCACCTCGTTCATCGCCATCGTGCTGGTGATCGTGTTCTTCGTCACTTCCTCTGACTCCGGCTCGCTGGTCATCGACACCATCACCGCCGGCGGCAAGATCGACGCACCGGTGCCGCAGCGCGTGTTCTGGGCAAGCTTCGAAGGCCTGGTGGCCATTGCGCTGTTGCTTGGCGGCGGACTGGGGGCGTTGCAGGCGATGGCTGTCTCGACGGGCTTCCCGTTCACCATCGTGCTGTTGCTGGCTTGCTACTCAATCCTGAAAGGATTGCACAGCGAACCGCGCTGATACTCAAAGGGCCGCCAGCGATGGCGGCCCTTTTCAATCCATCTGAATCCGGCCTCGCATTCACGTGCGGGGTCGTTTTTGATGCGGCATCCGGAATTGTCCCGACGACCCGGGATTTATTTCCCCGCGCCAACCTGTCGACCGCGCCAGAGGATGAACAGGCCCGAAATGACAATCAGGCCTGACCCGACCACCATCGCGAGATCAAGCCGCTCGTCAAACAACAAGATCCCCAGGGCAATTCCGAACAACAGACGTGAATATCTGAACGGAGTGACGGCCGAAACCTCGCCAATGCGCATCGCTTTCATCAAGCAGGAATAGGCCGCAACACCCGCCAGAACGGCCCCGAGCACATACACGGATATTTCAGCATCCGGCATCACAAAGGCCACGTCTTGCCAGATTGCGAACAGCCCGCCGGCAACGACAATGGACACAAACCCGTACAAACCGAGGATCGTCGTGCTGAGCAAGGCAGGAGCAGCACGACTGGCAAGATCACGACCGGCAAACCCGATCATTCCGATGATGGCCAGCAACGAGAGCACAGAGAAACTGTCTGTCCCCGGCTGAATAATGATCACAACGCCGATCAAACCTACGAAAATCGCGGTCCATCGGCGCCATCCCACTTTCTCGCCAAACACCAGGGCAGCACCGGCAACCACGACCAGCGGTGTCGCCTGCAGGATCACCGTTGCCGCCGACAACGGAATCAGGGAAAGCGCAAGCACGTAAAACAATCTCCCGGTGATCTCGAAGACCACGCGTATGCACATCGGGCGGGAAACGACATCCGGGCTGAACAGAGGTTCTCGGTTGATCAGCGCCAGACAGGCAAAGACAAGGGCTCCACCCAGGCCGAAAATGATCAGCACCTGACCGACGGGCAACACCTCGGACGCTGCCTTGATGAATGCATCCTCGATGGCAAAAATCGCCATCGCAGCGATCATCCAGATACTGCCCGCCAGATTGGCCTTGCGATCGGTTGCGATGTGGTGTGTCACGCATGGTCCAATGCCGCTTGACGCTTCGAAGGTTGCGTCCGCTTTGCCTGTTCTTCGAATGTTTATGACGCTTCGACACTCGGGCCAGTCGTGGTCAAGGTGTCTCGAAGCAGCCGGTCATTCTGACAGGCTGTTCATCACTACCTTCAACCGATCGCCATATCTAGACCGATATCCAGTGTCGGCGCGGCCATGGTGATCTTCGAGGTCGAGATGTAGTCGACACCGGTCTCGGCGATTGCCTTGATTGTATCGAGATTGACATTGCCCGAGGCTTCCAGAGTGATCCGCCCGCCATGCATCGACTTGTTCATCGCCACGGCCTGGCGCAGCAAACCGGGCTCCATGTTGTCGAGCAGGCACACATCGGCGCCTTCCTTGAGCACAACTTCAAACTGCTCAAGCGTATCAACCTCGATCTCGATCTTGACCAGATGCCCGGCAAAGGCTTTCGCCGCCTTCAAAGCTTCCGCAATACCGCCAGCAACCACGATGTGGTTGTCCTTGATCAGGATCGCATCATCGAGCCCGTAACGATGCGATGAGCCGCCGCCGCAGCGCACGGCGTATTTCTCCACACCACGCAGACCCGGAATGGTCTTGCGGGTGCAGGTGACCTTGGCCTTGGTGTGGGCGATGGCGTCGGCGAAGCGTGCGGTGTGGGTGGCAATCCCCGACAGATGCATGAGGTAATTGAGCGCCACACGCTCGGCTGACAGCAATCCGCGCGCCGGGCCTGAAATGCGGGCGATCTGGGCCCCCGGTTCCACCCGCGCACCGTCATTGACCAGCGCCTCGAATTTGATCTCCGGATCGACCAACCGGAACGCGGCTTGCGCCAGCGGCAGCCCGGAGATGACCCCCGCCTCGCGGCTGTTCATCTGGGCTGTTGCCTTTCGTTCCGGGCCGATGGTGGCGTTGGAGGTGATGTCGCCGGCACGACCGAGGTCTTCGAGCAGCGCTGCGCGGACCTGATCCTCGACCATCAATAGCGGCAGTTCGGGGAGAAATGCGGTGGTCATGACTTAGCTCTCCAGCAGCTCGGGGATGATGGCGTGGGCCTGGTCCAGCGTCACCAGCGTGCGCCGCTTCCATTCCGCCTGCTCCTCGGGATAATCGGTGCGGAAATGCCCGCCGCGGCTTTCGGTGCGGTTGAGCGCGCAGACCGCGATCAGTTTCGCCGTCGTAATCACATTGTCAAACCGGACGGAATGGCTGTCCCGGGCCAGTTGCAGGATCGTATCAAGTGCCTCGCGCATGCCCTCGCCATCGCGCAGCACACCCAGATTGGCACTCATGGTCTTGCGCAACGCCACCATGTTGGGGTGGTCGTTTTCGGTGAGATACTCCGTTGCCGTCACCGATCCGTCCTGCCATTTCGCGGGCGCGTCAGCCTTGATCCCGGTTTTCAATGTCTCGGCAATGCGGGCCGAGAACACCACTGCCTCCAGAAGCGAATTCGACGCCAGTCGGTTGGCGCCGTGCGCTCCGGTGGAGGTGCATTCACCGCAGGCCCAAAAGCCCGGCAAGGATGACCTGCCATTGATGTCGGTCCAGATGCCGCCCATGAAATAATGTGCCGCCGGAATGACCGGGATCATCTTTGTGACCGGATCAATCCCGGCCTCCCTGCAATAGCCATAAACGGTGGGAAATTCCGCTGCGAAATCATGCACTGCCGTGCGGCAATCCAGATACGCCCCCCTGCCCGCCCTGACCTCGGCAAAGATACCGCGCGCCACGACATCGCGCGGCGCCAGTTCGGCATCCTTGTGCAGCGGCAGCATGAAGCGCTCACCGCTCGAATTGTGCAAAGTGGCTCCATGGCCACGCAACGCTTCCGTGGCCAGCGGCGCCGGGTCCTTGCCGACATTGATCGAGGTCGGGTGAAACTGCACGAACTCCATGTCGGCCAGCCGTGCGCCGGCGCGTGCGGCCATGCCGATGCCGCCGCCGCGCGCCTCGGTCGGGTTGGTCGTCACCTCATAGAGATGGCCAACGCCGCCTGTGGCCATCACCACATTCGATCCCGTAACCCGGTGCAACTCTTCACCGCTGCCAGCCTTGTCGCGGGCGACGACGCCGGTCACGCGGCCCTCCTCGACGATCAGATCCTCGACCACATAGCCTTCCAGCACCCGGATCGACGGTGTCTTGCGCACCGCCGCCACCAGCGCCTCCATGATCGCCCGGCCGGCCATGTCACCCTTGACCCGGACGATGCGGCTTTCTGAATGCGCAGCCTCACGGCTGACCGCCAGATGACCTTTCAGATCGCGGTCGAAAGGCACGCCATAGCCAAGCAGATCATGGATCCGGTCGGAGGCTTCCGTCGCCATCATCCGGATGATCGCTTCATCGACGATGCCGTCACCGGCGACAATCGTGTCCCTGACATGACTTTCAATCGTGTCTCCGGGACCGACCGCGGCGGCGATACCTGCCTGCGCCCAGGCCGAGGATGCTCCGCGGCCGATCGGTGCAGCGGCCAGCACGGTGACCGCCTTGGGCGCCAGTTTGAGCGCGCAAAACAGGCCTGCGAGGCCGCCGCCGATGATGACAACCGATTCCGGGCCTTTGGGGGCAACCGGTGGTGTGTACAGTGCCAGGGACGTCAAGGGCATGCTCCGGCCTCAAAGGCATTCGAGGAGTGAGGGATTCGAGGGGGGAAGCCCTCAGTTGTTCATGTTGACCATCCGCTCGACCGCCATCCGGGCGCGATCGGCGATGGCAGGGTCGACCACAACTTCCTCGGTCATATAGAGCAGGCTGTCGAGAATCTTCGGCAAGGTAATGCGCTTCATGTGCGGGCACAGATTGCACGGCTTGATGAATTCGACGCCCTCGACTTCACTTTCGATGTTGGATGCCATCGAGCACTCGGTGACCAGCAGCACCCGCGGCGGCCGCGTATCCTTGACATAATTGATCATGCCGGCGGTCGATCCGGAATAATCGCACACCGCGATTACATCCGGATGGCACTCGGGATGGCCGATGATCTCGATGGTCGGATCGGCTTCCTTGTAGGCCAGCAGTTCCTCCGCCGTGAAGCGTTCATGCACTTCGCAGTGGCCCTTCCAGGTCAGGATTTTTTTCGTAGTCTGCTTGGCGACATTCATCGCCAGATACTCGTCGGGAATGCACAGCACCGTGTCGGACTCGAAGCTTTCGCAGATCGCCACGGCATTGGACGAGGTGCAGCAGACATCGGTCTCGGCCTTCACATCGGCGGAGGTGTTGACATAGGTGACCACCGGCACGCCGGGATAGCGCTCCTTGAGCAGCCGCACATCAGCGCCTGTGATGGAATCCGACAGCGAACACCCGGCCTTGGCATCGGGGATCAGCACGGTCTTGTCCATGTTCAGCAGTTTCGAGGTCTCGGCCATGAAATGCACGCCGCACTGGATGATGATCTGCTCGTCGACCAGGGTCGCCTCGCGCGCCAATTGCAGCGAATCGCCGGCGATATCGGCGACGCAATGGAAAATATCCGGGGTCTGGTAATTGTGCGCCAGGATCGCCGCGCCGCGCTCCTTCTTGATCCGGTTGATAGCGTGGATATAGGGCGCGTAGACGGGCCACTCGATTTCCGGAATGTGCTGGCGCACGCGATCGTAAAGATGGGCGGTTTCACGGGCCACGGCCGGCGTGTACTTCAACTCCGGGCGCTCCATCACACCAAACCGCTCCGCAGCAGTTTGCGCCGGCCTTGCGGCCATTACGCTCGCGTTTGTCTCCAACCGGGTCATGACAACCCTCCCGTCAATCACTGTTATGCTCAATTTGAGCATATCTGGGTTCAAAAAGAGCCCCGCAATGCCGGGGTCCCCTCCACATAAGACTTTGCCTTTTCAAATGCAAGCCGACCCGCTCTCGCCGCCGCGCGACCGTTTGTCGCCGTTCACTCGAACAGTTTGCTCTTTTGCACATCCTCCGCAGGCGCTGCCTCGGGCATTTCGGCAAGCCCTTTCTCCAGCACAAATTCGGCTTGTGCCGCGAATTTTTGCGCCGGATTGATCGACAACCGGAACGCCTTGGTCACGCCGCCAAGCACATGCTCGATCCGCACCGAGCCGTTGCTCTGCTCGTCGGAAACAAATCTGACCGCCAAATGCTCCGCATCGCCTTCCACACCGATCACGTCGCCAATCGGCTTGGAAAACAGCCCGACCTTGTTTTCGGCGGCCACACCGGCCCAGTCCGGCGCCTTGCGCAAATAGGATATGAAGTCGCGCGCCTGCTCCACCGACATCATCATCGAATGCCCGCCGCCTTCCGCGCCGTCCTGCGCCGGAATGACAATCGAGGCCATGAGCAACAGCCCGCGGTTCTTGTCAGCCGCCGTCGCGCAATGGGTAAATCCCGTGCGGCCGGAGCCGACTTCAGTCAATTGCGCCGGATCACCGATAATCGCTCCATAGGGTGTAATGACAAATTTGCTTTCCGGATCGAAAGGTGGCGCGATCCGGGTCGAGATTGTCGGCCCAGGCGCTCGCGCCAAGTCCAAGAACCAGCGTTACCACTGCGAAATACACCAACAAGGCCTGCTTCATATTCATCTCCTCCAGCCAACGATCCGGGTTGCCTTAGCATTCCTGCCACCGGGAACACTGTCAACTCGGCCCGCCAGCATGCTCAAAAGCGATGCCCAGCCGGCAATCGATCAATTCCTGTGATCCTTGGTTTCAAGTAAAAGCACTTGTTCCCGGACAGCCAATGCCTAAAGTCGTGCAACATATCAGGAGCCCCCATGTCCGAACCACGTCCCACTACCGCCCGCGCGCCCCTGCCCTGGCTGATCATCGTTTCCGGGTGCGCCATCGCACTCCTGTCCTTCGGGCCGCGTTCGGCGATGGGCTTTTTCCAGCTGCCCATGCTTGCTGATACCGGTTGGGACCGGACCACGTTCGGTCTGGCCATGGCGATCCAGAACCTTTTTTGGGGAATCGGACAGCCGATCTTCGGCGCCATCGCCGACAGGTTCGGCACCTGGCGGGTGCTGGCGCTGTCAGCGCTGATCTATTCGGCCGGCCTGATCATGATGGCCCATGCCGACAGCCCGGTGTGGCTGCATATCGGCGGCGGTGTACTGGTCGGCCTCGGCATTGCCTCGGCGTCCTTCGGTGTTGTGCTTGCAGCCTTCGCCCGCAATGTCGCCCCCGAACAACGCTCGCTGGCCTTCGGATTCGGAACCGCGGCCGGTTCGGCCGGGATGTTCGTTTTCGCCCCCCTGAGCCAGGGGCTGATAGATGCTCTCGGCTGGTCGGACGCGCTGGTCTGGCTCGCAATCATGATGCTGATCATACCTGTCATCGCCATTCCGCTTCGCGGCAATTCATCCTCGGGAAGCCAGAAGCAGACCGATATCGAGCAATCCATAAGCGAGGCCTTGCGGGAGGCCTTCGGCCATCGCAGCTTTCTGCTTCTTGTCTCCGGGTTCTTTGTCTGCGGTTTTCAGGTGGCCTTCATCACCGCGCATTTTCCGGCCTATCTGCGCGACATCAACATCGCCGATTCCTACGCCGTGCTGTCGCTGGCGCTGATCGGGTTTTTCAACATCATCGGCTCTCTTGCCTCCGGTATTATCGGTCAGCGCCACTCGAAGCCGGCCTTTCTGACGCTGATCTATATCGGCCGCTCGATCGCGGTGACGGCTTTCCTCTTGCTGCCGCAAACCGAGACATCGGTGGTCGTCTTCGCCATCGTCATGGGGCTTTTATGGCTGTCGACAGTGCCGCCCACCAACGCGCTCGTCGCCATCATGTTCGGCACCCGGCATCTGGGCCTGCTCGGCGGACTGGTGTTTTTCTCCCACCAGGTCGGCTCTTTTCTTGGCGTATGGCTCGGCGGTTATCTCTACGATGTCTTCGGAACCTACAATCCGGTCTGGTGGCTGGGCGTTGCGCTCGGGCTGTTTGCCGCAATCGTCCACTGGCCGATCAGGGAAGTCGCCGTGCCGCGCCCAGTGCTGGCGCCCGCGGAGTGATGCGGTAGCTCCTTTGCCTCGCCGCGGTCTTGCGCCGATATCAGCCATGCCTGCAGCAGCGGCGGGCCGCGTAAATATTGCCGACACCGTTGCCCTCAGCGGCAAACAGGATGACCTTCCTGGCGCGCCGCCATTTCCTGAATTTTCGCTTGTGCGCTGGTCAACCATGTCGGATCTTTGGCGCCATTTCCTGAGCCAGCGCCACACCGCGGGACATTGTCAGTGCGCATGACGATCACCGTCATTTCAAACGAACCAGTTATGGCTCCACTGCTTGTTCGCAGGGAGTCATGAAACAGGCTCCTTGTTGCGGGCAGTGACGGGCTCGGTTTGCGGCATCGCCTTGAGCGCCGCGGTGCAAAAACTCTCACGGCTGATCGGTGCGTCGATGCCGCGAGCCTCGAACACATGCCGGGTCAGGAAATAACCGGTCAGCCGAAATGCCTCACTGAGCATGTCCGCATCGCTACAGGCCACATCCCTGTCGGTCAGAAACGCTGGCAGCGCCAAAAGACGCCCGGCCCACGGCGCGCCGGCGCCGGCGGAGACCGCACGGCCTGTCTTTGGCGACACATAGACGAGATCCGTGCGGATACCGGTCGCGGCGCAGGCGCTCAGATCGAGCCCGAAGCCGAGATCTTCCAGGATGGCCAGCTCGAACCGGACATAAAGCGCACCGGCCTGCGCCGGCGTATCGAGACTGTCGAGGATGATGGCGAAGGCGTCATGCAGCCTTGGGTGGGAATCCCGCTCGGGAAGCAGCCTGAGCAGCGCCGCCATGGCCTGAACCCCATGCAGGCCGATGGCGCTTTGCATCAGATGGCCCGCACGCCCGTTCAAAAGCTCGACCTGGTACTGGCCGAGATGCTCGTCGAGCCGGGCGCGCCAGACCAGATCCACCGAATTGCCGGGTTGCAGCACCGGCTGAAGCCGTTTGGAGCGGCCGCCGCGCACAATGCCCATATGCCGACCGTGCGCATGGGTCATCACCTCGGCGATCACCGAGGTCTCGCCATGTTTCCTCAGACCCAGGATGATTCCCTCGTCGCGCCATTCCATCGGCTGACTTTGCCCGCTCAGTGCGGAAATTCAAGCCCGATCTCGCGATAACGCTCGGGATCGTTGCCCCAGTTGCTGCGCACCTTGACGAAAAGGAACAGATGCACGGGCTGTTCGAGGATCTCGGCGATCTCCTTGCGCGAGGCCTGGCCGATGGCCTTGATGGTTTCGCCCTTGTGCCCGAGCACGATTTTCTTCTGGCTGTCGCGCTCGACATAGATGACCTGTTCGATGCGAACCGAACCATCCTTCTTCTCTTCCCACCGCTCGGTCTCGACATGAGACGCATAGGGCAATTCCTGATGCAGCCGCAGATAGAGTTTTTCCCGGGTGATTTCGGCTGCGAGCTGCCGCATCGGCAGATCCGAAATCTGGTCTTCGGGATAATACCACGGACCTTCCGGCAGCGTGCGCGCCAGATAATCCATCAGATCCTGGCAGCCCGATCCATTCAGCGCCGAAATCATGAAGGTCTCGGAAAAAGCCGCTTTCTCGTGGCAGGCCGCCGTTAGCGCCAGCAGCGTATCGCGCTTGACCTGGTCGATCTTGTTGAGCACCAGCACCTTGGGGTGATGCACATCGGCAAGCGAATCCAGCAGCGCTTCGGCGTCTCCCTTGATCCCGCGCTCGGCGTCGATCATCACCAGCACCAGATCGCCATCCTTGGCGCCGCCCCAGGCGGATGTCACCATGGCCCGGTCAAGCCGCCGTTTGGGCGTGAAAATGCCTGGCGTATCGATGAACACGATCTGGGTCCGGTCATGGATGGCAATCCCGCGCACGATTGCCCTTGTGGTCTGAACCTTGTGCGACACGATCGACACCTTGGCGCCGACCAGCTGGTTCATCAGCGTCGATTTTCCGGCGTTCGGAGCGCCGATCAGCGACACGAAGCCCGACCGGGTCGGACCTTGCGGTTCAGTGGGGCCTGCTTCGGATTCGGGAGCGTCAGTCATCATTTTTTCCTGCGTTGGCCTGCCAGACGCCTTCGCGTTCGAGGAGAGCAGTTGCGGCCACCTGTTCGGCGGCGCGCTTGGATCGGCTTTCGCCGCTGGCGGGTTTGGTCCCGTCAATCTGGACACTTACTTTGAAAACCGGATCGTGGTCAGGTCCGGAACGATCAGTCACACGGTAAACCGGGGTCACCCCAAAACGGGCGTGAGCCCATTCCTGCAATTCGGTCTTGGCATCGCGGCGCGCGCCGTCCGTCGAGAACGCGCGCGTCTTCCAGTGTGTATGAATGAAATTGCGCGCGGTTTCGAGTCCGGCGTCAAGATAGATTGCCGCGATCAGTGACTCCACCACATCGGCGCGAACATTGGCCATCCGGTTGTCGGTGAGTTTTTTGACATCGGCGCCGGTGCGGATAAACTCGTGCAATCCCAGTTCATCGGCGACTTCGCCGCAGGTCTGGGCGCTCACCAGCTGATTGAGCCGCACCGACAACTCGCCTTCGCTGGCCTCCCGAAAATGCGAAAACAGCAATTCCGCCACGCACAGGCCAAGCACACGGTCGCCCAGAAATTCCAGCCGTTCGTAGTTTCCGCCGGACGGATTGCGAAGGCTGGAATGGGTCAGCGCCCGCTCCAGCCGTTCGGGATTGGCGAATTGATGGCCAATCCGCTCTTGCACACGGGCAATGATGTCGGACGTTTTCTTCGAGGCGCGCTTCATCGCTGCGCGGATTTGAAGAACCGGTCAAAACGCAGATCGGTCGGCCATTTCCAGATTTCCAGCGGCGACGATTCTTCCGCAATCGAGAAGAAGATGATCGTCGCCCTGCCGACAAAGTTCTCGAGCGGCACGTAGCCAACGTCAAAACGACTGTCCAGCGAGTTGTCGCGGTTGTCGCCCATCATGAAATAGTGGCCTTCCGGTACCACGAATTCACGGGTATTGTCGCCAGGTGAATTGGGGTTGATATCAAGTGTGGTGTAGGTCACGCCGTTTGGCAAAGTCTCCCGGTAGACCGGAACATCGGTGCCCTGGTTGTAGCGGCCTTCCGGGGTGTAGCTGCCTTCGAGTTCACGCTTGACCGCTTCGCCGTTGATATACAGCACGCCGTCGGTAACCTGGATGCGGTCGCCGGGAAGCCCGATCACCCGTTTGATGTAATCGATCTTGGTATTGCTGGGGAGCCGGAACACGGCCACATCGCCGCGCTCTGGCTCATCACCCCATATCCTTCCGGAGAACAGATCGGGAGAAAACGGCATCGAATATTTGGAGTAGCCATAGGAATATTTCGACACGAACAGATAATCGCCAACGAGCAGCGTCTCCATCATCGATCCCGACGGAATGCTGAACGGCTGAAAAAGCAAGGTGCGGATGATCACCGCAAGCAGCAGGGCCTGAACCAGCACCTTGACGTTTTCCCAGAGACCGCTGGATTGGTTTTTTGTTGTATCTGACACGCGTTGAATTCCTCAGTAGGGCGCGGAAGCGCTTTCTCTAGCCGTTTGCATCGTTCGCGGCAACACCGCGCACTGAAGTCCGGCAATCTTGCCCGGTTTGTACCCTTTCCAATGCAGCACCGGCGTTGATTCTTCGCATCCCCGCTACATTTTGCCGCTGTGACCCAGTTACCGCAGCTTTCAGGCGACGGTCGGATACCAGGTGCGGGCAAATCCAGGAATGGCCATTGGTCTGCGCTCACGCCCGAGGAAGCGCCTCTATGATCACGAAAGCCTGAGCCAGTGGAAAATCATCGGTTATTGTCAAATGAATGACCGCATCCATGCCATCCGGGATGATCTTGTCCAAACGGACGGCAGCACCACCGGTCAATCGGAATGTCGGCTTGCCGCCGGGCATGTTGACCACGCCCATGTCGCGCCAGAACACGCCTTGTGAAAGCCCCGTACCCAACGCTTTCGAGCAAGCCTCTTTCGCCGCAAAGCGCTTGGCGTAAGAGGCCGCCCGAGCTGCCCTGCGGTCGGACTTGGCGCGCTCCACCTCGGTGAAACAACGATGGGTAAACCGTTCTCCATGCCTCTCGAGGGTTTTTTCTATGCGCCTGATATCGATCAGGTCACTGCCAATGCCGATGATCACGCCCGTGTTGCCCTGTTTGCCGCTCTTTCGTCGCGCGCCGCCGCCATCTCCTGCATCCGGGCCTTGGCCCGCGCGGCAAGTCTGGATTTCCTGCGCACCTGAAACACCCGGACAGTCCAGTAAGTCAGAATGTAGAACCCGACACCGGTGACGATACCGGGCGGGATCGCACCGATCAACATCGGCTTGAGCACCGGGTCCCACAATTGACGAATATCGAGATGGCGCAACAAGGCCTCGAGATTGACATGCTTTTGATGCGTGCCGGTCTCAATCCCGATCAGGAGATTTCCGAGCTTGAGCGTCGAGGCCCAAATGAACGGGAACGACAGCGGGTTGCCGAATGTTGTTCCAAGCGCCGCCGCAACCATGTTGCCGGCCAGAATATAGGAAATTGCAAACGCCAGAATGAAGTGAAACCCCAGCAACGGTGTCCATGAGGCGAATACGCCTGCCGCCACGCCTGCGGCAATCGCATGCGGCGTCGCGGTTAACCTGAGTACCCGCTTGATAAAATACTGAAATGACCGCCCAAAGGATCTGCGTGGCCAGAGCGCAGTGCGCATCCGGTCAAAAAATCCTTCTGGTTTTCGGCGACGAAACAGCATGGGTTGTCCGTATATCGCTCTTTTTGTGTCAGCCCTAAGTCAACCTGGAAATTTTTCCAAATTTTCCGGCGCATGCGACAGGCATTCAGGTGCGATTATCCCTGAAAACATCGAAGAACTGGTAAAGATCCGTCACCGGATCGCTTGGTCCGACAGCCAGGCACGGCGGCAGGACGGCCACACTCCATCAAGATGGCGCCGGAGTCTATTCGTAGACCCGTTCGACCGTCGACACGGATCCCAGTCCCTTGAGCTGGGTAATCAGATTGTTGAGATGCTTGAGGTCCCAGACCTGAAGATCGACCAGCATCTCGGTGAAATCGGCGGCAACCCGTCCCATCGACAGCGTCTGGATATTGGTTTCGCTGGCGGCGATCATTTGCGCAACATCGGCAAGGGTTCCTGGCGCGTTGATCGCAGTTACCAGTATCCGTGCCGGGAACCGGTTCTTGTTGTTTTCATCGATATCCCAGCGGATATCGATCCAGCGGCTGGGTTCATCATCGAATTTGGTCAATCCCGGTGACTGGATCGGATAGACGGTGATCCCCGCGCCTGGTTCCAGAATTCCCACGATACGGTCTCCCGGAACAGCACCGCCCGGCCCGAAGCGCACCACCGAGTTGTCGTCCATACCGCGGATCGGCATCGCCGCCATATCGGGGTCCGGCCCTATCTTGCGTGCCTTGGCGGAAGTCTTCTGCGATTTCCCAAGCCCCGGCAGCTTGAAGATAAGTCCCGCGGCACTGCGCAGATTGAACCAGCCCTCATCGGCGGGTTTGCGCGGCGAGACCCGCGTTTCCTGATGATTGGGATAGACCGCCTTGAAGACGTCTTCGGAAACCAGTTCGCCGCGCCCCACCGCAGCCAGCATGTCCTCGACATCCTTCTGACCCAACCGGTGCAGCACCGGCTTGAGCCCCTCGCGCGACAATGGCTTGCCAGCGCGGGTGAAGGTGCGCTCAAGGATGCGCATGCCAAGACCCGAATATTGCTTGCGCACGGCCGCTTTTGTGGCACGGCGGATTGCGGCGCGGGCCTTGCCGGTCACCACGATCTCTTCCCAGGCCGGCGGCGGCACCTGCACGCCCGAGCGCAGGATTTCAACCTCATCGCCATTGGCCAGCCGCGTCACCAGCGGCATGATCCGGCCGTTGATCTTGGCGCCAACGCAGGTGTCGCCGATATCGGTGTGGACCGCATAGGCGAAATCGATCGGCGTCGCTCCGCGCGGCAGGGCGATAAGCTGCCCCTTGGGCGTGAAGCAGAAAACCTGGTCCTGAAACAGTTCGAGCTTGGTGTGCTCGAGAAAATCCTCGGGGTTGTCACCAACCGAGAGAGCTTCGATGGTCTGGCGCAGCCAGGAATATGCCCGCGAATCCTTCGACAGCAACTCCGCGTCAGCACCTGCTGACGCATCCTTGTAAAGCGCGTGCGCCGCCACCCCGCGCTCGGCGATATCCTGCATCAGGCGGGTGCGAATCTGCAGTTCGACACGCTGCCGCGATGGTCCGACAATGGTGGTGTGGATCGAGCGGTAATCGTTCTGCTTGGGCGTCGAAATATAATCCTTGAACCGTCCCGGCACCACCGACCAGCGCATATGCACGATTCCCAGCGCGCGATAGCAATCAGCTTCGGTGTCGACGATGATCCGGAAGCCGAAAACGTCCGAGAGCTGCTCAAACGACAGCGATTTGGACTGCATCTTGCGAAACACCGAATAGGCCTTCTTCTGCCGGCCTTTAACAGTGGCATTCAGACCCTCTTGCTTGAACAGCTCGGACAATTCGTCCTCGATGGTGTGGATCAGGTCGCGGTTGCGCTCCGACAACTCCGCAAGCTTGCCGGTCACCGTGTCATAGGCTTCCTGGTTGATGTTCTTGAACGCGAGCTCTTCAAGCTCCTCACGCATCGCCTGCATACCCATGCGCCCGGCCAGAGGCGCATAGATATCCATGGTCTCCTCCGCAATGCGCGCGCGCTTTTCCGGCGGCACATGTTCGAGTGTGCGCATGTTGTGCAACCTGTCGGCCAGTTTGACCAACAACACCCGCACATCGTCGGAGATGGCGAGTAGCAGCTTCCGCAGATTTTCCGCCTGCTTGGCCCGTTTGGTGACAAGATCCAGCTTCTTGATCTTGGTCAGTCCCTCAACCAGCCGGCCGATATCTTCGCCGAACAATTCGTCGATTTCGGCTCGCGTGGCGGTGGTGTCTTCTATGGTGTCATGCAACAGCGCGACGGCAATGGTCGATTCATCAAGCCGCATTTCAGTCAGGATCGCAGCCACTTCCAGCGGATGGGAAATATACGGATCGCCGCTGGCGCGCATCTGCTTGCCATGCTTCTGCATGGCGTAAACATAGGCCTTGTTGAGCAGGGCCTCGTTGACGTCCGGCTTGTATTTTTGCACGCGCTCCACGAGCTCGTACTGACGCATCATCGCAATGGCACTCCACGACAAGAAAATGCGCCGAATCGAACGACCGGCGCATTGTGTCGCATCAGCTGTCTCTCGGCTTCAGAATCAAGCCTCGCCGATTCAGTGCAAATCGGCGGGCGCTCATCCCTGCTCTTAATAGTCGTCGCTTTTTTCCGGTGGGACAAGCCCTTCAATGCCGGCAAGCAGATCTTCTTCCGACATAGAACCAAACGAGACAGCTTCCGGCTGATCGTCCTCGGCCGCCGGTTCCTCGACGGCAGCATCGCCGGTCGGGATGAACCGGCCTGGATCGGGTTCCGGCTCATCGACTTCGACATGTTTCTGAAGCGAGTGGATCAGGTCTTCCTTCAGATCGCCCGGCGAAAGCGTCTCGTCGGCGATTTCTCTCAATGCGACGACCGGGTTCTTGTCGTTGTCGCGCGGAATAGTGATCTGACCGCCTTGAGAGATCTGCCGCGCGCGATGGCTGGCAAGGAGTACAAGTTCAAAACGGTTATCAACTTTGTCGATGCAATCTTCGACTGTGACGCGGGCCATTGCCTGTCCTTTGCAAACTGCTATGGGGGAGTTGACCATGCGATAAACACATTGTGTGGCTATTTCAAGTCTTTCGCATCAAAAGCACCCACTCTTCGCGACGAATCCCGATCCGGGCACCCGTGAGAGACACAGACTTGTTTTGAACATGTGCATCATTGAATTAGCAACCATGCATATTTAACAAGGCTCAGCCCTTGAAAATTGCGACTGATCGCCGCATTTGGTTGCAAATCACGATGGTTCGATTCGTTGAACACATCCAAAAGATAAGTGCCTGGTAATTATAATTACGGACATCGAGTTATCATCGCCGCACTAAATTCGACTTCATACAATATAAGTTGCAAACGAATTCTGAAAGGATTTGATTAAATGTTTGACCCAAGAGAGAAAATCGCTCTTTTTATTGACGGTGCGAATTTGTATGCCGCATCCAAAAGCCTGAATTTCGATATCGACTACCGGAAACTGCTCAAAGCCTTCCAGTCCCGCGGTTATCTACTGCGTGCGTATTATTACACCGCATTGATCGAGGATCAGGAATATTCATCGATCCGACCGCTGATCGATTGGCTCGATTACAACGGCTACAAGGTTGTAACCAAGCCGGCAAAGGAATTCACCGACTCGTTGGGGCGCCGTAAGATCAAAGGCAACATGGACATCGAACTTGCCATCGATGCCATGGAACAGTCCGATGTGGTCGATCATCTGGTTATTTTTTCCGGCGATGGCGATTTCACGTCACTGGTCGAAGCGCTGCAGCGCAAGGGCCGCAAGGTGACCGTAGTCTCCTCGCTCTCCTCGCAACCGCCGATGATCGCAGACGATCTGCGCCGTCAGGCCGACTATTTCATCGAGTTGACCAGCCTGAAATCCGAAATTGGCCGTGATCCATCCGAGCGACCGATGCGCTCCGTCACAACTGCGGAAGATGACGCGGACGAGGATGATTTCGACGATTGATCGCATTTTCGTCTCGATGGCGCCCCGGCAAACAAGCCTCGGTGCGCGAGGCGGAAATGGTCAATGTACCGCTTTGAAATGATGCCTGTCGCGTTCAAACGACTACGCTTGAGCGCGACAGAGACTAGGTTTGAAGAAGTCACCCTTCACCACGTCGTTGCCTGAGATCCCTCGTCGGGATGCGACATAACCAGAGCTCCACGCTTGGCGTGAAACCCAGTCTGGTTAACCGCGGTCGCGCAACAGCCGGGATTTGTCCCGGTTCCAGTCGCGTTCCTTCTGGGTCTGACGCTTGTCGTGCAGTTTCTTGCCCTTTGCCAGCGCCAACTGCAGCTTGGCTATACCCTTGTCGTTGAAAAAGATCTTCAACGGCACCAGGGTCATGCCATCACGCTGCACGGCTTGCCCCAACCGTCCGATTTCCCGCGCCTTCACCAGAATTTTGCGGCGCCGCCGGGGCTCGTGATTGAACTGGTTGGCCTGCAGGTACTCCGGCACATAGGAGTTGATCAGCCACATCTCCCCGCCTTCTTCATTGGCATAGGAGTCGGCGATATTGGCCTTGCCCTGACGAAGCGATTTCACTTCGGTACCGGTCAGGACCAGACCTGTTTCGAACGTTTCGACAATTTCGTAGTTGAACCGCGCCTTGCGGTTTTCAGCGACGACCTTGCCGTGTTGCGATTTGTCTTGTTTTTTCGGAGCCATGATCAGCCGGTCACACCTGCCTGAGCAAGCGCCGCGTCAAGCAGGGCCGCTGTCCCGGGTTCAACCGGGGTCAGAGGCGAGCGAACGACATTCTTGATCAGGCCCATTTTTGCCAGGCAATACTTGACGCCGGCAACCCCGGGCTCGGCGAAGATCGCCTTGTGCAGCGGCATCAGCCGGTCGAGCATGGTCAGCGCCGTGGCGTAATCGCCGCGCAACGTCGCTTCCTGAAACTCGGCACATTGCCTGGGCGCGACATTCGCGGTCACCGAGATGCAACCGACGCCGCCATGGGCGTTGAAACCCAATGCTGTCGGATCTTCGCCCGAAAGCTGCACGAAATCATTTCCGCAGGTCATGCGTTGCTCAGGCACCCGGGCGAGATTGCCTGTCGCATCCTTGACGCCGATGATATTGGCGAAATCACGGTGGAGCGCCGCCATTGTCTCCACCGACATGTCAATCACCGAACGCGGCGGGATGTTGTAGATGATGATCGGCAGCGTGATCGCCTCGGCGACCGCCTTGAAGTGCTGATAAAGCCCCTTTTGCGTTGGCTTGTTGTAATAGGGGGTCACCACCAGCACGGCATCAGCACCAGCCTGTTCCGCGTGGACTGCCAGTTCGATTGATTCCGTCGTGTTGTTTGATCCGGCACCAGCGATCACCGGCACCCGGCCGGCGGCAACCTCGATGCACAGCTCCACCACCCGCCTGTGTTCGGCATGGGACAGTGTCGGGGATTCACCCGTCGTTCCGACCGGCACAAGCCCGGTGCTGCCGGCTTTGATCATCCGCTCGACATGGCTTGCAAAGCCATCCTCGTCCACCGCGCCATTTTCGGTGAAAGGGGTGATGAGGGCCGGAAGGGAACCCGTAAACATGCTGATCTCCAAAACTGTCATCCTGTGCCGCCACGGCACTGTCATGCAACCGTCACGCAGCCGATACAGGAAATCGGAGGTGCGTAAAAGCCTTGCATGGCTTTAGCACACGCTTTTGCGGCAAATCGAGCCTTTGACCGGCCCGACCTGACTTTAAGTCGCACATTGCCCGTAATTATGTCGGAATATTGCATTTGAGTGAAGCTGATAAGTATTTGTTAAGCGCTGCTTCACCGGCGTCTGATATGGCGGAGAAGTGTTCTGCTCTCAAGCCCACGACGCAAACATTTCGAACGGAAGATCAGGATGTCGAAGATCGCTCTTGCCACATTGTTTACAGTTTCGACGGTGCTCGCGACCATCACCACGGCGGCGCCGTTGCCGAACGGTGCCATCCCCCTGCCCGCGCCACGGCCTTCGGTCAGCAGCGAAACGACTGCAGCGGTCCCCAAGCCGGATCTGATCTCCGGCAAGGCGACACCAGCGAGCCGGGAGCTCAAGGCCGGGCTTGAACTTCTTGGCAACGGCGATACCGGCAAAGCCCGCAAAATCCGTGACGCCATGCCCCGCAACACTCTTGATCACGACATCCTGACCTGGGCGATAGCGCTGTCGGGACTGGAAGGTGTGCCATCTGCCGAAATAGCAAATGCGGCGAGCGAACTTGAAGGCTGGCCTGGCCTGAAATCATTGCGGTCGTTGTCCGAGCGCGCCTTGTTCTTTGAAAAGCCTCCGGCCGCACAAGTGCTAGCTGCCTTCGGCGAGACAACACCGGAAACCGCCAAGGGCGCCATTGTCCTGATCAGGGCCTTGATGGCGACGGGAGATGCAAAACGCGCCAGCGCCATTGCCTCCAGCTTCTGGCGCAATGTCACCATGGATGACCGGGACGCCCGCATCTTCTTGAGCGAGTTCGACAGCTTGCTTGGCAAGGACGATCATTTCCGCCGGATGGAAATGCTGCTTTACCGCGATCACGTCAGTGACGCCAAGGTCATCTCCGAAAAAGCGGGGGCACAATCGCTTTACCGGGCCTGGTCGGAAATAATCCGCAACCCGGCGAAGGCCGCCAACACCATAGCGGCGGTTCATCCCTCCTGGCATGATCAGCCTTCCTATCTCTATCTGCAGATCCGCCACCTGCGCGAACTCGAGCGCAACAAGGAAGCAGCAGCGCTGCTTGCCAAAATGCCACGCGACCCCGCTCTTCTGGTCGATCCGGATGAATGGTGGATCGAGGCGCGGGTGATCAGCCGTGGCCTTTACGAACAGGGCGACGCCAAGACTGCCTATCGGCTGGCCGCTTCTCATCTTGCGCAAAGTCCGGCGGACTTCGCCGAAGCGGAATTTCACGCCGGCTGGTATGCGCTCCGGGGCCTCAAGGACGCCAAAACGGCGGAAAAACACTTCGCCGCAATTCTCAGCGTCGCCGATGGCCAGATCTCCAAGGCCCGCGCCAACTATTGGCTCGGCCGTGCCGCGGAGGCCGGAGGCGGCGGCAAGTCAGCGGATTACTATGCCCTCGCCGCGCAGTTTCCCTCCACATTCTATGGCCAGCTCGCCAGCGCCAGACTGGGGCGAAAGTCCCTCAACATCGCCTACCCTTCGCCCTCAGAACAAGACCGGGTGCGATTTGCGCGACGCGAGGCTGTGCAGGCCATCCAGAAACTTGAGGAGGCGGGCTTCGACTGGCGCGCCGATATTCTCTACCGTGCGCTTGCGGCGGAGATCGACAGTCCGGGCGAAGTCGCGATCCTTGCCGCGATGGCCGAAAAACGCGGCGATCACCGGATATCGCTTCAGGTCGGCAAAATTGCCTGGAACCGCGGCCTAGACGTGGCAGCCTTAGCCTATCCGCTCGGTGCAGTGCCCACCAGCGCCAACATTTCCGGATCCGGCAAGGCGCTGGCCTACTCGATCGCCCGGCAGGAAAGCGCATTTGACAAGGCCGCAGTCTCCCCCGCCAATGCCAGGGGCTTGCTGCAGATCCTGCCCGGAACCGCC
>NZ_JBDWHW010000239.1:0-24719 GCF_039975035.1 Hoeflea sp. | reverse complement strand
ACGACCGGCTCGAGGGCGGGGCTGACGCAGACGTGCTGATCGGCGGCAGCGGCATCGACACCGCGCGGTACAGCCAGTCGGCGCAAGGCGTGACGATCAATCTGGGCAATGGCACCGGCACCGGTGGCGAGGCCGAGGGCGACACGCTGTTTGGCATCGAGAATGTCGAGGGCTCGGCCCAGGCCGATATTCTCTACGGCAACGGCTTTGCCAACGGACTGCAGGGCTTCGCCGGCGCTGACGAACTCTATGGATTCGGTGGCGAGGACACCTTCAACGGTGGGGACGGCGATGATACGCTGGACGGTGGGGACGACAGAGACATTCTGTATGGTGAGAACGACAATGACGTCATTGTCGGCGGCGGTGGTGACGATGCACTGATCGGTCAGCAGGGCAATGACCGGCTGTTCGGCGGTGCAGACAATGATTCGCTCGATGGGGGCGCCGACAATGACGAACTCATCGGCGGCGACGGAAACGATTACCTGCTCGGCGGCGACGGAAACGATTCGCTGTATGGCGGGAGCGGCTTCGATACGCTTGTGGGCGGCAGCGGTGTGGACACGCTTACAGGCGGCGCCGGAGGTGACACCCTGACCGGCGGAACTGGTTCAGACTTCTTCTATTTTCAGGTCGGTTCGGGTGTGGATGCAATCACCGACTTCGAGGATGGGATCGATTTTATCGACCTCACGACCTACACCGGCGCAACAGCGCTCAACACTGAAATCGGTCAGTCGGGAAGCGATACCGTGGTTACGATTGCCGGAAGTAGCGACCAGATCGTTGTCGTCGGATTTAACGCAACCAATCTGACCGTGGATGCGGATTTCGTATTTGCGTGAGGGCTGTTTCACGCTGACGGGGTCTGATCCACGGTTTCGATTTTTTCGATGGCGCCGCTTCGCATGTGTATGATTTTCGTGCACAGGCGTTGAAGAAGGCCCATATCGTGGGAAGCGATGATCAGCGCGCGGCTTTTGTTGACCATCTCGTTCATTCGCTCCTCTGCCTTTTTCTGAAACTCGGCATCGGTCACACTGAGCCATTCGTCAAGCAGAAGAATGTCGCGGGAAGCATAGGTGGCAACTGCAAAAAGTACGCGCATCTGCATCCCCGAGGAAAACGTCTTCAGGGGATAGCCGCGGTATCTATCTTCCAGTTCGGTGAATGCCCAGATCTGATCGATCAGTTGCTGCGTGGGCTTTGTGCTTTCCAGCCTGAGCAGCATCTGGATGTTGTCAACAGACGACATGTCGGGACGAATTCCAGCCCCGAGGCCGAGCAGCGGCGCGAGCGTGCCGTTGACGAGCATGGTGCCCTTGGTCGGAGGATAGATGCCTGCGAGCAGCCGCAAAAGCGTCGATTTTCCGGATCCGTTCGGCCCGTAAAGCCCAATCCTTTCTCCATCCGAAATTTCCAGGTCGATGCCATCAAGAGCCCGCACATAATCGAGTTCGCGTTTGCGTCCGGTCAACGTGTCCAGGACCAACCGCTTCAACGAGTAGTGTGAAATGTCGGCGACCGGATAATCGAGGCGGATATTCTCCAATTTTATCAACGTCATCTTTATCAAACCCAGAATGCGACATGTTTTATGCGTTGCAGAGACAAGTAGTTGGCGATCAACAGAAGCGCGATCACGAGCGCCGAAACCGACCAGCTCCACAAGGGCGCATGGGCATCGAAAAGCATAGGGTCTCGCCAGAGCGCCATCAACTGGGCAAAAGGATTATATTTCACAAATCCGGCCCCACGCTCGGACAGGATCGTTGGAGACCAGGTCACCGGCGTCAGGAGAAACAGCATCACCGCGCTGGATTCGATGATCGCCCGGATATCGCGAAAGCGTGTGGAGATCATGGCAACCGGCGTAACTACCAAAAGAACAAACACGAGAAACACGACAAGCCCGGGAATCGCCTCGATGAAGCCGGCGATTGATCCCATACCGAACCACCACATCAGCACCAAGCCCACGCCTATGCTGTGCACGAGATAAATCAGATGGCGGAAATACACAAAAAAACAGAATGTCAGCCAGTTCGCGCCCCGATCCCGGACATAACTGTTGCCGTGTTGAAACGCGCTCGTCGCCTCCAGCAGCGTTCCCTGGAAAAAGATCCAGACCGTGTAGCTCATAGCCAGGAAGGGCAACTGGAACGAAAGCGGAACCTTGAACAGAAAGGACCAGACGAAACCGATCGAGAAAATGAAGATCATCGCACTCAGGGTGATCCAGAATGGCCCCAGAACCGACCGTACATAGCGGGATTTTATGTCGAACAGGGCAAGAAAATAGCCCTGGATCAACGATGATCTCATTCTATTGAAACTGGCCGTCTTCATCATGTCTCCTGACTTTGCATCCCGTATTGCCGCGGGCGCCGACGCGCGCGGTGGCCTATTTTTCACCCCAAGACAGAAGCGTGTCCAGACTGCTTCCACTGCAACTGCAGGTGCATGATGGCGATCATGGTGTCAATCGACGTCACAGGCGAAGCCCGCGATTGAACTGCTTCAAGGACATGACGCATCTGGTCTAGATACATCTGGTTCAGGTCAAAAACTGTTTCATCATAGATCGTGCCAGGCTCGTCTCCGGGTTGAAACAGTTGCACCAGGCCGGTCTGGAAGTCCCATTCCACGGTGCCGCGGTCACCCGAAATATGGTATCGCCTGCGGCGGCAGCGCTGGATATAGTCGGTCATTAGGCTTCCCAGCGCTCCATTGGCGAAGCGCATGCTGCAAACGGCGACATCCTCGGTCTCGATGGGAAGCGCTCCGGAGCGCGCGGTCATCCCGAGAATGCCGGTGACCGGGCCCAGAAGCCAGCTCATGTAGTCGAGTTCATGAGTGTCGTTGACCGCACCGCCCCCCAGGTCGATCCGCGCCGAATAGGACTTGCGGAAATCCTCCCAAGGATGCCAGTCAGGCAGCCACTGGCCGGCAATCACCTGAATGCCGGTGGGCCGGCCAATCGAACCCTGGTCGACAAGAGCCTTCATCCGCTTGAACGCCGGGTGAAACTTCCAGTTTGATCCGACATGAGCATAAAGCCCGGATCCGGAGACGATCCGCGCCAGGTCGCCGGCTTCTTCGGCATCAAGACCCAGTGGTTTTTCGACGAAGAGATGGATCCCCTGCCGGGCTGCCGCAATCGCCTGTGACAGGTGGAAGCTGTTCGGACTCGCGATGACGGCGAGATCGAGGCCGTGTTTCAATGCATCCGCCCAGTCCGCATGGGCAGTCCCGCCGAGCAACGACAGAAAGCTCGCCCGTCGCTCCGGGTCGGGATCGAAACCCACGATGTCCTCGACGCCGAATGATCTGAGATTGCGGGCATGCCGCATTCCAATTGAACCCAGTCCAGCTATGCCCACACGCATTATCAAATCCGCTCGTTCACAATTCCATCAAGGGTTTCAATCACGTGATCCACTTCATCGTCGCTCATTCCCGGAAAACACGGGATCGAGAGGCATTCCTCGTAATAGCTCTCCGCCGCGGGAAACGTGTCGGTCCGGTTGAGAAAGCGATGTTCCCACCAGGGCTGCCGGTGGACCGGAATGTAGTGGACCTGTGATCCAATATCGTGATGACGCAACAGGTTCATGACCTCGGATCGCGACTTGCCGACAGCCGCGAAGTCCACACCGATCACATAAAGATGGTGTCCGGATCTGGCTCTTTGCCCAGCGTCCGCCCCGCAACGCCGAATGTGAGGCAGGCCCGACAGTCGGCGATCATATTGTTCGGCGATCGCGCGTCTTCGAGCGATGAAATTGTCCAGCCGCCCCATTTGCGCTGTGCCCAGCGCTGCCTGGATATCGGACAGTCTGTAGTTGAGTCCCAGTTCCTGCTGTTCATAGTACCAGGGCTCGCCTTTGTGGCCCGGTCTCAGCGCATCCGGATCACGCTCTATCCCGTGGCTTCGCAAGAGCCTGAGCCGTCGCGCCAGTTCGTCGTCCTCGGTAACGACAATGCCGCCTTCGCCGGTGGTAATGGGTTTGACCGGATGGAAGGAAAAAACGGTCATGTCCGCGTAGCCCGGCGCGCCAATCTTGGTGCCGTCCTCACGGTCAGCGCCCAGCGAATGCGAGGCATCCTCGATGATGATGCGCTCACGCCCCGCCACATCGCGCAAGGCATCTCCGTTGGAACTCAGGCCGGTCATGGAGACAGGAATTATGATTCGTGTTTGGGGATACCGGTCGAGATGGTTCGAAAGCGCTTCAGGCGACATCGACATCGTGTCCGGATCTATGTCGGTGAGACAAACGTCAGCACCGCAATAGGCAAGGCTATTGGCGCTGGCCACGAAGGTCATCGTCTGTGTCACGCCAATGACTCCGGGGGCGGCTCCGGCAGCCATCGCGGCCACATGCAGCGCTGCGGTTCCGCTGGACACCGCAACAGCATGCCGTGCTCCGAGATACTCGCAGACACTGGACTCGAAGGCTTCGATTGCCGGTCCCTGTGTGAGGTAGTCGCCGGTGAGGCAATTGACGACAGCGTCAATATCGCCTTGCTCGATGGATTGCCGACCGTAACCAATAAACCGTCTGGGCATTAACAAATTCCAATGTTCCGCCTGGGGATTGCGATATTTAGCGAATTGCAGCGCACGTGGATAGGGTCGAACCGTTGGTGCCAAAATAGATCATTATGTCGAGCCTGCAAGGTTTGACTTGCCTGACCGGACGTCGCGATCATGGTGATCAGACCTGCTCCCAGATATTCTCTTTGACCCACTCGCCACTCTCCGTCCTGCCCCACACCCGGGGACTGCGGAACCTGTCGGCGATTTCGTCGAACCAATGCTTCGAGCGCTCGACATAGTTGAGCCAAAAATCGATATCGGATGACCTGACGTGGTCATAGCGGCGAACCATCTCCATCCCTTCTTCCCGGGTCATCTTGCCGGACCGGATATCCTTGCACGCATGATCGGAAGCGCGACCGTAACCGAACTTGACATACTTGAGATAATCGTGGGCGCCGTTCTCATAACGATCGTCCAGGTTTGACGAGATCCGATAGGTGCGCTCGAATGGAACCGGAGACTGTTTCCAGCCGTATCTCTCCTGCACCAGTTTCGTGTGTTCGTTGGCATCCCAGCGATCGTAGTTGCCGATGTAGATGCCGCGCGTTCCATTGGCCTCGATTTCGTCGTCGCTCGGGTAACGGAACATCTCCAGCTCATGCTCGCTGACCGGATCTTCCTCGTCACCGACGAAGTCATACCAATCGTAGCCTCTGAGCGCCATGTCCTTGCGCCAGCGCGCGGTGAATTCCGGATCGTCTCCATGGGAAAGCATCCCGCCCATCAGCGTCCATCCGTGCTCACCATAAAAAACGAGCTTTATGCCGAACTGGGTCGCCATTTTCATCGGGAGCGTCTGAATACCAGCGTGGGCATGCCAGTTCATGTCGCCGGTCAGCCGGAAGCCCAGGCGATTCATTCGGACGAGCATGCTGATCGAGGGTGAAGCGATGTAATGGTCGACATTGAAAACCTCTTTCATTCGCAAAAGGTTTTCCCAACCGGTGTCGAGATAGTTGTTTCCATTGTAGGTGACCAGAAGCGGCCGCAAGCCAAGAATTTCCTTTACGAAATGGGTCTGGAAGTAGCTGTCCTTGCCGCCCGATACACCGATCACACATTCATATCCGGTGGATTTCCGGTAAGGCTCCACGAGTTCGAGAAGGTCTTTCAGACGACCGTCCCAATCCACTTTCTGCCGCAACTCGCTCACCCTGCATCCCGTGCAAACACCATTGTCGTCGAAGGCCAGAGGCAACGCGGATGAACTCGGGTAGACGCATTTGCTGCACCATCTCAGTTTGGGGGGCGTAGTCATGTAGGTCCGGCTCATCGGATGTCATCCAGTTGGGATCTGAGAAAGCGTTTTGCCTGAGGATAGGCGTTTTCCTTGAAATGGAAAATGTTGCCGGCCGCCGCCGCCGAAGCCTCTGTTTGCTGCAGCACATCAAGGAAGTGCTGCTTGTCGCCGGCGCCTCCGCACGCAACGACGGGGATCGAGACAGCATCTGCAACAGACCGGACAGTGTCAACATCATACCCTCTCGCGGAGCCGTCCTGATCCATGCTGTTGAGCAGTATCTCGCCCACGCCAAGCGCCTCGGCCTTTCTTGCAGCAATGACGGGATCGAGATCCGTCGGCCGATTGCCGCGCCCGAAAAACACCTGTGGCGCGCCCTCGACGGTTCGGTAGTCGATGCTTGCGACGATGGCCTGGCTTCCAAACTCCCTGGTGGCTGCCTCAACGCCCTCGGCATCGGTGTAAAGCATGGAATTGACCGTGACCTTGTCCGCGCCATTGCGGATGCGCAGCCCTATGTCAGCTACGGAACGGATTCTGCCGCCGAATGTCAGCGGGATATTGCACTGTATACTGGTTCGTTCAATGAACTCGAGCATCGTCATCACGGGAGGATATCGATAGTCGTTGCGGTGGTGATCGAACACCGAGTCCTCCGCGCCAATATCCAGGATAATCAGTTCATCGACATCCCACTGAATCATGCGTTCGACATGGGCCACCGGCTCTCCAATGAATTGATGCAGGGCAAAGTCCTGGCTCCGGACCATCCATCCGTCCTTGAGATAGAGGACCGGTATCAGCCGTCGCTTCAACACGGGACTTCCTCCAGAAATCTGCCAATGAGGCCAAGCCCTTCCTCGGCGCTCTTCTCGGGGTGAAACTGCACACCCGTCACATTGCCAAAACTCACGGCGGCGACGAAATCGATCCCGTAGCTTATTGTGGCCGTCACCGCCTGCTGATCGCAATCGAGATGATAGGAATGAACGAAGTAAAAATCCCGGCCATCCGAAGGCGCAAGGAGCGGCCCTGCCCCAGTCTTCACCGCGATGCTGTTCCAGCCGATATGGGGAACGCGAAACCCGTCCTCGGCAGGAAGGCGCCTGGTTACGCCGCCGATCCATCCGAGCCCTCGGTGACTTCCAAACTCCTCGCAGTCTTCCGCAAGCATCTGCATGCCCACGCAGATGCCCAGATAACGCGTGGACCCTTCGATCACCATTTCGCGCAGTACGTCCTCGAAGCCCCTTTCGCGCACCAGACCAAGCGCGGCACCGATCGCGCCCACACCTGGAAGGATAACCTTGTCGGGCTGGTATCGCGCGAGTTCCTCCCCGTTGATAACCCTTTGAACGGCGACCGATTTCCGCTCGCAGGCGTTGACCACCGATCTCACATTTCCGATTCCATAGTCGATGACGGCAATCTTCATGACCGGGGCCTCAATTGCTCAGCTGCGGCTTTCGCGCAATTGCCCACATGTGAGACGACAGACCATTGTCGGCCAGGAATGACTGAAAGGGCTCGCCGAGTTCGTACCATTGCTCGATCAGGACACGGCTGAGAAACGGGTTGCCTGAGAGATCCACCTCGCCGGACAGGACCTTGTTGCGGACAATGTCGCAATCGAGTTTTCCCGGAGTGGTCAGTTCCATCGTTTCCAGACCTGCCGTCTCGAGAAGGTCTTCGAGACCGCGGGGCGTGAAAAGAGTGACGTGCTCGGGATAAACCTGGTCCGAAGCAGTGCCGAGCAATTCGACATCAAAGCCCGCCGAGTTTGGCGTCGTCAAAACCAGAAGACCGCCCGGCTTCAGAAAACGCACGATCTGGGCAAGAAAAGCGCCGGGGTCGCTGACATGCTCGATGGTTTCAAACGCGGCAACGGCGTCAGCCGATTGATCAAGCCCGGTGGAACTTTCAGCCGTCGCCTCGATGGTCTCCAGTCCTCGTGCACGGCAACTCCGCGCCTGGGCCTCTGAGGGTTCTATGGCGATCACGCGGTCAAACCGCCCCGTTTTCACGGCCTCTTCACAAAACAGCCCATGCGCGGCCCCCACCTCGATAAGCGTACCTGGACTCCGGTCCTGCCCGCCGAAGATATCGAGAAGCCGTTCAACCCGTGGCTGGAACACGCTTTTTCTGCGGACTTCCGCCGACGCAGGAAAAATGACTTCGTTCCATACCTTGTAGAGCTCCGACCCGGCATAGAAATCGCCAAGCACCGAAACCGGCGGACGCGGATTCATGAACACGGTTCCGCATTTGCCGCACTGGTCCCAGTTGAAGCCAAATTTCTTGTGTTTGGGCTGGCTTTCGGTGGCGCCGCAGGCAACGCAATCGCTGGACACGAACTCCTCGACCCGCGCAGCCAGCCGGGCGACGTCCTTCTTCTGCGCGGCAAACCGGAGATCATCGAAATGCTTCGGTCTTATGTCGGCCTCCGAAAGCGGCATCAGCGCTGCCCCCTCCGGTGGATGTACCAGCGGTAGTCACCATGAAGTCCATGAAACGGATCGAACCCGGTGGCGATCAGCGGAAGCGTGTCCGGATTGATCCCAAAACGGGACGCCGGAATGCGCTCATGACCGCGGTTGATTACGCTGGCACGATCCATGTTATGATGGACGAACCAGCCATCGGCAACCGTCTGGATTCGCTCGACATAGGCCGCCAGCGGTTTCGCGCCAACCTCCGACAGGCTGAACATATTGACAACCGCATCGAGGCTTCGGGGGCCGAGATCGCGAATGGCGAAGTTCGGCATGGCGGCGACCGTTCCGGGGGCTATATTACCCCGGTCGGTTGGCGTCGCGGTTTCCCCGTACATCACGACCCGATCGGCACTCAACGCGCCGGCGACAAAGTAGCTGTAAATGGCAAGCGTTTCGGGAAGGTCGTAATTGATCCATGCCGCGTGCGGTACCCGGGTCATGAAATCCACCGTCAGTCCGCCGTATCCTCCACCGATTTCCCCAACCAAGGGAGCGTTCAGCCCGCCGACCATGCCACGCAAGTCCCGTGACATCAGATGGTAGCGGCACGCCTTCGGCGAGATCACCGTGCCATTGATCTCGTAGCCCCAGGGATTTCCCACCGGTGCGGTGGCGAGTTCCTCGACGTCCGTTCCGGTGAGTTCGCGGGTAATGAGCCAGTTGCGCACGATGTTGTGGGCGAACCGTTGCCGCATGGGGCTATCGGGATCGGACAGGGCTTCAAAAGACGCATATTCCTTGACGATCAGCGCGAGGCTGTTGCGCCAGAAATCGCGCAGCGTCAGTGCGGCTTCCTCGATAGAGCGTGTCTGCAAGGCATTGCGAAAAGCCGCATCATGGATCGGATGGTTCGACCACTCACCCTCCGGCATCCATTCGGAAGACAAGCCTTGCTGGTCACGCTTTGCGGCAATGTAACTCTCGCAGATCCTTTCAACGAGGGTCTCGAGCTCCGCATCCGTTTGCTTAGGCGGCACCGGCGCAAGCCCGGCCGTAAGCACCTGGTCGCTGATATGCCCCGCCGGGTCAAACCGGGATGAATGGTCTATGCCTGGCAGCAGTGGATAGCTTGTCACGGCTCGATGATCTCCAACCTGAATGGTTCCGATTTCAGGATCGGCTGCGCCAGTGTCCTGCCAACGAGTTTTTCCGCATCCGCGGGCGACAGCGGACCGGCCGGACGAACCGGCAATATGTCTGCGGCTGTTACGACATGGCCCGCGGGAAGATCGCGCGCTGCCCACAGACCCCGGCGTGCACGGCTCTTAACCGCGGCTTCGGCTTCTCCGACTTTCGGCGACCTGACGGCAAGCGCGGCTTCACAGGCCCGGATATCCGCGATGAAATCGGTCAGCATCTGCGGCTCCATGGCGTAGGAGTGATCGTATCCGATCGGCGACGCACGATCCTGGGTCATATGCTTCTCGATCCACGTGGTGCCAAGTGCGACCGCGGCGATTGCTGAGACCGAGGTTTCCGTGTGGTCGGAATAACCAACCGGCAGGCCAAAAGCTTCGCGCAAGACCCTCACAAACCCGATATTGGCCGCTTCGACCGGGCAAGGGTAGGCCGAAACGCAATGCAGCAGCACAACATCCTTTGCGCCGCAGCGCTCAATGGCGTTTACCGCGGCTTCTATCTCGCCGAGGTCGGACATGCCTGTCGAAAGAAGAACCGTTTTTTCAGTTTCGCAAGCCAGTTCGATGAGCGGAATGTTGGTGGTGTCGGTTGAGGCTATCTTGATATAAGGGGGATCCATCGCCTTGAGCTTGCCCAGGGAAATGGGTCCGAACACGGACGCCGAAAAAGGAATGCCAAGCCGGACACTTTCCTGAGCGACCTGCCGCCATTGTTCATCCGAAAGCTTTTGTGCCGTCCGTGCGGCGATCGGAGGATTGTCGACAAGCTGTCCGTTCTCGCGGATCTGACCAAGGTAGAGTTCCTCGGGCTCGATGAATTGGAACTTGATCGAATCGGCGCCGGCCTCTTGAGCCAAGCGCACGGATTCGAGCGCCGTGGTGGCATTGCCTTCATGGGTTGTTCCCGCCTCGGCTATGATATGAACTCGACCAGTCATGGGTATTCCTAATCTCGGCTTCGGCACCGCTTGAGTTGCGGCACCCGTTGGTTCTGCGCATTGGAGCCGCCACTGGTGCGGGATCCATTTCCTGTTCAGGTGGCCGCCTGAAACTCTCTTACCGCCCTGGCAAATTGTGCAAAACCCCGACTGGCGACCTCCCGGAGGTGGGCGTGGGTCGAAGCAGCCTCATCACGCAATTTCCAAAGCCGGCCAAAGTCATCGAGCCGCGAGGTGACCTCCTTGACCACGTCGTCGCACTGGATCATGTCGATATCCCATTCGCCGAAGCCGACTGTTTCCATCAGGCTCTTGGCCCGCTCGTCGTAGGATATGTTGACGCATGGCAGGCCGTAGGACAGGCGCGGCAGCGTGGCGTGAAGCCTGTATGAAACGAGAAGCCTGGCTTCGGCCAGAATGGCGAGGAACGTCAGCGAATCCTCGTTGAAGATGTATTCGACGCCCTCGAAAGCAGCGGCGAACTCGATGTCCCTGATGTCATGACAAAGCAGCTTGACGCGATCATGTCCCTGCGAGCGCAGCAATGCCACAATCGCGTCGATGTCGCGTTTGACCTTGGCCTTGTCTGAAGGCGGAATGTTCATCAGCGCCGGGTTGCGAATGGAGACAAGGGTAAGTCCGGAATTTGCCGCAGCCACTGTGGGCAGGCTGGACCTGGTCTCGTTCAGGAAAACCGTCGGACATCCCCCCAGCACGGCGTTGTCGATGCCGTTCTCCGCCATGTAGTCCAGCGTCGCCTGACATCTCCCGTGGCTGACCAGCGCCCTTGCATTGAGTTTGCGGATTCGATCAAGCGGCATCCGGTCGGTACGCGGCGTCAACTTGCCGTTGCGGCCGTAGACGCGACCCATCGAGAGGCTGAACAACATCAAGGGCGGCTCCAACTGGTCGATGGCGTTCATGTCGAATTCGAGTTCGCCGTTCTCGTAAAGGTTTCCGCCGCCGACGATGACGCCGTGTCCATACTGGTTGACCTGGTAGATCGTGCCCGCGTTCAGTCCGGCCTTGTTGTGGCTTTCATATTTTGAGGTCGCGGGAATGGAAATCAGGTTGACTTCTTCCTGAAACGCCTCGGCCAGAAACTGTTTGAGCCCCCTGGCGATAACATCGTTGCCAACATTCAGGGCCCGGGGTCTCACATTGAAAATCGTAGTCATTGATGCTGTTCCGTCTTGGTGCCGCGAGCATGTGCTATCGGAAGTAGCCACTTCGAACCGCGCTCATGTGGTCCACATTCAGAAACGGCTGATCAAGATCAACCACGAAGCGCCTGAATCTCTCCAGATCCTCGGACGTGTCTATCGTTAATCGAATACCAGTCAAGTCTTCTGCCGCGCGCCCGCTGTCACATGTCAGCCCGATAGTCTGATTCTCGGGCAGGTCGCGGTAAAGAATACGGGTGACATGTTCCATCGTTTCGCTGTCCGGTCTCACTTTGCTTAACGCAGCAAGCGTCCTGACGTCAACAAGTTCGACGCTTACCCCGTAAGGATAGGATCGGGGAGTGAGATTTGTGATCAACCCGGTTGCCCCGGGACGGTACAATGTGGCCGCCTCGCGAATCAGTCGCGCCTCGACAAACGGAGAATCGCCGTTGACGCGGAATGCGCCGTCCAATCGCAGGCTCCGTGCGGCAGCGAGAAAACGATCGGTCACATCGGTCGCACTTCCGCGATAACAGGCAATGCTGTTTGCCGCGGCAAATTCCACAATCGGCAAATCAACGGTGCGCGAGGAGGTGGCAATGACAATCCGATCCGAGACGATATCCCCGGGCAACCTCTCGATGATGTAGCTCAACAGCGGTCTGCCAGCTACCTCGGCCAGCACTTTGCCGGGCAGCCTCGCCGAATCCATGCGGGCAAGAACAACCGCGCCCAGGCGCGGGGCGGTTTTCATTCCCTCAGACCCTGTCATCGACTTGTTCCGGCATTGGCTCGACGTGGGACTCGATCGCCTCAAGCACGCGCTGCGCGCCCTTGTTGTCTATCAGGCCTTTCTGGCGCTGGCGAAGCGCCCGCAAGGTGTCGCGGCATGAACTCAATTCCTCGATCGTATCCTTGATGCCCATATAACTGCCATCGAAGAACTGGCCACCATTTATGCACAGCGCATCATACTCCGTGGCAATGCCTGCCGATGGATCGCCGCTGCGCCGGACCGAGATGACCGGCAAGCCGGCATAAATTGCCTCGATCGTGGACATGCCGCTGGAGAGGATTCCGACCGCGCAGTTCGCCGCCACACTCCACATCGACCGGTTGGTCCTGGCCAGAATGATCTCGTGGCGGCGTATTGTGCTGAGCCTCGAAACCAGCGTGTCGTGAGAATGGGAGTAGCCGTCGCCAAGCATGATCCACAACAGCAGGGGCATTTTCACATCCCGGAGCAATTCAACCATCAAGCCGGAGTGGTTGTCTGAATCGGCTCCTCCGAAGCTGAGCATCACCGACAACGAGGGATGCGCCAGTGCGGTTTCGTGCTGGCTGTCGGCAATCGGGCGGCACTGGCTGTTGATGATGGCATAGGCTAGTCCGGCAAAGATCTTCGGTCCTTGTATGCCGTTCACGTCCGAACTGCGGGTGAAGAACAGATCCGTCCTGTCGGCATGTTCGAAAACCGGGGAGATCGAAGCCACCGTCGGCGTGTTGGTCCTGATGGCCGTAAATGCGGCCGTGCTCAGAGCAATACAGTCGCAAACACAGACGTCGAAACGGCCGGCGGATACGATTGCCGCCGCTTCGGAGTCCGAGGAAACCATGGTGGTCCGCGTTTCAAGTTCGCCAAAAACCGGGAGGAATTCTTCGTCCGCTACGGCGACTATCGCTATTTCGTGGGAGCGATTGGCAACATGGGCGAAGCTCGCAGCACGGTATAGATGACCAAGTCCGTGAGACTGCGACCCCCGGCAAAGAATGGCCATTCTCATCTCATGCATCCTTCAGCGAACGTTTGGGCGCCCATTGGTTCAGGGGCACAATCACGATATGCGGCGAGACTGGATGAATGCGGTCAGTCGCCGTGCCGCCTCTTCGACGATACCTTGCCTGTTGCCATATCGCTTCTGGCTCAGATGGGTGAGATTGGGCAACATCCGGTCCGTCTCGCCGTCATCTGATATGCGGTATTGTGAAACACTTCCGTATCCGGCGGCAAGTGACAGGGTTGGAATGCCCGTCATGGCCACCAGAGGTTCAATGGTGGAAGGCGTCGCCAGCATGATATCCATGCATGCGCCGAGCGCCATGACCCGGTCGATATCGTTCATCAGATCGACCCCCGGCATCATGTGCAGGTCGGCGCCGAAGCGGGTCTTTGCTTCATCGATTTCCTCTTCGGTCACCAGGTACTGAAGGACCACCCAGTTGATCCCGGGCAAGGTCAGGATGGGGCCAAGTTCATCGATGGTGTAATGATTTCGGTGGATCCTCCCCGAGCGCCAGGAAAGGCCGACATTGATGTTTCCGGACGGCAGGCCCGCCAGCCATTCGCGGGCGGCCGTTGTCATCCCCGTGTCAGCAACAAGGCGGAATTCCGGAGCATCGGCCGGAAGTCGGCCACCGGCCGTGAAATAGGCGGCGAAGACGTCCTCGGAGATCACCACATCGCCATAGCTTTCGATCTTCCTCATGATGGCCACGCTTGTCATGGTCGATTCAATCGACCGGTGGAGTCCTTCCCGCTCTTCGTGAAACTGTTCTGCGGTGACCTGGTGCATACCCGTCGTCCGGGACCGGGTGATGAACTCGATTTCCGGCACCGAGCGCTCCAGCAAGGCAACAAGACGCTCGTCGACAACACAGGCATATTCGAGGTTTCCCCTCAGCATTTGCCTGAGCATGAACACCCGCCAAAGGTCGTCGCCGATGCCGTTCGTGTTCAGCATCACCGCCCGCCTGGGCAGCAGGTTGCCACTGGCATGGCGCTCGGTCGGCTGCAATCTGGCAGGGGTTTGATAATTGATCCAGTTCCCTGCGGCACCCGCACATTGGATCTGTGCGGCTTCCCGCCAATGTCCCGCACCCGCCAGAAAGGAGCACGCCCGCCAGTGCGGCTCGGGCAGGTATCCTCCGGGATCGCTGCTTGACGCCTCCAAGTAAACCTTGAGAGCCTCAGCACTGTCCCCGAGATCCTCAAGGATATGGGCGATCAGCATGGTCAGATCCGGTGATGCCTCGATCCGCGGCTGTCCCGGGGCAAGCCGTCCAATCAAATCTTCCGCCAGGGCCAGTAGATCCGAAAGTGTCCCCGTATCTGACCCGCCAGCCTCCCGGTAGCGATGCCAAAGTCGCAGCGCGGCCAGCGAAAGTCTGTGCGGGTCGTCCTCCGGTGATTCAGTGCCATTGATCAGGGAATCGATTTCGGCCGCAATCAGACCTGAGCGGCGGGTATCCCCGCAAGCCTCCACCGCGATTTGCTGCCAATGCAACAGCCGCATTGCTTGCCCGTGACGAAGGTCGCCTTTCTCGCGTGCGGCGTCGACCAGTTCGACAATGGAGTCCCAACGTTTGCCGGGGACGAGAAACGCCTCCACCGCATCAAGCGTGGGTCCGGGATCGTTGCCGTAAATATACGGATAAAGGGCTGCCATCCGGGCGAGGCGCTCATTCTGAGAGATGCGCAACAGCTGCCAACTCCGCTCCCAGATCGCACCACGTGGCGCGTCGTGAAGGTTTTCGGCCACCTCTCTTGGATGCATGTCTGCGCCATCTTCGTAGGCGATCATCCGCTTGAAACCGGCGATCGCCTCACGGGCTTTGTCGACATGGAACCTGTCGCCATTAATCCGGTAGGAGGTCTGATCGAGCACCGGATCGAACTCGTCGCATATGGAGAGTGCAGCCGAGTTTCCACGCTTTTCCCAGACACTGGCTATGAGGCTGCTGATGTCATACGGACTATGTCCGTTCCTGACGGCGTTTTCATGCCATCGTATGGCATGGTTGAAATAGTTCCATTCCTGCAGGAAAGGCGCCCAGACCGGATAAATCCGATCAAAATCACTGGGATCCGCGGCTTGTTTCGACAATTCAGCGTCAAGATCGTCTATCGGGCGAGATCGAAACAACTCAAGACCGGCAAGATACCGTTGTTCCACAGAGAGTTCGCTGTTGGGCAATAGTTCAAGCATCTGTCGCCTGGTTTCCGCCTTCACGTTCGCTTGCCAGTGTCTGAAGCCGACGAGCAAGCTCCTCGAGAACGCCCTTCTTGTTCTTGTAGTGGAAGGTGTTCAGGTGCCGGATCGACGGGAAAATCGTGTCGACCTCACGGTCCTCTTCCGTCCGCCAGAGATCGGGCAGAACAGGAGTGGTTGTCAACGACAGTGTATTGGCGCCAACCGCGCCCGCGAGTTCCCGCGCCGCCGTTCCCGGCGCAATCACCACGTCCGCGGCGACGGAAAGGGCGGCAAGTTCCTCAAGATCGTCGCGCCGGTCGACACCGGGCATCTTGTACAGAACCGCACCGAAATTGGAGAGTATTTCGGCTTCTTCTTCGTCGGTATCCGAATATTGCAGTGAGAAAAACGTCACGCCGGGCAGCGACCACACCGGGCCGAGATCCATCACGTCCACATAAGATTCGCTCCGGATCTTGTCGCGAAAGCCGCTGCGCCAGGAAATTCCGACCTTCAGGACGCCAGGAAGGGAATCGATCCACTCACGCGCGGATCTGAGGATCTCCGGGTCGACCTTCAGTAAGGGAACCTGACCGCTGGATCTGAATTTGCCGTGCTGCGTCACGTAATGAAGGAACACATCCTCGGAAATGATCAGATCCCTGCATTTGTGAAAAGCCTCGATGCCCTTTCGGGTAATCCGCGCCAAATCGGAATCATCGGGGATGCCCTCGCGGTCCTTCCAGTATTCTGCCTCACTGACCGCGAATTTGCCGCTTTGCCGGGAGATCGGAATGAGTTCCAGGTCCGGGAAGGATCGCGCCAGCAGGGGCTGCATGCGAGGATCCACAGTTACGGCGATGTCGGCATCTAGCTTGCGGTATCTGTTGAGCAACCCCAGCCTGATGATTTCGTCACCAAGGCCCTGGCAACCAAGCATCACGAACTTGCCTTCAGGAATCAAATGGCCGGTCGCGTACCGCTTGGCAAAGGGAATTTTCGAGAACCCCCGATAGTTGAGCCACAGGATCTTACCGGCCTGTGCAAGAATGGCAGCCGCCTCCGGCCAACGATCCAGAGCCATCAGAAAGGAAACATACCGCCAGGTCGTATTGGGGAGATAGTAGGGAACCCCCTCGGCCAACAACATCTGCATGTAGTGAAATTCGGCGCGCTCGTTGTCGAACACTGCCTCATAGTGGCACGCGAGATGGAAGTGAGCCAGATGAACATACTCGCCGGAACCCTCAGAAGCATGCTGCAAATAGAGGTGCATGTGTTCAACGAGTCCCTCGGCGTCATCGTTCTGCTTGGCGAACAGGGCCGCCCAGTAGTGCTGCTTCGGGTTCCGCGCGGAATTGGGCGAGACCCGCTGGACGCTCCGATCCAGCGGGAGACCCAACTCGTAAAGAGCCTGGTTGCGAATCGTGTGAAGTTCCCGGAGCTGCGAATCGATCTCCTCGATGCTCGGGACGCTCTTCGACCGGGGCTCACCAGAGGCGCGGCGGCTTTTGCGCGCTTTTGCCTCTTTCAGTCGCGCTTCGGTTTGATCAAGAAGCTCGATCGCCAGATGATGTCGCCCGGAAGGAGCGGCGACGTTGACAATTATGTTGCGAATGGAGGGGAGTTCGTAACTCGTAAGCCGGGCATAGGTCCGGGCATAGTGATCGACCTTGGCGCCATTGTTGACCTGGTGGGCCAGCCACATGAGTCGGTAGGCGCGTGACGCTATATCTTCAGAATGGCTTTTCTGCTCTCCAAATCCGAAGATATCCTGATTGTGACTCTCTGCATACGTCGCGAGGTCGAGTTTCAGAAGGCTAAGGTAGTCGTAAAAGTTGTTGGAAGCTCCCGAGCCAAGCCGAACGATTTCGCCCAATTCGCGGGAATCGAGTTCACCGCTTGCGGCGCGAGCCAGCACAGCCCTTGTCTTGTATTTTGATTCATCGACATTTTCGGCTGCCCAGTCGAGGAATTCGATCTGCCGCTGCCGCAGGCCCATCCGCCTCAGGTTATCGGCCCATTGGTCGACGAAAACCTGGTTCCCGGTCAGCGCGCTGAAACGCACTAGTGGTTCCAGGATGTCGGGCAACCAGGTGTTTTGCCTGTAGACGACAAAGCGGTGCATCTTGCGAAACGCGGGGTAAATCACACGTCCGTGAACCGCGCGCTTTATTCGGGTCATACCCCGTTCTCTGTTCACGCTGAGATCCAATCCTGGCTGTCCGAATCTTCGCCGTCCGCTTTGGGCTATTCCCCGATAACCGCGTAGGAAGCATAAGCTTCGAAAGGAAAACGGCGAATCCGCAAATTATTTAGGTCAACGAACTCCTTCAATGCGCGGGTCTCGCCGGGCCAGTGTCGCACGGCGAGTTCATCAAAGGCAACGATCCCGCCTTTGGGCATCAGCGGAAGGATGGTTTCGAGCGCAACCTTGGTGGGTTCGTAGATATCGAAATCGAGATATAGCATCGCGACAACAAGGTGAGGATTGTCCTTGACGTAGCGGGGTATTGTATCGGTTGCGTCGCCTCGCACCAATTCTCCCCTTTGGATGTGTGGCACCGCCCTGTTCATGTCGGAAAGCTGCAATCCTTGCGCGATATCGGCATAACAGGAGTCGGAGAAATGATTCTCGTCGACATTCGTGTCGACATCGTCCTTCAGGCTCCGGAAGCCCTCGAATGTATCGAAACCGATGATCGAGCGGGTGAGATTGTAGGGTTCGTAGATGGATGCCAAATGATTGAGCAACATGAAATTGTTGCCGCGATGAACGCCGCATTCGATGATGGCGCCATGGACATCAAGGATCTTCTCGTAGAGCTTGATTCGGAAAAGGCTGCCGGTCAGTGATTGACGGGAACAGAACACGAATGGCTGATCCAGATACTCGCCATTCTTGTAGCGCTCATTGTTCTCAATATACTCACGGCGCTCATCGTGAAAGCGGTCTTCCAATCCGGTTCTGTTTACAAACGGTATCTTGGCCATCGGCTGGAACCTGATAGTTTTTGTGGGGTTCGCTTGGTTCGTCGTTGTCGGCGTTGTAAATCAATTCTGGAAAAGAGCAACATTGGGTAATCAAAAAGGGTTTGCTTGTTCCTACGGGTCAAGCTTGGCCCCAAGCACCCAGCCGAGCAACGGAAAGCCCGTGGATACTGCCGCACCGCCTTCGCTGAGAGACCTGGGCAGGAACCGAAGCCTGCAAAGACGGAGCCCGTGAAACGATGATGACCCTGTTGAGGAAAATCCGATTTGCCGCGGGCACGGCCATGGAAGTGGCTTTCGGTCTGGTTTTTCTGTCTCCATCCGGCCAGGCTCTCTGGAAGAGATGGCAACACCGTTCGCAGAGATCGGCCGATAACGTTCAGTCGACCAGACTGGGCATGGTCGCCCACGTGTTTTATCCCGACATGCTCCCCGAGATTCTCGATATCTGGCGGCGCTTTCCCGCGGGGTCGAAACTGGTCGTTACCACCACACCGGAGACACTGGACAAAGTTAGGGCGGGCTTCGAAGGCGTCGATGCGACGATTCGGGTGCTGGAAAACCGGGGGCGTGATATTGCCCCGCTCCTGCACTTGCTTGCGGAGGGGGTGTTTGACGATTTCGATGCGGTTCTCAAGCTTCATACCAAACGCAGCCCGCATCTTCTTAATGGCGGCATCCGGCGCCGGATGCTGCTTGCCATGCTTGGCGGCTCCGACATGCAGATCCGCAAGGCCGCGAATCAGTTTCAGTCTCCGAGAGTTGGCGTTGTGGGCTGGGCGGCCTGCTACAGGACCAGGCCAGCCTACTGGATGGCCAACCGCGAACGGGTTACAGCGGCGATGAAGGCGGTCGGCTCGCTTGAACAACCGGCCGTGGCGTTCTTCGAAGGCTCCATGTTCTGGTTCAGGCCGCAGGCGATCAAGGTGCTGGCGATTCCCTTTGGCGATCAAATGGCTTATGAGCATGAAGCCGGGCAACTTGATGGAGCTTTGCAACATGCTATCGAGCGATGTTTCGTGTTGGCGGCGGCCCATGAGGGTTACGATACGCATTCAATGAGCGGCAAGCGCCTGTACGCCGCTGCGGCGGGGAAGAATCGGTGATGAAAAACGTGCTCCTGACCAGCAGCGGTGCAAAGGTTCCTCTGACGCAATGTTTCCGGAAGGCCGCCTCCGAACGTGGTGACCTTCTTTACACCGCCGACATTGCAGAGACTTGCATCGCCGCATTGTTTTCAGACGGGTATGTGCGGCTGCCCAGAACAGACCCGGATTCCGAAACCTATGCGGCTGCGCTGCTCGCGGCTTGCCGCCAAAACGGCATCACCCTGGTGGTGCCCACGCGCGATGGCGAACTGGTACTCCTGGCCAAGCTCGCAGAAGAGTTTGCCGGCGAAAGGATTCGCATCCTGGTTTCCCCTCCCGAATCAATCGCCATCTGCCGGGACAAGATCCGGTTCACGAAAACGCTCCAGAAATATGGACTGCCGGTCCTGCCGGCTGTCGAACCCGATGAGGCCGCGTCGATGCTGCCGGTGTTCGTGCGGGCTCGCGACGGGGCTGGAGGGCGTGGGGCGATGGCCATTCGCGACCCGTCCGGCATCGAGGCCGCGGGCGATCTGTCGGGCTACCTGATCAACCGGCTTGTCGACACCGCACGAAGCCGCGAGTTCACCATCGACACACTGATGTCGCTGGATGGTCGACCGGTTCAGGCCGTGGCGCGCAGCCGGGACATGGTGGTCGACGGCGAATCCGTCATCTCGACAGTCGTCGAGGACCCCGAACTTGAGGCCTTGAGCCTCGAGTTGTGCGAAAGGATCGGCCTTTGTGGTCACAACACCGTGCAGGCGTTTCGGCTTGAGGACGGGGAGCCGTCATTCATCGAGGTCAATCCCCGCTTTGGCGGCGCTTCAAGCCTGTCGATTGCGGCGGGGCTGGACTCCCCCGCGCGCGTGATTGCCCTTGCCGCAGGTGACATGTCGGCACTCAACCCCCGACCCATAATCCGTGGAACGCGACTGGTCCGCTACAAGACAGACATGTTTCAATGGCCCGGAAACAAGCCATGAGTCCGATTGTCCTGTTCGATCTCGATGACACGCTCTATCCGGAAGCGGCTTATGTCCGAAGCGGTCACCGGGTCATCGCGCAGAGGATCGCGGCGCGAACGGGAAACACCGCGGATTCGGTGTATTCGACGCTGCGCTATGACTATTGCAAGTTCGGCCGCGCCGGCCTGTTTGACCGGATGATCGAGGCCTATGGACTGCCGGCAGACATCGTCCGGGAACTGGTAAAGAGCTACCGTCTTCACAAACCTGAGCTCACACTCGACCCGGAGGTGAGACGCCTCCTCGCGACATTGAGAAGCGATTACAGGATTGCCATCGTGACGGATGGGGACGTCAACATGCAGAAGGCGAAAGTTGAGGCCTTGGGCCTGAGCGGACTGGTGGACCTCGTGGTGTACTGCTGGGAACAGGAGGCGAGGAAGCCGGAGCCGGGTGCCTTCATAGATGCGGTGCACCAGCTTGGCGGCCATGCCGAAGGCGCCATCATCATCGGCGACGATCCGACTCATGACGTCGAAGCTGCCGTGAGAATGGGGGCGGGCTGTGTGCGGATCCGCGCCAACCGCTTCGCGGAAATTGAAAGCGGAAGGCGGCCGGCACGCTACACCGAGATCGATTCCGTGCTCGAGACCCCCGCGGCGATCGATCGTCTTGCGACCGGCCACGGATGAGTGTGACGGCGACCATGCTTGTGACCTGCGGTCCGGACACGGGCCTTGGACATCTGCGCCGGATGCAGGTGCTTGCCCGCGCCCTGTCCGGTCGCGGCGCCCGGATCGGCTGGTGTGTGGATGGAGTGGCGGCGCTGGCCGGTGAAGAGGCCGTTGCCTTCGACCGGAATTCCGAATTCACCTCCGACATCCTCGTGGTCGACGGTTACAATTTCGACCTTGCGTCGCTGCGAAGCGGGTTTGGCGGCTTGCTCTGCGTTGTCGATGATCTTTGCGACCGTCCGATAGACGCGGACGTGGTCGTCAATCACAACCTCTATGCGCCGGATCTGAATTACCTGCAGGCTTCCACGTGTCTCCTCGGTCCGGGCTATGCCCTGATTGACCCGGAATTTGGCCGCATTTCTCCCGGAGGAGCCGGCGAAGACGGCGACATTCTCGTCACTCTGGGTGGCGCCAGACGTTTTTGCGTCCTTGCCGTCGAACTGGCCGGGGAAATCGCCCGGCAAAACGGCCGCACGGTCGGCGTAGCCGTGCCGGAACCGCTCTCGGACGTGCCAATTCCACAATCTGTGCGGCTTGAATGCAATGAACCCATGGTAGGCCTGTTTTTGAGGTACCGAAATCTGGTGACCGGCTTGGGCGTCAGCTATCTCGAGGCACTGGCCTCGGGCAAGCCGTTGTACGGGATCAGCCTGATCGACAACCAGCAAGAAGCCCTCGGTGCCGCCGCGAAGCTTGGCCTGCCAGTCAGTCCGCTGCTTGCCCCGAAACAGCTCGCCACAGGGATTGTTCGGGAATTGGCGCGTCCGTTCAGTTCTGTCCGCCTCATTGATGGACACGGGTCGTCACGCGTTGCCGACGTGCTGATGCGCGCTTTGTGAGATCCCAGGACAGTGGTTTCGTCCCCACCTTGCCAAAGGGCCGTAGAATGGATGCTCCGCAAACAGGAGTTGTTCCCATGTCCACAACCGATCGCCTGAGTCTGCCCCTGATCCTGCCCTCCCAGGCGCAAAAACACGTCACCCACAACGAAGCGCTGCTGATGCTCGACATTCTTGTCCAGCGTGCCGTCAGCGGCTGCCAGACCACACCGCCACCAACCAGCGAGGAAGGTGAACGCTACATCGTGGCAAGCGGGGCATCCGGTGAATGGGAGGCCGGGACCAAGTCCTGGCCATACGGCAGGGAAACGGGTGGCTTTATCTTGAACCCAAGGCCGGATGGCGCGCTTACGATCTTGAGGCGTCCGCGCTGTACATCTTCGACGGAACCGGATGGACCGACGCCTTGGGCGAAGCGAGCGTATCGACGTTGGCCGTCAACTCCGTCGCCGACAACACAAATCGTTTGTCGATCCGGAGTCCCGCCAGCCTTTTCGATCACGAAACCGGGGATCACCGGATTTACGTCAACAAGCAAGCGCCCGCCGACACCGCGTCGATGCTCTTTCAGAGCGGCTATTCAGGCAAGGCGGAGTTCGGAATCGCCGGCGACGATGCCCTCTCATTGAAGGTTGCCGACGAGAACCGGACATGGCGCAAGGCGATGACCGTGGCGCCAGCTTCCGCCCATGTCGGCATCGGCGGCCTGAGCGATCCGCAGGCGCCTCTTCATGTCCTCGGCGACATCCGGATGAGCAGCAACAGTGCATTCATCGCGTTCTATGACGCGACGGATCAGGCGCGCAGCGGCTACCTGCAGGTTCACAAGGACCACGGATACTATTTCGTGTGCGAACTGGCCAAGCCGATGATGTTTTACACGTCCAATCAAATGCGCCTGTTTGTTGGAGCAGACGGAAAAATCGGGATTGGCGGCGTAATTGAGCCGACAACTGCACTGCATGTCGGCGGGCCGGCCCGCGTGGGCGCCTATCAAGCCGCAACCTTGCCGTCGGCTTCAACCAACGGCGCGGGGGCGATAATCTATGTTGAAGACGATCCCGGCGGTGCGGTTCTGGCGTTTTCGGACGGTGCTGTCTGGCGCCGGGTGACAGACCGAGCGGAGGTGACGCCGTGAGACGCTGCCGGCTTCAGATCCGGCGCATCGAATCGCGCGCGGTGCACAGCATCTCGGCAAACTCGATATCTGCGGGCTCATCGATGTCGATCGCCTTCCAGGAAGGCAGTTCGTAGGAGATGTAGTTGCTGTCATCCTCAAGGCTGGACGCAGCCATCAGCCAATCCCGCGAAAAGATGGTGAAGGTCCCCGTTTCGTAAAACGCCGGCTCAAGATTCTGTCCGCGAATGAAACTGCCTCCAGGCGTGATCGGAACCAGCCGCCCGTCTTCCTGCCGCCGGAAATACCATTCCGGATAGACTGGTGCGCGCGCAACCGTAAGCAGATTACGCTTGCCGCCATGCTGGCAATAGACGTCGTAAGCCGCCGAAAGATCCTTTGCTTCAAGCAGCGGGGAGCACGGAAACAGGATAAAAACGTCATCGTAGCGTTCGCCCTGCGCCTCGAACTGTTCAAGGATCCAACGCGCCACCGGCAGCAACGGCGTTACGTCATCGGCGAGACTGTCCGGGCGGCGCGGATTGACGTCAGCGCCGCAAGACAAGGCCACTTCCGCGATCTCGTCATCATCGGTGGAGACGTGAACCCTGTCGAAGATCGCCGCCGCCTGTGCCTCAAGGATGGTATGGGCGATCATTGGTTTGCCCATGAAGGGGTAGACGTTCTTGCGCGGGATCCGCTTGGAGCCGCCCCTGGCGGGCAACAGGGCGAGCCGCCGCCTTGCCATGTCTTCCGGCGAGATCATCTTGCGGTGCTCACTCGAACATCGACCATTCGGCGGGCTCGCCATAGGCGATGTCGCGCGCGGCTTTCTTGCCGATGATCTCCTTGAGATGGCGCGGCAACAGCCCGTTGCCCGGACGGATCGAGCGGACGTGATGCCCGGTCACCGTTTCGCCGGCCGCCAGAGCTTTCACGACATAGATGCTGCGACGGAACTTGCGGGTGACGGCATCGGCCTCCGCCTCGCCGAGATCGCCGTCTCCGAGGGCCGCGTGTGCATCGCGTATCCCGTTGCAATAATCCCTGAGCTCATCCTTTTCCAGCGAGAATGCAGAATCAACGCCGCCATCGGCGCGGCGCAAGGTGAAATGCTTTTCGAATATCGGCGCACCGATGGCGGCTGCAGTGAACCCGGCCGTCAGGCCCATCGTATGATCAGACAACCCCACCCACACATCGAACTTGTCCTCTAGCGCCTTGATCCGCAGAAGGTTTGCCTGGTCAATGGGTGTGGGGTAGGCGGAGATGCAATGCAGTATAGCGAGGTCGGTGCATCCGTTTGAACGTAGCACCTCCAGGGCTTCGCTGATCTCGGTCAACGAGGCCATGCCGGTCGACTGGATAACCGGCTTTCCCGTTCCTGCGACCTTTTCGAGAAGCCCCCAATCGATGATTTC